>CAZEMI010000275.1:0-17036 GCA_964513235.1 uncultured Acidobacterium sp.
AAGCGTTCCACTTTGCGTTGCTGCCGTCATCACCGGAGGCACGTTCGGCGACGTCACTTCCCCTGTTGCAGGAATGACCAATATGGCGTCGAACATCGCGCACGCGGACCACGCCAAGTATCTGCGCTACGCGGCCCCCTATAACTTCGCCGCTGCTGGCCTCGCAGCCGTGCTGTACGTGGTGGCTGGGCTCGTCGCGTGATTCGAGCGCTCGCCATCGGAGAGGTTGCGCCATGAACAAGGCCACACCGCACCAACACCGCCACGAAACCGATGCCCACGCTGGCCGCGGCTCGCATGAGGAGCACGGAAAGGCGTCCGCGGAACACCGGAGCCACGACCAGCACGAAGGCCATAGTCGACAATGTTTCGCGACAAGTTCTCGCTCTCGCTGGCCCTGACCGTTCCGGTGGTTTTCTGGTCGGCGCACATCCAACGCGGGACGAGAGATGCGGACTCGCGGCGTGTTACCCTTTTCGGCTGCAGGACGAAGCGACAATCCGTGGTGCCGATGCGAGCTGGGATGGCTGTTTGAGAGCCCCAGCGGTCGACTCCATAATTAGTTAGCCGGACGAGATTCGATGGGTTGACGCTCGTTGATTACGGAGAGCAGATGTTCGCGATCAACCACGCTGCCACGGTCCTTCTGATTCGGCGCAAATACCCAGATGTCCCAATAGTGCCGATTCTGATCTCCGTTCAGGCGATGGAGATGCTCTGGGTGGTTCTGAACTACCTGGGCATCGAGCGAACCACGACCGAGTCAGTGGTTCGTTACGTTGGCGACATCCATCTCGAGTTCATGCCCTACTCGCATTCCGTCGCGACGATGGTCGGTGCCGCCGTCCTGGCGTGGCTACTTGGCGTCTCCCTTCGACGTCCGCGACTCGGTGCTGCGGTTGGCATCGGAATTGTGTCTCACCTTTTTCTTGACCTGGCGACTCATGATGGAGACATCGCCCTGGCACCGTTGGTCGGTGGCGATGGATACGGCACATATCTCTATCAACGGTTTCCGGCTGGCGCGTTTGTCCTCGAACTTGGGTTTGGCGTTGCATGCTGGTGGGTATACCGTGGAGGCCGAGCCCTGTTGGCGATCATTGTTGGCTTCAACCTTGCCAATCTCTCACTCTTCTTTGCTTCGGTGCCCGGCCTCGAGGTTCTGCTGGCCGGTCGTCCGACGTTGCTCGTGACCGTGATCCTGGTGCAGATCATCGTCACGCTCACCGCGGTCTGGTGGGGTATGACGCGTCGCTTTGTCCACCCGGCGAATCCAGAAGCGGATCGCTGACGAGGCCGTCTGTAGGTCCGCCGGCAACCAGCGGCTGCACCCGACGGCGGCCGTTCGACTTTCAGGCCGGATACAATCGCCTTCGTGCGGCCGCCGCGGGTGAGCCGAAGCCGGTTAGCCGGACGGGTCGCACACTGCGTGGTCTCAGGTTTACGATTTACTGGGCGGCGCCGCAGCCGAAGGGCTGGCGCAAGGAAGAGGGCTCTATACTCGACGAAGTCGAAGGACTCGGAGACCTCATCGACGGAAGGTAACAACATGAGCGGCGACATATCGGCAGAGCGTTCCTCGTCGTCTATCCGTCTGTGGCCGGGCGTGGCGATTGTGACGGCGCAGTGGCTGGCGAGATTCGGTCTGCCGCTGGTCTTTCCGGACGCGGCGATGTTCGCGGTGATGGGCGGCCTGCTCGGCTGGCTCGCGCTGATCGTTTGGTGGGTGTTCTTCAGCCGCGCGGCGTGGTTCGATCGCATCGCGGCCGTCGTGCTGATGCTCGGCGCGATGGCCGCGACGCATCCGCTGCTCGATGTGTCGCTCGCCACCGGGGCGATGGGGTTCATCTTTCCGATGCTGGCCGTCCCCGGCATCTCCCTCGCGTTCGTGATCTGGGCGGCGGTCAGCCGCCGCTGGCCGGTCGGGATGCGCCGCGTGACGATGGCCGTGGCGATCGTGGCGGCGTGCCTGATCTGGACGCTCGTGCGCACGGGTGGATTCACCGGCGCGTTCGACAACGACCTCGCCTGGCGGTGGACACCGACGGCGGAGGACCGCGTGCTGGCGCTTGGTGACGACACGCCGCCGCCGCCCGCTGCGGCGATCGTTCCAGCACCCGCCCCGGCGACACGTGTCCCGTCCAATGCGACGCCATCGACGGTGCCGGCGATTGAATCCGAAGGCGGTGCCCCTCCCGATGCCGTCCCGGCGCCGGTGGGCGTCAACGCCTCCCTCGATTGGCCGGGGTTTCGCGGCCGCGATCGCGACGGCATCGTTCGCGGCGTGCACATCGTCACCGACTGGTCGGCGTCGCCGCCGAAAGAATTGTGGCGTCGGCCGATCGGTCCCGGCTGGTCGTCGTTCGCGGTGCACGGCGACGTGTTTTATACACAGGAACAACGCGGCGAGGAAGAGATCGTCGCCGCCTATCGTGTCAGCACCGGCGCGCCGGTGTGGAAGCATCGTGACGCGGCGCGGTTCTGGGAGTCGAACGGCGGCGCGGGCCCGCGCGGCACGCCGACGTTGAGCAACGGCCGCGTCTATACGTTCGGCGCCACCGGCATTCTCAACGTGCTGGATGAGGCAACCGGCCACGTGATCTGGTCGCGCAACGCCGGCACCGACAGCAACACGCCAGTGCCGGACTGGGGCTTCTCAGCCTCGCCGGTGCTGATCGACGACATGGTCATCGTCGCGGCGGCCGGAAAACTCGTCGCCTACGATGCGGCGTCCGGTCAGCCGCGTTGGGTCGGGCCCGACGGCGGCCCCGGTTACAGCTCGCCGCACGTGCTCACCATTCAGGGTGTGTCGCAGATTCTCCTCCTCGACGCGAAGGGCGCCACCAGCGTATCGCCGTCAACTGGCGCGCCCTTGTGGAATGTGACCGTGACCTCGAGCGGTATGGCGGCGCCGATCGTGCAGCCGGCGATGACCGCCGACGGCGACGTGCTGATCAGCGCCGGCGACACTAGCGGCTTGCATCGCTTCGCGCTGACCAACGGGCCGAGCGGATGGTCGGCGACCAATCGATGGTCGACCAACGGGCTCAAGCCGTACTTCAACGACTTCGTCGTGCACGAGGGGCATGCCTACGGTTTCGATGGCAGCCTGCTCGCGTGCATCGACGTCGTTGACGGCACCCGCAAGTGGAAGGGCGGCCGATACGGCAACGGCCAGCTGGTGCTGTTGCCCGAGCAGAATCTGCTGCTGGTGGTCACCGAGGAAGGGGAGTTGGCGCTGGTGTCGGCGACCACCGATAGGTTCACCGAGCTCGGACGTGTCCCGGCGATCACGGGCAAGACGTGGAACCACCCGGTGCTGGCCGGCGACACATTGCTCGTTCGCAACGGCGAGGAAATGGCGGCATTCCGTCTCGCGACCGACCGGACGGCGACCTCAACAGCGGGCAATGGCAGATAGGCGAAACAGGCAATCCAAGATCGCCACGATCATTGGATACGTGCTGGTTTCGATCCCGGGGGCCCTCTTCGGTTCGGTCCTCGGGTTCTGGCTCGTTGTGGAGACTCACGATCCCGTGATCTTCTTCGGCGTCATTGGGGTCTCGACCGCACTGTTCGCATTTCTCTCGGTGCGACTGGGACTGCAGTTTTGGGAGGAGATTCGCGGTCTCCCTTGGTTTCTTTGGAGATGAGGGATCCTCTTCGGATCGACAAGGTCAACCTTGGTGGCGGCCTCATGGGGGCGGCTGCCGCCGTCGCCTGCCTCTTGACCCTTCTCGGCGTGCCGGGAATGAACTGGTTTCTCGTTGCCTCGCTGGCGACTGGCGCAATCTTCGGAGTAACACTCGCCTACATTCGTCGGCGATAAACGCCGGTAGGTCGACATCACAAAATCACCAGGGCCACAGAAGGCACAGACAACGAACGTCATGACCCGAATACGCGAACCGTTGGCGTCAGGTGGCGCGGCGTGAACGTCGATCCTCGCGTGAAGAGCACAAAACTGGGATGAGTGTACGTCCACCGAACTCAGATCGGACACCTCGCGCGGCCAGAAGGCGATCTATCAGAGACCATGGCATAGTGGGGCGTGCCGCCGAAGCGGAAAATCGCGGCGCCCCGCTCTATGGGCGCGCCGTTTCTTCGTCAGATCGTCACGCTGCGGGAGCTTGTCGATACAGCCGTGTATCCGTTCAATATCCCTGCGTTCGCGCCAGGCATCGATCTCAGCTTTCGCAGTAAGGTCACCTTCTTCGTCGGCGAAAACGGCAGTGGGAAATCGACTCTCCTCGAAGCGCTTGCGGAATGCTGTGGCTTCAGCCCGGAAGGCGGCAGCCGCGATCATCATCGTGCCTCTTTTTCCGATCGGTCACCGCTCGCGCAGGCCCTGAGGTTGTCGTGGCAGCCCAAGGTCGTCGAAGGCTTCTTCCTGCGGGCCGAGAGTTTCTACAACGTCGCGACCTACCTCGACGAAGTCTCCGATTTGCGCAGGTATGGCGGCAAGTCCCTGCATCAGCAATCGCATGGCGAGTCGTTTCTCTCACTGTTCGCGCACCGTTTCGAGCAGGGGCTGTACATTCTCGACGAGCCGGAGGCGGCGCTGTCGCCACAGCGGCAGCTGTCATTTCTGAAGATCATCCACGACTTGTCGACGCCCGGTCACGCCCAGTTTCTGATCGCGACGCATTCGCCGATCATCCTCAGTTATCCCGGCGCCACGCTGTTCAGCCTCGACGGGAACGAGATCGCGGAAATCGACTACCGGGAAACGAAGCATTTTCAAATTACGCGCGACTTTCTCAGTTCGCCGGAGCGGTTCTTCAAGCACCTCTTCAGGGATGACAGCTCAGACGCCGGCGAGCCCTAACCAACGGTGGGTGAGCAAGAAGACAGATCAGGATCCGCTATGGTCGAAACAAAGGTTGCATCGCAGGGCGCTCACCGGTGGTACAGCAGACCCGTGCTCTTCGTCGCCGATGTGAACCGGGCACTCCGGTTCTATGTCGACCTGCTCGGCTTCGAGAAGGCCTGGCATGAGGGCGACGGGACGGGCACGGTCTGCCAGGTCAATCGCAGTGACTGCGAGATCATCCTCTGCGAGGATGCTGCACGCACAGACAAGGCGCGGTTGTTCGTCGAGCTGACCGCCGATGGACTGGCCGCGTTTCGCCGTGAGCTCGTCGAGCGCTCGGTTCCCAGCAAGAAGTCCTGGTGGGGCTACGACGTCATCCAGATTCACGATCCAGATGGCAATGAATTATTGTTTCCGCTTTCCGAGTGATCAAAATGGCGAACACGATTCCTGATGTCACCACCGATGTCTTACAGGCCTTTGCCGATGCCTGGAATCGCCATGATGTCGATGCCCTCATGTCATTCATGACGGACGACTGCGTGTTCGAATCCTCAGCAGGACCTGACGTGTGCGGCACTCGCCACGCCGGCCTTGACGCCGTGCGCGCGGGCTTTGCAGAGGTGTGGGCAGTCTTCCCTGATGCGCATTGGGGCCACGCGCGCCACTTCGTTCAAGGGGATCGAGGCGTCTCGGAATGGACGTTCACGGGAACACGAGCCGACGGGAGCCGCGTGGAAGTCCATGGCTGCGATCTGTTTCTCTTTCGAGACGGCAAGATCGCAGTGAAGAACTCCTATCGGAAGAACCGGCCACCCTTGGTTGCTCCTGGTCGGTGAGCCGAGCATTTACACGAGCATCTCCCGGTGATCTACCGCCTGCTCGCCGACGTTACGGTCGTCATCCATCTTGTCTTCGTGCTGTTTGTCGTCGGTGGTGGATGGCTCGTCCTGCGCCGGCCGCAACTGGCGTGGTTGCACGTGCCGGCAGCGCTGTGGGGCGCGTTCATCGAGTTGGCCGGGTGGATGTGCCCGCTGACGCCGCTCGAGAACTGGCTGCGTGAGCAGGGCGGCCGGCAGGCATACACCACCAGTTTCGTCGAGCACTATCTGATTCCGGTGCTGTATCCGCAATCGTTGACACGAGAAGTGCAGTGGGTGCTTGGCGGCCTGGTGCTCGTGGTCAACATCGCCGTCTATGCGTTGATGGTGCGGCGCACCCGAAGACGGTGAATGACGATCGTGGGCGGGTTGATATGACTGATTCACGAAAACTGTTGCGGCATTTTCTCGCGGCGCTCGCGTATCGCACGCAGAAAGCCTTGCGCGGCGCGCCGCCCGAGTTCGCTGACTTCCGTGCCGGCACCCACGTGCGCACGCCTCTCGAGCTGGTGTGGCATATGACCGGCGTGATCGGGTATGCCCGGACGATGCTGCACGGTGGCCGGTTCGTGCCGCCGCGGCTGGCGACCTTCGCGGAAGAGATCGCGCGGTTCCATGAGACCTTGGCGGCACTGCGAGAGGATTTCGCCAACCCGGCCCTCACCGCGCAGATTAGCGACGAGCAGTTCCTGCACGGTCCGCTGTCGGACGCGATGACGCATGCCGGACAGCTGGCGATGCTGCGGCGAATGGCGGGCTCACCGGTGGCGTCGGAGAACTTCATCTTCGCGACGATCCGCACGGACAACGTCAGTGCGGACCAGGCAGAGCCGGCAGCGCCGGACGCATGGTGGCGGCCGGATCAACCGCCGCAGCCGCCGGGCGGAAATAAGGTGCCTTAGGTGCCTCACCCCGAAGAGCACTTGGATTGACGGGCGAGGCCGACTAGAGGGACGCGGTTCGAGTGTCACCGAAACCGCGTCGAGTGAGTCGGATTGCACGCGCGATTCCGTCTTCCTTCGGAATCGCGCGTCTCAGGATTCACCGCAATCCGGCGAACGAGGCGCGGTTTCCCGCGTCCCGATAGGATGGCGGCCACGCGTCGGCGCGTGGCCCGACATCCGCGGAGGCCACGACCGGCAATCCAAGTGGTCTTCGGGATTAGGTGCCTTAGGTGAGCCCGCTGGGTCCGGAAGAGGCCGTGCGTCGCTCCCTTCGACGCGTCGCAGCGTCGGATCCGTTCTGGGTAGGCGTGGCTCTGATCGCAGGGGCCGTCGAACAAGACAGAGTACCTATGGCCGTCAACGTGGAGCTGACGTATACGAAGCCGCGCTGATCGGGGCTGACTCGCGTGGTACCATAGCGGGCCATGCCGAGAGCATTTCGCAGGCTGGTGTTGGCCGCAATCATGTGTCTGTCGGTATTCTTGGGAACCGGGTCGGCACCCTTCGACTCGGCGCTCGAAAGCGAGCGCCTCGCTCAGGGCAAGCAAGTGCGCACCGCGTATCCGGAGAAGCGCGGCGTCACGCTCTCCGAGTTCCCGCGCACCATCAAACTCGCCGAGAACGTCTACGGCTACGAAGAGATCCGCCAGCCTGGCTTCACAACCGTCAGCCTGTTCGTAGTGGGTAACGACGGCGTGCTGATCGCCGACGGGCAAGGCAGTCCGGCCGCGACGCAGAAGATGCTGGACGAGATCGCCAAGGTCACGCCCAAGCCCGTGAAGTGGTACATCGTCGGCTCCGATCACGGCGATCACACCGCGGGCAATTCGGTGCTGCCAAAAGACATCACCTACATCGTGTCGAAGGCTTCGAAGGCGCAGATGAAACTGTCGGCGCCCGCGATGAGCCGCGACCAGCAGGTGCTCAACGTCGGCAACGTCGAGGTGCAGGCGATCTATGCCGGCCGCGCGCACACCGGCGGCGATCTGCTCGTCTACCTGCCGAAGGAGAAGATCCTGTTCATGAGCGAGGTCTACCTGAACCGGGTGTTCCCGGCCATGCGATCCGCGTATCCCACCGAATGGGTGAGCGTGATCGACAAGGCGCTGGCGATGGACGTGGACCGTTTCGTCCCCGGCCACGGGTTCATCGAAGAGCCCAAGGCCTCGCGCGAAGAGTTGATCGAGTATCAGCAGGCGATGCGATACGTGATTGCCGAAGTGAAACGGCTGCACCAGCTCGGCCTGTCCGCGGACGATGCGGCGAAGCAGGCGAACTGGGGAGCGTACAAGGAGTGGTTTCTCGTTGAACAGCAGGGCCCGATTGCCGTGCGCAAGGTCTATGAGGAAATCGAAGGCAAGCTGAAGTAGGCCACAGAAGGCACAGATGGCACAGATACCAGAACAGTCCTATCAGAGTCACACGTTTCATCCGAACGCGACGTACGCCGCGTCGGTGTTCGCGCTGATTGCGCTGGTCCTGGTCGTCGGCCAGTCGTTTTTCGGCTGGGAGACCGCGAACTGGACCATGGCGGCGCTCCTCGGCGCCGTGATGACGCTGACGGCCATCAGCCGCTGGTACATCGTCCGGTTGCAGGACCGCATCATCATGCTCGAGACGAAGGTGCGCGCCGCGGAGATCCTGCCCGCGGGCCAGGACGCGCTGCTGGCGAAGTTGTCGCCCAAGCAGGTTGCCGCACTGCGGTTTGCGTCGGATGCTGAATTGGGACCGCTGCTCGAGCGCGCGGCCCGTGAAAACCTCTTGCCGAAAGACATCAAGGCGGCGATTCGCACATGGCGTCCAGATCCGTATCGTACGTAGTAGCCGTCCTCCTGCTCGCTTCGGCGTCCCCGGCGTTTGCCACCTGGTCGGTGATCGCCGTCGACCAGAAGACCCGCGAAGTGGTGATCGCGTCGGCGACGTGCGTGCCGCAGGCGGCGTTCGCGAAGTTTCCCGCGAAGGGCCTGATGGACGTGCAGGCGATCGTCGTGCCCGGCAAGGGCGTGGCCGCCGCGCAAGCCGGCGTCGACCGGACCCGCAAGAACCAGCAACTGGTCTTCGACCAGATCGTCAAGGGCACCGACCCGGCTCGCATCCTCGAGATGCTCAAGGAAGATCCCAACGTCGAGACGCGGCAGTTCGCGATCGTCGATCTGCAAGGCCGCATGGCTGGGTTCTCCGGCCAGAAGAACATGGCCGTGTCGTTGAGCCGGCAGCAGCAGGTGCCGGGCACCGGCATCTACTTCTCGATCCAGGGCAACATTCTCGCGAATGAAGACGTCGTGACCGCGGCGATGACGACGTTTGTGGAAGCGAAGGGGACGCTGGCGGACCGGGTGATGGCGGCGATGGAGACGGCCGATGCCCGCGGCGGCGATCGCCGGTGCACCTGCGCCACCGAGCCGCTGCCGGCCGCCACGGCCGCGTGCGAGAACAAGACGTCGCACGTCGCTTACATCCTGCGCGGCGATGCGGCGGACCAGACCGGAACGTCGTTCAACGACGGCCAGTACGCGATGTATGTTGCCGTGACCAACGACGACATCACGGCGGCCGAGAATCCAAATCCGGTCAGGACGCTGCGGCTGCGGTACGAGGCGTGGAAGAAGGCCCGTCCACGGTGACCCCCGAGGAACAACAGGAAGTCGGCCGGCTGATCGACGCGCACGAGCACACGCTGCAGGTCTGCCGCGCCTGCGCGGAAACGACGCGCGATCTCGCGTGGGAAGTGCAGCGCGGCGGCATTCCGCCCCCCGAGGCGCTGGCCGCCACGCTGGCCGAAGTCGAGCGCGTGCTCGAAGATCTCGGCAAGGTGGAGGTGGCCATCGCCGAGATGAAGGCGGCGCTCTGGTGAGCGAGCCGCCGACCGCCGATCAACGCGGCTCGTTGATCGACTTCAGCGTCGATGCCGTGGTGTTGGCCGATGCCGACGGCATCATCCAGTGGGCGAACGCGGCCACGCCGGGCGTGTTCGGGCATGAGGCCGCCGAGTTGGCCGGCCTGCGCGTCGGCGATCTGATCGAGCCGGGCGATCGCGACGCGTGGCAACAGCTGTCGCGCGCCTTGTTCGACTGCGCGGAGGTCCCCGGACGCGGCACCTTCCGCGTCCGTCACAAAGACGGCGGTCTGCGTTGGATCGAGGCGGTGGCCAGGAATCTACTGCAGGAGCGGCGCGTCGGATCGATCGTGATTTACTGTCGCGACGTCACCGATCGCAAGGCCACCGAAGAGGCGCTCAAGGCCAGCGAAGACCGCTACGGCCACCTGTTCTCTTCCGCGGCCGACATCATCTTCGAAGCCGACGCCGAAGGCTATTTCCAGTTCGTCAATCCCCAGACGCTGCGGGTGTTCGAATACGCCGCCGACGAAGTGATCGGCCGCCGCTTCACGGAGTTCATTCGCGCCGATTACCGGCCGCAGATCCTGCACCACTATTACCGGCAGACCATCGAGGGGAAGCCGAACTCGTATATCGAGTTCCCGGCGATCACCAAGTCGGGCCGCGAAGTGTGGCTCGGCCAGAACGCGTGGTTGATCACCGATGGCGCCGGAAAATGTGTCGGCATGCAGGCGGTGGCGCGCGACATCACCGAGCGGCGCAGCGCCGAAGAAGCGCTGCGCGCCGCCGAAGCCACATTTCGTGGCCTCGTCGAGCAGTCGCTGATGGGCGTCTACATCATGCAGAACGAGCGGCTGGTCTACCTCAACCCGAAGGCCGCCGAGCTGCTCGGCTACACGCAGCAGGAGTTGCTGGACGCGCCGAATGCGCTCGCCTTCATCCACGAACAGGACCGCGCGCTGGTCAACGACCAGTTGTCGCGGCTTGGCCCCGGTGGGGTGCCGAGCGTGCAGATGACCGTGCGCGGCATCCGCAAGGATGGCGAATCCATCCAGGCGGAAGTGTATTGCTCGATGACGGAGTTCGGTGGCCAGCCCGCGATCCTCTCCACCGTCAACGACATCAGCGATCGCGTCAAGCTCGAGGATCAGCTGCGCCAGGCGCAGAAAATGGAAGCCATCGGCCGGCTGGCGGGCGGCATCGCCCACGACTTCAACAACCTGCTCACCGCGATTCGCGGCAACGCCGAGCTGATGTCGAACCGGGTGAAGGCGGATCCGGCGATGGCGGCGGAAGTGGATGAGATCCTGCACGCCGCCGATCGCGCCGCGTCGCTGACGCGCCAGCTGCTGGCCTTCAGCCGCAAGCAGGTTCTCCAGCCGGTGGCCCTCGATCTCAACGAGATCGTCGGCACCGTGTCGCGGATGGCGCGCCGGCTGATCGGCACCGAGGTGCAGTTGCGGCTCGATCTGGCGGAGTCGGTGCTGCAGGTGCTCGCCGATCCCGCGCAGGTCGAGCAGTTGCTGCTCAACCTGATCGTCAACGCTCGCGATGCCATGCCAGGCGGCGGCATGATCACCGTGCACACCGCCAACGTCCGCCTGCACACCCAGTCGCCGGAAATCCGGCAGGCCGGTATTGCGCCCGGACCGTTCGTGCTGCTCGCCGTCTCCGATAACGGCATCGGCATGGATCACGCCACGCAGGCGCGCATCTTCGAACCGTTCTTTACCACCAAGGAAACCGGCCGCGGCACCGGCCTCGGGCTCTCCACCGTCTACGGCGTCGTCCGGCAGACCGGCGGCGCGATCACCGTGACCAGCGAGCGGGGCAAGGGCGCCACCTTCAGGGTGTATCTGCCGGCCATTACGGGAGACACGCAGTGATGCGAAAGCCAGTTGTCTTGATCACCGGCGCCGGCGGCGAAATTGGCCACGGCCTCATCGCGCATCTTGCGAACCAAGGCCGCCAGCCGGTGATCACGCTGGATGTGAGCCCGCTCGAACCGGCGCTGGCGAAGATGGTGCAGCGCGAGGTCACCGGCTCGATCATGGACAAATCGCTGCTCGAGCGCGTGCTGTCGGAATTCGAGGTCGAGACGGTGTATCACCTCGCGGCGCTGCTCTCGACGCGGTCCGAGTTCACGCCGGTGACGGCGCACCAGGTGAACGTCGAAGGCACGCTCAACCTCCTCGAATTCTCGCAGCATGAAGCGGAATCGCACGGCCGGCCGGTGACCTTTCTCTATCCGTCATCGATTGCCGCGTATGGCCTGCCCGATCTCGAGACCAAGCGCGCGGCCGGCAAGGTGAAGGAAGACGACTTCAACACGCCTTCCACGATGTATGGCGCGAACAAGTTGTATTGCGAGCAGTTGGGCCGTTACTACGCGAAGTTCTATAAGCAGCTGGCGGCCGAGCGGCAGTCGGGCCGGGTGGATTTCCGGTCGGTGCGTTTTCCCGGCCTGATCTCCGCGCTCACCGTTCCGTCCGGCGGCACGTCGGACTACGCGCCGGAAATGATCCACGCCGCCGCGAAGGGCGAGCCGTACGCCTGTTTCGTGAGGCCAGACACGCGCATTCCGTTCATGGCCATGCCCGACGGTGTGAAGGCGCTCCTGACGCTGGCGCGGGCCCCCAGGACATCCCTGACGCGGACGGCCTACAATCTAGCGGCGTTCAATCCGTCGGCCGAAGAGATCCGCAACGAGGTGCTGCGCGCGTTTCCGGGCGCGGAGATCGCGTGGCACGCCGACCTGAAGCGGCAGGGTATCGTGGACTCATGGCCGGAGGATGTGGACGACTCGGCCGCGCGCCGCGACTGGGGTTTTCGGTCGGAGTACGATTTCGAGCGGGCGTTCCGCGATTACCTGATTCCAACGATTGGGTCCCGTTATGCGAAATGACACGAGATTGGGTTGTGCCGTCGCCTTGGTTCTGGGAATGGTTACAGTGAGCGCGCAGATGCCGGTCGCCGATCCATTGCGAACGATCGCCGAGCGTTACGTGAAACTGGTGCTCGCGGTTGGGCAGCACGACAACGATTACGTGGACGCGTTTTATGGGCCGGCCGAGTGGCGCAAGGAGGCCGAGGCCGCGAAGACGCCGCTGGCGACGATCGACTCGCAGGCCGCGACACTCGAATCCGACCTCACCATTACTGGAGTCACGGCCGCCTTCGCCAAGGCTTCCGCCTCCGCTGGAGCTTCGGCGGACAGGTCGGCGCCCAAGTCAATGGACAAGGCCGAAGCCCAGTTATGGGGCCTGCGCCGCCAGTACCTCGCGCGGCAATTGGCGTCGATGCGCGCGCGCATCGGCATGCTGCAGGGCAAGCAGCTGACCTTCGACGAAGAGTCGCTGGCGCTGTACGACGCCGTGGCGCCGGTGAAGCCCGAATCGGAATTCGAGGCGGTGCTCAGGCAGCTCGAGGCGCGACTGCCCGGCGAGGGCTCGCTGATCGATCGCTACGATCGCTACAAGCAGGCCTTCGTGATTCCCAAGCCGCGCGTCGATCGCGTGTTCCAGGAAGCGATTCGCGCCTGCAAGCAACGGTCGAGCCGCATCGATCTGCCGCTGCTGGAAAACTTCAGGGTCGAGTACGTCACGGGCAAGCCGTGGAGCGGCTACAACTGGTACCAGGGTGAGTTCAAGAGCCTGATCCAGGTGAACACCGACCTGCCAATCTACATCGATCGCGCCATCGACCTCGCCTGTCACGAAGGCTACCCGGGGCACCACGTCTACAACGTGCTGCTCGAGAAGCACCTGGTCAAGGACCGTGGCTGGATCGAGTTCACGGTCTACGCGCTGTTTTCGCCGCAGTCGCTGATCGCGGAGGGCACCGCCAACTACGGGATCGAGATCGCGTTTCCCCCGGCAGATCGGCTGCGTCTCGAACAGGACGTGCTGTTCCCGCTGGCGGGCCTCGATCCAGCGAAGGTCGCCGGGTATTACGACGTGCTGGCGCTGGTCGATCGCCTGTCGTACGCCGGCAACGAGGCGGCGCGGCGCTACATCAATGGTGAGATGAACCGCGAAAGCGCGGTGGCGTGGCTCGAGAAGTACGCGATGTATACGCGGCCGCGCGCGGAGCAGCGGGTGCGGTTCATCGACCAGTACCGCAGCTACGTGATCAACTACAACCTCGGAAAAGACCTGGTGCGCGCCTATATCGAACGCAAGGCCGGACGCGACCGCACGCCGGAGCGGCGCTGGCGCGAATTCACGGCGTTGCTGTCGTCGCCGCGCTTGCCGTCGGGGTTGAAGTGATTCAAGGTCTTGAGGTCCTGACCCACTATGCGCGTTGTTGAGGTCTCCCAATTCGGACCGCCCGAGGTGCTGAAGCTCGCCGAGCGGCCCGACCCGGTGCCGGCGGCCGGCGAGGTGCTGATCGACGTCGATGCCGCGGGGGTGAATCGCCCCGACGTGCTGCAGCGGCTGGGCAAGTATCCGCCGCCACCCGGCGCCTCCGATATTCCCGGCCTCGAGGTGGCCGGCCGGATTGCCGCGCTCGGCGAGGGCGTCACCGGCTTCGCCGTCGGCGATCGCGTGTGCGCGCTGGTGGCGGGCGGCGGCTACGCCGAGCGCGCCGCGGTGCCGCAGGAACAGGTGCTGCCGATCCCGAAAGGCCTGACCGGCATCCAGGCCGCCGGTATTCCTGAAACGTTTTTCACCGTCTGGACCAACGTCTTTCAGCGCGGCAAGCTCAAATACAGCGAATCGATCCTGATCCACGGCGGCACCAGCGGCATCGGCACCACCGCCATTCAGCTGGCGCGCGCGTTTGGCGCACAGGTGCTGACCACCGCCGGCAGCGATGAGAAGTGCGCCGCCGCGCAGAAGCTCGGCGCCGCCCATGCGTTCAATTACCGCACCACCGACTGGGTGGCCGAGGCGAAACGCGTCACCAACGGCCGCGGCGTCGACGTCATTCTCGACATCGTCGGGGGCGACTACATGGCCCGCAATCTCGATCTGCTGGCGGTGGAAGGCCGGTTGCTGCAGATTGCCTTCTTGAAGACCGCGAAAGCGGAGCTCGACTTTTCGGTGATGATGCGGAAGCGCGCCTGGATCACCGGATCGACGCTGCGCCCCCGGTCGCCGGTGGAGAAGGGCGCGATCGCGCGCGACCTTCACGAGCACGTGTGGCCGCTGCTCGAGCAGGGCGTGGTGGCGCCCGTGATCCACGAGGTGTTTCCGCTGGCACGGGCGGCCGACGCGCATCGTTTGATGGAGACCAGTACGCACGTTGGCAAAATCATCCTCGACACCACCCGCCTCCGCTAGCGATGACTCCGGCGAGCTTCGGCGGGGCAAGCCCGCTGACAGGTTATTCACGCCGCGCTTCTACATCCTGTGGTTCTATAATTTCATCGTGTTTCTGTCGGCGTTCCAGCTCCTGCCGACCGCGCCGTTCCACATCCTCTCGCTTGGCGGCAGCAGTACCGAGGCGGGCCTGTTCCTCGGATTCCTGACCTACTCGTCGGCGATCTCCGCGCCGATCACCGGCGCACTCGGCGACCGCTGGGGGAAGCGCAACATGTTGCTGGTGGCCGCGCTGGCGCTGACGGCGTTCTCCCTGCTGTATGCGATTGCGCCGTCCTATCAGATCATCCTCGGCCTGGTGCTGATTCATGGCGTCTTCTGGTCGTGCCTGCTCTCGGCGTCCGCCGCCTACATGACCGACATCATTCCGGCGTCGCGCCGCGCCGAGGGCCTGGGCTACTCCGGGTTTGCCAGCATCCTCGCGGTGGCGATGGCGCCGTGGCTCGGCTTGTGGGTGTTCGATCACGGCGGCTGGACGCTGATGTGCCTCGAAGCCGCGGCGCTGAATCTGATCATGGCGATCATCGCGTGGCGGCTGCCAACAGACGTGACGCACGCCGCCGCTTCCCGGCGTGCGCTCCGCCCCGCCGACCTCGTCGAATGGCGCGTCATCGTCGTCGGCGTGACGTTGTTTCTCTATGCGTTCAGCTATGGCGGCATCACCAGCTTCGTCGCCGTGTATGCCGAGCAGGTCGGCGTCACGCCGCGCGCGATGTATTTCACCGTGCTGGCCTTCGCCATCCTGAGCACGCGCCCGTTCATCGGCCGCTATGCCGATCGGGTGGGCCACTCGAAGATCATCGTGCCGTGCCTGGTGATGGTCGTGCTCGGCGTGGCCGTGCTGACCGTGGCCGACAGCCGGCCGATGTTCGTGGTCTCGGCGCTGCTGTTCGGCGTCGGATTCGGGTCGGTCTACCCGTTGTTCGTCGCCCTGCTGATGCGCGACATGCCCGAGCATCGCCGCGGCGCGACCTTCGGCGCGCTGATCGGCGCCTTCGATACCGGCATCGGCACCGGATCCATCGCGATCGGGTGGATGAGCGGGCGCTACGGCTTCAGCCGCGCCTTTGCCGTGGCGGCGCTAATTGCCGCGCTGTCGGTCCCCTATTTCCTGTTCCTGGAGAAGCGCAGATGGATTACGTCCGCCTCGGCTCATCGGGCCTGAAAGTGTCGCGTCTCGGCCTGGGCACCATGACCTATGGCACGCCGGCGTGGCGGCCGTGGGTGCTCGACGAGTCGGCCAGCCGGCCGTTCTTCAAGCGCGCCATCGAGCGCGGCATCAATTTCTTCGACACCGCCGACATGTACTCGCGCGGGGTCAGCGAGCAGGTGGTCGGCCGCGCGTTGAAGGAGTTGGCCAAGCGCGATGAGATCGTGGTCGCCACCAAGGTGTTCTACCCGGTCGAGGAACACGCCAACAGCCGCGGGCTCTCGCGCAAGCACATCATGTCGGCGATCGATGCGTCGTTACGCCGGCTCGGCATGGACTACGTCGACCTCTACCAGATTCACCGCGCCGATGCGCAGACGCAGATCGAAGAGACCCTCGAGGCGCTGAATGACGTGGTCAAAGCGGGGAAGGCGCTCTACCTCGGCGCGTCGAGCATGTATGCCTGGCAGTTCGCGAAGATGCTGGCCACCCAGGAGAAGCACGGCTGGACCCGCTTTGTCTCGATGCAGAACCACTACAACCTGGTCTATCGGGAAGAAGAACGGGAAATGCTGCCGCTGTGCCGTGCCGAAGGCATCGGCGTGATTCCGTGGAGTCCACTGGCGCGTGGCTTTCTCGCCGGCAACCGCAAGCGCGGCTCGAAAGACGCCACCAAGCGCGAGCAGCACGATCAATACGGCCACGGCCTGTATTACACCGAGGCCGATTACGACATCGCCGACGCCGTGGCGCAGGTGGCGCGGGAAAAGAACGTGCTGCCGATCCAGGTGGCGCTGGCGTGGGTGCTCAAGCAGCCCGGCATCAGCGCGCCGATTGTCGGGGCGTCGCGGCTCGAGCAGCTCGAGCAGCTCGTCGATGGATTGTCAGTGGAACTCAGCGAGGATGAGACGCGGTTCCTGGAAGAGAAGTACGTGCCGCATCCCGTGCTTGGCAACGAGCCTTGACGAGGTGATGCGTCCGGACCAAGAATCAGCGGATGTCGTCTCCCGCCACCATCAAGGCCGCGCTCGAACGCAACGTGAAGGTCGTCGAGGCCCGCCCGTCGGTCGGCCAGGGCACAGCGG
>CAZEMI010000276.1:0-24190 GCA_964513235.1 uncultured Acidobacterium sp.
TCGCGATCCGCGCCCTTCTTCTGGCGATACTTCTCGACGAACTTCGCGGCGCGAAAGTCGGGATGGTGCACCATCGGCATCACGCCGACGGAGTTCTCGAGCATTGCCATCGGCACCAGTTGGTTCATCTCCTCGAACTTCGCCTGGTCCATCACGATGAAGCCGCCCTTGAAGCCCTGTTCCCTCGCCGCTTTGATCACCAGCGCCGTCGCCTGAGACGGCCCGCCCACGAACAGCACGTCCGGCCGCTCCGACAGCGCCTTGCTGGCGACGCTCGAAAAGTCCGTGGTCGTGTTGTAGTCGATCTCGTTGTTGGTCAGCAGCGTGCCGCCCTTGCTGGTCCAGACCTCGGAGAAGCCTTTCGTCCACTCTTTCGCGTACGCGTGCGCGCCCGGAATCCGGCCGAGCCGCTTGCCGTGGCGCTGGAGCATCGTGTCGGCGAAGGCGTCGAAATAGATCGTGTACTTCGGCGGGATCATCAGCGTCAGCGGATTCCCGCTCTCGAGGATCTGCGGCTCGCTGCTGTACGCGCCGACGATGAACGGCGGCGACGAGCCGTTGAAGCCCTGGATGGCGAGAATGCCGCCGCTATGCGGACAAAACACCACCGGCGCGCCGTACTGATGCACCAGCCGCTTGGCATTGGTCGCGGACTCATTCGGGAAATAGCGATCGTCGAGCGGCGAGACCACAACCGTCACGTGGCGGTCGCCAATCTTGATGCCGCCGGCGTCGTTGATGTCGGCGATCGCCATCTCGAGGCCATCGAGCACGTTGCGGCCGTAGAGGGCGGCGCCGCCACTGAGCGGACCGGTGAAGCCGATCGTCACCGTGTCGCTTCGGCCCGCATTCGAGGAACACGATCCCAGAACGCCCGCCGCGAGTACCACAATCAGCAATCTGAGATCAATCAGCAATCTGACATCTGAGATCTGCAATCGCCTAAGCCCCCATGTATGCACGACGCACCTCGTCATGTTCCATCAACTCTTTGGCCGATCCGTCGAGAACCACGCGGCCACCCTCGAGCACATAGCCTCGATGCGCGATCTCCAGCGCCGCGTAGGCATTCTGCTCGGCGAGGAGCACCATTGTACCGGCGCGATTGATCGCTGCAACCGTTTCCAGCACCTGCCGCACCACCTTCGGGGCGAGGCTGACCGAGGGCTCGTCGAGCAGCAGGAGCTGGGGCTGGGCCATCAAGGCGCGGCCGATGGCCACCATTTGCTGCTGTCCGCCGCTGAGCGCCCCCGCCGGATCGCCGAGCCGGTCCTTCAGTACGGGAAATAACGAGAGCACACGCTCGAGCCGCGCGTCTATTTCAGCCCGGTCGCGGCAGCGATAGGCTCCGAGCCGCAAGTTGGTCTGCACCGCCAGGCCGGGAAACAACTTGCGTCCTTCCGGGCAGTGCGACAGGCCGGCGTCGACGATCGCCCGCGGCGTCAGCGCCGACAGGTCGTGGCCGGCAAACGTCATCCGCGAGCCGGCATCGGCGCGCGTCATGCCGCTCAACGCGCGGAACAGCGTGGTCTTGCCCGCGCCGTTGGCGCCAAGCAGCACCACCAGCTCGCCGTCACGCACCTCGAGCCCCGCCTCGCAGACCGCCTGGAAGCCGCCGTACGAAACGGTGAGGTTGGCAACGCTAAGCATGGCCGCCCAGGTAGGCGTCGAGCACCGCGGGATCGCGCCGGATCTCCTCCGGCGCCCCTTCAGCGATTTTCTTGCCGTAGTCGAGCACCATGATCCGCCGGCACAGCTGCATCACCACCTGCATCTGGTGTTCGATCAACAGGATGGTGACGCCGGCGGCGGCGATCGACTCGATGAACGCGATGAGGCCCCGGGTCTGGTTGGCGTTGATGCCCGCACACGGCTCGTCGAGCAGCAGCAGCTTCGGCCGCGACACCAACGCCACCGCAATCGCCAGGCGCTTCTGTTGCTCCTGCGTGAGGTTCTTCGCCGGCCGGTCCGCGAAAACATCAAGATCGGCGTTGGCCAGCGCCTCATGAGCGGCGGCTTCGGCTTCACGTTCTTCGCGGGCCAGCCGCGAGCTTCGAAGCATGGCGTCCAGCAACCCTGCCGACGTGCGTTGCCGGTACCCGACCAGGACGTTTGCGAGTGCGGTGGCATCCTTGAACAGCGTGGTCGCCTGGAACGTGCGCGCCAGGCCAAGCCGCGAAACCTGGTGCGCCTGGAGCCTGGTCACATCGTGGCCGTCGAACACAATTCGCCCGTTCGTTGCCGGCAGCGCCCTGCTGATCAGATTGAAGAACGTCGTTTTGCCGGCGCCGTTGGGGCCGATGATGCCGGTGATCGATCCCGCGGCGACCGCGAAGTCCACTTCGTCCACGGCGCGCAGGCCCCCGAAGGATTTGCTGACGCGGTGTGTCTCGAGCAGCATCATCGGGGTCTTGCCGGCTTGAGGACCGATCCGGCGATGGAGGACCGCCACACACCGGCGAGTCCGGTCGGCATGAACAGGATCAGCAGCACCAGCGCGAGGCCGAAGATCACCATCTGGTATTGCTGCAACACCGCGAGCACCTGCGACAGTCCGTAGACGATGAACGTGCCCGCCACCGGACCGGAGAGCGAGCCGACCCCGCCGACCATGATGTAGAGCAGCGTGTTGAACGTCATCTCGACGTTCGAGGATTCGGGTCCGAGAAAGCCGATGAAGCCGGCGAAGAGGCCGCCGGCAAGTCCGGCCAGCGCCGCCGACACCGCAAACGCCATGCGCTTGGCGGCCATCACGTCGATGCCGACGGCCGCCGCCAGCGCCTCGCTTTCACGAACCGCCATCAGCGTGCGTCCCACCGGTGAGCGAACGAGCCGGGAGACGGCCGCGACGGTGAGCGCGAGAAAGAACAGCGCCAGGTACGATCGCGCGGTGCTCGAATCAAAACCGATCGGACCCAGCGGCCCGGGGCCGGGGATGCCAATCACCCCGACGTGGCCGTGCGTCAGCGATTCCCACTTCTGGATCACGAGGTGGATGATCTGGCCGACGGCGAGCGTGAAGGTCGCGAAGTAGTGCCCCTTGCTGCGGAGGCAGATCGATCCAATCGCGTATCCCATCACGATGCACAACAGGATGCCCGCGGAGAGGCCGAACCAGAACGCCAGGCCGGCTTTCGTCGCCAGTAACGCCACCGCGTACGCGCCGATGCCGAAGAAGCCGGCGTGCGCCAGCGAGAGCTGCCCCGCCAGGCCGACGATCACATTGAGGCCGCAGGCCGAAATCGCCAGCACGTAGGCCTGCGTCAGGATCTGCAGGTAGTACTCGTTGCGAACGACGAGCGGCAGCAGCACGGCGATGACCAGGGCCGCGACGGGCGCGACGCGCACGATCACGCCGCGCATTACGCCGCCTCCCGGAAGAGCCCGGTCGGTTTGAACGTAAACACCAGCGCCAGCAGGACGAAGGCGACGAGATCCTGATACGTCGCCGACACATACGTGCCGCCGAGGCTCTCGGCGAGGGCGAGCAGATAGCCGCCAATCAACGCGCCGGGGACGCTGCCCATCCCGCCGAGCACGACGATGACGAACGCCTTCAGCGTGATCATCGCGCCCATCGAGGGATAGACGAGGCTGATCGGCGCAATCAGTACCCCGGCGAATGCGGCCAGCGCCGCCGAGATCGCGAAGGTGGCCATCGCCACGCGGCTGGTATCGATGCCGACGAGCAACGCCCCTTCAGGATTCTGGGCCGTCGCGCGAATCGCCGATCCCGCCACGGTGCGGGTCAGGAACAGCAGCAGCGCGATCATCGACACCGCGGCGGCGCCGATCAGGATCAGGCGATGGGTGGTGACGAGCAGTCCGAACACCGACACGACGCCGCCATACGGCGAGTCCATGTGGCGAAACTCTTCACCCCAGATGTTCTGCGCCAGCGCTTCCAGGAACAGCATCATGCCGAGCGCGGCGATCATCGAATTGAGATGCGGCGCGTGTCGCAACGGGCGAAACACCAGCCGCTCGAGGGCCACACCGGCGAGTGCCATCACCGCCACCGCAACGGCGAGCGCCACCCAATAGTCGACGCCCGCGCGCGTGACCAGCGTGTAGGAGAGATACGCCCCGAGCATGAACAACTGGCCGTGCGCGAAGTTGGGCACCTGCATGGTGCCGTAGATCAACGTCAGCCCAAGCGCGACGAGGCTGTAGACGCTGCCGGTGACCAGACCGTTGAGGACCTGCTGCGCGAAAAGTTCCATCGGCTAGCGAGGCTTCGCCCCGAACGGCTCGAGATGAGACCTGCGGCTCCGCCTCGCTAGCGGCAGCGTCTCTTGGCCCCGCCTCCGGCGGGGCGGGACGTCGTGAACGCCAGACAGCAAGAGTCGCGCGACTTTCATGGCGGGTTCGGCGTTCACGACGTCAGGTAGCGCACCAGCCACTCGGCCACGCAGCAGGGCTTGGCCGATCCGTCACGCTCGATGACCACCGCCCACGTGGCCTGCACGCCGCCGTCGGCCGGATCGATCCGCTGCAGCGTGCATCGCGCGCGCACCAGTGAGCCGCTCGGCAGCGGCGAGGGGAACCGCACTTTGTTCAAGCCGTAGTTGATGCCCATGCGGGTGCCGTCGATGGCGCCGACCGCGTCGCGCAACAGCCGGCTGGTGAGCGAGAGGGTGAAGAATCCGTGGGCCACCGTCCCGCCGAACGGCGATTCGCGGCGCGCCCGCTCGACATCCACGTGAATCCACTGGCGATCGCCGGTGAGGTCGCCGAACTGGGCGATGGCGTCCTCGGTCACCTCTCGCCATGGCGACACCATCTCCTTGCCCACGAAGGCCATCAGGTGATGGATGTCGAGGGGTGTCTGCTCCGCACTCATAACGGATAACGGGTGGCGTCGATGATCGCGTCGGCGATGCGGCGGCGGGCCGCGATGGTGTCCACCGCCGGATGCTGCAACAGCGTGTGCACGGTGTGGAGGGCCGCCGCGGGATCCGGCGCGGCCACCGCCGACAGCGCGTTCTTCGCCGCATGGGTCAGGCGATCGACGCTGTCGGCGGCGAACACCTGCACCATGTCGGCCGCGACGTTCGCGAGACTGCCGCCGCGCGTCTGCAACTTGTCCGCGCGCAGCATGGCGCTCTCGAGCGCGTAGACCTCGATGGCCATGTCGGCCAGCCGGCCCACCACTTCCTGTTCGCTGCTCAAGCCCTTGCCGTATTTCTGGGAGGCCAGTCCGAAGGCCCACAGCGTGAGCCGCTTGGCGCGTGCCAGGAGGCTCCCTGCCGCTGATCCGGCGCCGCGAGCGGCGTCGGCCATGGCCGGGGCCACCGCCGCGCTCTTCGCCAGCCGCGTGCCGACAATCAAGCGATTGATTTCGTTGGTGCCTTCGTAAATGCGGGTGATGCGCGCGTCACGATAGGCGCGCTCGGCCGGGAACTCGCGCGAGTAACCGTTGCCGCCGTAGACCTGCAGCGCCTCATCCACGACGTAGGCGAGCGCTTCGCTGCTCCACACCTTGTTGATCGAGCATTCGATCGCGAATTCCTCGATCGTCTTCATCACTGCCGGCAGGTCGTTGCCGTCGACCTTGCCGAGCGCAGCGTCGACTTCGCCCAGCGCACGGAACACCATCGCGTCGCCGACGAAGCACCGGACGCCCATCTCGGCGATCTTGTGTTTGATCAGCCCGAAGTTGGCGATGCTCTGGCCGAACTGCTTGCGGCCGATCGCGTAACGCACTGCGCCGGTGAGCGCCTGCTTCGCGCCGCCGATGTTGCGCGTGCCCAGCTTGACGCGTCCGAAGTTGAGGATGTTGAACGCGACCTTGTGTCCCTCGCCGATCGTGCCGAGCACGTTCTCAACCGGCACGTGCACGTCGTCGAACATCAGCGCCGTGGTCGACGAACCGTCGAGCCCGAGCTTGTGCTCGTCGGAGCCATTGATCACGCCCATGCCGCGCTCGACGATGAAGGCGGTGAAATGCTGGCCGTCGACTTTCGCGAACACGGTGAAGACGTCGGCGAAGGCGCCGTTGGTGATCCACAGCTTCTGGCCGCGAAGGCTGTAGAACTTGCCGTCCGGGGTGAGGGTGGCGGTGGTGCGCGCCGACAAGGCATCGGAGCCGGCTTCGGGTTCGGTGAGCGCAAAAGCGCCGATCAATTCACCGTTGGCTAATCGTGGCAGGTACCGCTCGCGCTGCTCGGCGTTGCCGAAGTAGACAATCGGCAGCGTGCCGATGCTGGTGTGCGCGCCAAGCGAGCCGGCGAACGACGGATTCAGGCTCAATTGCTCGCCGACGCACGCCGTGCTGACTTTGTCGAGGCCGAGCCCGCCGTACGCTTCGGGAATCTCGAGACGGGTGAAGTCGCGGTCGGCGGCTTTCTTGATCAGCTCGCGCGTCAGCACCCAGTCCTTGTTGTACAACTCCGCCGCGCGCGGCAGCACTTCGGTGCGCATGAATTCCTCGGCGGCGCGGCCGAACATCAGCTGCTCTTCGGACAGATCTTCCCGGGTGAATACCGCGGCGGGGGTGGTGTCGCCGGTCAGAAACCGGCCACTCCCGCCGCGCACACCGGTTTCGAGATTCGTAGCCATGGGGCGGTAACGATAGCACTCGGATCGCCGGCCTCACAAGGCAAGTTGAAGGAGCGAGCGCCAAGCATCCGGTGGTGTAAGCTCTGGAACGCAAAATGCGTCCAGTCGCTGACCTATTCAATCTCTCCGGCCGCGTGGCCATCGTCACTGGCGGCTCGCGCGGGCTCGGAGAGGAAATGGCCGAGGGCCTCGCGGAAGCCGGGGCCTCACTGATGCTGTGCGCCCGCCGCGAGCAGTGGCTGACGCCGACCCTCGAGGCCTTTCGAGGCCGCGGCATCACCGTCGAGGGCATGGTCTGCGACGTCTCGATGCCGGCGCAGGTGCAGGCCGTGGTCGACAAGACGGTCGCGACCTACGGGAAGGTCGACATCCTCGTGAACAACGCCGGCATCAGCTGGGGCGCCGAGCCCGAGGACATGCCGTTCGACAAGTGGCAGAGGGTGATCGACACCAACCTCACCGGCGCGTTCCTGTTTTCGCAGGCGGCCGGCCGCGAGATGCTGAAGAAGAAGTACGGACGCATCATCAACATCGCGTCGATTGCCGGCATACACGCGTCGGTGAACGGCGCGCATTACGCCGGCTACGCCGCCAGCAAAGCCGGCCTGATGGGATTGACGCGCGAACTGGCGGCATCCTGGGGACACAGCAACATCCGGGTCAACGCCATCGCACCCGGGTTCTTCCACTCCCGGCTGGCCGATCCGGCGATCGTCCACGCGGAGCCGCACATCAAGGCGACCAGTCCGATTCCCCGAGTCGGAGACGCCGGCGAGCTCAAAGGTGTGGCCGTATTTCTGGCCTCCGATGCCTCGAACTACATCACCGGGCAAACCATCGTCGTCGATGGCGGACGAACCATTGCCTAGTGTTTGTTGGTTGGCCCCGCTTCCACCACCCCACCACGCTGAAAAACGCGTGGCGGGGACCCCGGCTCCGGCGGGGCGAGACGTCTTGAAAGGCCGGCCAACATCGTGACGCCTTTCAAGACGTCCAGGCCGCGGCCGTGGCTGGACCATTACGACTACTGGGTCCCGCACCATACGAACTACCCGCGGCGGCCGCTGTACGAAATCCTTCGGCGCGCGGCCGCTGAAGGCTCCGAGCTGCCGGCCACCACGTTCCTCGGCGCCAACCTGACCTTCGCCGAGCTCAAGGACAAGGTCGATCGGTTGGCGACGGCGCTGGCGCGTCACGGCATCGTGAAAGGCGATCGCGTCGGCATCATGCTGCCGAATTGCCCGCAGTACCTGATCGGCGTATTCGCGGTGCTGCGGCTCGGCGCGATCGTGGTCAACATCAATCCCGCCTACGCGGCGCCGGAGGTCGAGCACCTCGTGCGCGATTCGGGTATCAGGATGCTGTTGACGCTCGATCGACTGGCGCCCGCGGTGGCGCCGATGCGGTCGGCCACTTTCGAGACGATCGTGATTACGGCTCTGAGCGAGTACTCACCTGACGCGAAACCGCCTGCGGCCATCGCGCAGACACTTCGCCTTTCGGATCTGATCGCCAATACCACGGTCATCGACTTGCCGCGCGTCGACATCGATGCCGACGAAGACGTGGCGGTCCTGCAATACACGGGCGGGACCACGGGCGTGCCGAAAGCGGCGATGCTGACGCATCGCAACATCTTCGCGAACACGATCCAGACCGAGCTGTGGCATCACCGCAGCACCGAGCGCGGCCGCGATCGTTTCCTGCTGGTGATTCCCTATTTCCACATCTATGGCCTGACGGTGGGCATGATGCGCGGGCTGTGGCAGGGCGCGCGGCAAATCCTGATTCCAAAGTACGACGTCGAGGCCGTGCTGGCGGCGCTGCGCGATGACCAGCCGACCTACTTCCCCGCCGTGCCGACGATTTTCGTGTCGCTGTTGAACCATCCGCGGCTGCGCGAGTTCAATCTCGATCGCGTCTGCACCTACAACAGCGGCTCGGCGCCGATTGCGCTCGAGGTGCTCGAAGAGTTCGAGCGGGTCGTGAACGTGCCGCTCAACCAGGGCTACGGGTTGTCGGAAGCCTCGCCGGTGACGCATTCGACCGCGCACCTCGCCCGGCGCAAGCCCGCCAGCATCGGGTTGCCCATGCCGGACACCGATCTCAAGATCGTCGATCTCGAAACCGGCACGCGCGAGCTGCCGCTCGGGGCACAAGGCGAACTGTGCGTGGCCGGGCCGCAGATCATGAAGGGCTATTGGAACAATCCGGAAGAGACCGCGCTGACCCTGCGCACGGATGCGGATGGCGTGGTCTGGCTGCACACCGGCGACGTGGCGCGCATTGACGAGGACGGCTTCACCTTCATCGTGCAACGCAAGAAAGACATGGTCATCGTCGACGGTTACAACGTGTATCCGTCCGAGGTGGAAGGCGCGCTGTCTGCGCATCCGGCGGTGATGGAAGCGGCGGCGATCGGCGTGCCGCATGCGTATCACGGCGAAGTGGTCAAGGCCTTCGTCGTCTTGAAGGCCAATCACGCGGTGACGGCGGACGAGTTGAAGACGCACTGCGTGGCGCGGCTGGCGGAGTTCAAGCGTCCCCGCACGATCGAGATTCGCGACAGCTTGCCGAAGTCGACCGTCGGCAAGGTGCTGTACACCAGGCTGCGCGCCGAGGCGACCACCCAACATGTTTGAGCCGACGCCACGAACCCAGGAGCTTCGCGAACGCCTCGCTGCGTTTTGCGACACGCACATCTACCCGAACGAATCGCTGTTCCACGAGCAGGTCGAGCGCGAGCGGTGGCAGGTGGCACCGATCGTCGAGGAGCTGAAGGCCAAGGCGCGCGCCGCAGGACTGTGGAATCTGTTTCTCCCCCACAGCGATCGCGGCGCCGGCCTGACCAATCTCGAATACGCGCCGTTGTGCGAGGTGATGGGCCGCTCGCCGGGGTTCGGGCCGGAAGTGTTCAACTGTTCCGCGCCCGACACCGGCAACATGGAAGTGCTCGCGCAATATGGCACGCCCGCGCAGCAGGAGCGCTGGCTCACGCCGCTACTCGACGGGCGCATCCGATCGTGCTTTGCGATGACCGAGCCCGATGTGGCCTCATCCGACGCCACCAACATCCGCTCGACGATCACACGCGATGGCGGCGACTACGTCATCAACGGCCACAAGTGGTGGATCTCCGGCGCCGGCGATCCGCGCTGCCGGATCGCCATCTTCATGGGACAGAGCCACCCCGACGCGGCGCCGC
The DNA here is from genome assembly GCA_964513235.1 of uncultured Acidobacterium sp. Taxonomy (GTDB): domain Bacteria; phylum Acidobacteriota; class Vicinamibacteria; order Vicinamibacterales; family UBA2999; genus 12-FULL-67-14b. The sequence goes on from CAZEMI010000276.1 coordinate 9,767, forward strand.
ACCAGCGCCAGTCGATGATCCTCGTGCCGATGGACACCAGGGGCATCACCATCACACGCATGCTGCGGGTGTTCGGGTATGACGATGCCCCGCATGGGCATGCGGAGATCACATTTGAGAACGTGCGGGTGCCGGCAGAGAACATGCTGCTCGGCGAAGGGCGGGGCTTCGAGATTGCGCAGGGCCGGCTGGGGCCGGGCCGTATTCACCATTGCATGCGGCTGATCGGCGTGGCCGAGCGCGCGTTGGAAACCATGCGCGCGCGTGTCAGCTCGCGGGTCGCGTTCGGCAAGAGGCTCGCGGAGCAGGGCGCCATTCGCCGCGATCTCGCGCAGTCGCGCATCGAGATCGATCAGGCACGCCTGCTGACCATGCGCGCGGCGCATTTGATGGACACGGTCGGGAACAAAGCCGCGCGCGCGGAAATCGCGATGATCAAGGTGGTGGCGCCGAACGTGGCGCTCGGCGTGCTCGATCGCGCGATCCAGGCCCATGGCGCCAAGGGCGTGAGCCAGGACACGTTCCTTGCCCACGCGTGGGCATCGGCCCGCGGGCTCCGGCTTGCCGATGGTCCTGACGAAGTCCATTTGGAGGCCATCGCGAAGCTGGAACTGGCCAAAACAGGCCGATTTGCTATAGAAAATAAATAGTGTTATTATTTCTACAGCAATGACCCCCCAGGCTCCGTCGCGGGTCGTCTCGCATCAGCCGGATGCTTCGGCAGTCGTCACCAAGGGGGTCATGCGCGCGGCGGAACGGCTGGAAGTGCCTAATCGCGTGCTCGCCGCCGTGCTTGGGGTCTCACAGGCCACCGTTTCGCGGATGGGCAGCGGCGCATTTCAACTCGACGCCGGCAGCAAGCCGTTCGAGCTCGCCGTACTGTTCCTGCGTCTGTTCCGATCCCTCGACGCCATTGTCGGCGGCGACGTTGCCGTCGCCCGGGCCTGGCTGCGCAATACGAACACCGCGTTCGGCGCGCCGCCGATTACCCTGATCGAATCGGTCGCCGGCCTGGTACACGTGGTTGCCTACTTGGACGACCGCCGCGCTCACGCCTGAGATCCGGCGCGTCTCGGGGCGCTGTTGGCGCGTCGTCGAGGCCCAACACGTGGTGTCGACAATGGCGCTGGTGGACACACTCGAGGAACAGGCGTTGCTCGAGCAGGTGTTGGACGACAGCAAACCCGCGGTTCCGGAGGATTGCCGCAGACTCCATTATCTGCTCTTCACTCCGTTCCGATATGGTGCCCCGTACCCGCGGGGCTCCCGATTCAGACGCGTGGGTCGGACCCCGGGTGTCTTTTACGCTTCGCTACAGACCACGGCGGCGGTTGCCGAAATGGCCTGCTGGCGTTTGCTGTTCTATGCCGAATCCCCGGAGACGCCGTGGCCGGCAAACCCGGGCGAATACACTGCGTTCTCAGTGCGATTCTCGTCGGCCAAGGGTCTCGACCTGACGCGTCCGCCGCTGAATCGAGACGCCCAACAGTGGACGCATCCGACGGACTACTCTCATTGTCAGGCGTTGGCGGACGCGGCGCGCGACGCCAGCGCGACGGCCATCCGCTATCAATCGGCGCGCGCGCCGGGGCTGAACGTGGCGCTGCTGGCGTGTGCGGCGTTCGCATCCCGAGAGCCGTTGGAGCGGCAGGTGTGGCGGCTCCACATCGGCGCCATGGGCGTCCGCGCGATCTGCAACTTTCCCGAGCAACGGCTGGCGTTCGATCGCACCGCGTTCGCGCGCGACCCACGGATCGCGAGGCTCGCGTGGGATCGCTGAAAAGGGGTCGCGGGGTTCTACTGCCCCCACGCCGGCGGCGGCGCCGGGACCCGCCTGGTCAGGTCGAACTCCACGCGGAACATCCGTCCGGGCCGCGACAGTTCGTAAGCAAACATGCGGCCCGGGTGTATCTCCATCGCCCACGTGTTCGTGTTCGATACTTCCCTCTTCTCGCGTGTGAACAGTTTTTTCGAGAAGTCGTCCACCGGAAATTCCTGCCGCGTCGCCGTGCCGGCGGCGACCGTGTCGCCGCCGTACATCGTCAGCACGTCCTCGGTCCCGTCCTGGTGGCGATGATCGTGTTTCAGCCGCAACCGATCGCCGACGAGTGTGATCACGAACGTGCGCGAGCGATCATCGCCGACGTGAAAGGGCACCAGGATGCGGCCGGGCCCGCAGCTCCGGACGTGCATGATCAGCTCGCGCCCTTCGAAGGGATCGTTCGCCGCCTGCGGATCGTTGGCGGTAATCCGGCCGGCGAAAGCCTGCCCGCACAAGGTCGACAGCGCGGCGAGAAATTGCGCCGCGGGTGGGGAGGCAGGCAGAGCGGCAGCGGGCTCTGGCGCGGGCGTAGTGGCCGGCGCGCCACAACCGGCAACGATGATGCCTACCAGAAGCGACGCGAGCGATCCAATGCGAGTCCTGCTCATACTGCTGATCCCTTCGAAGCGATCGCCCAGCCTTGCTCTGCGATCTGACGGGCGGCGGCGCCGCGCTGCAGTGCATAAACCGACGCGGCATTACCCTGCAGGCCGCGCGCGTAGACACCCTGCAGAATACTCGCGAGCCGGAACATCGAGAACGCCAGATAGAAATGCCAATCGGGAATTTCGGTGCGACCGGTGCGTCGGCAATACGACGCCACGTAGGTCGCTTCATCGGGGATGCCGGCGCGATCCGCGTCCGCCCCTTCAACCCGTCCCAGGGCCTCCGGCGCGAGGTGATACGTCAGGCAGTTGTAGGCAAGGTCGGCGAGCGGATGGCCGATCGTCGAGAGCTCCCAGTCGACGATCGCGACGATGCGGGGCTCGGTGGGGTGGCAGATCAGGTTTTCGACGCGGTAGTCGCCGTGCACGATCGCAACTTCGTCGCCGGGCGGAATATGTTGCGGCAGCCACGCCATCAGGCGATCCATCGCCGGGATCTCGCCGGTCTTGGCCGCGACGTATTGCTGGCTCCAGCGCGCGATCTGCCGCGCGTAGTAGTTGCCGGGCTTGCCGTAATCACCGAGACCCACCGACGCGACATCGATGCCGTGCAACCGCGCCAGCACCTCGGCCATGTCCTCGTAGATCGCGGCGCGATCGGCGGGTGACACGCCAGGCAGATGTGGCTGCCGGAAGACGCGGCCGTCGACGCAACCCATCACGAAAAACGCGGTGCCGATCACGCTCGCGTCCGCGCACAGGAGGTAGGTCGGCGGCACCGGGACGCCGCTCGTCTTCAAGGCGGTCATCACCCGGTATTCACGATCGACCTGGTGTGCGGATGGCAGCAGTGGCCCTGGCGGCTTCTTGCGCAACACATAGTCGCCGCCGGGCGCGCTGAGGAAATAGGTGGGATTCGAGTGGCCGCCTTCGAACTGGCGGATGTCGAGGGGACCGCGAAAGCCCGGCAAATGGGCGACGAGATAGCGCTCGAGCGCCGCGCGATCGATCTCGTGACCGCGGCGAATGGCTGTGGTCTGGCTGAGGACGCCGGCGCTGCTCATACCCGCGCGTGAGTGTAGTATGAGCGCCGGGGGAACGACATGCTTAGGCGCGCCTCGGGAGTGTTGTTCGGAGTCGCCGTCGTGATGGCCGCGAGCTGGCAGGGGTCGGAGTCGCGGGCGGCGTTCGAGATTCGCACGCTATCGTCGCGCGCCGATCTCGTGAGCGGCGGCGATGCGTTGATTGCGGTTAAGGTACCGGCCGGGACGAGAGCCGATCAGTTGACGGTGGCCGTGAACGGAACAGATGTTGTCGGCCGTCTCAGCGTCGACGCCGCTTCTGGAGAGTACCGCGGTGTGATCGACGGCCTGGCGATCGGCACCAACCGCGTGATCGCGAAGATCAGGTCATCGCGACATGAAGCGACTGTCACGATCGTCAACCATCCGATCAGTGGCCCCATCCTGTCCGGTCCTCACCTGTCGCCGTACGAGTGCAGCACCGAAGCGTCAGGGCTGGGACCGCCGTTCGATGCCAATTGTTCCGCGCCGCGAAAGACCTGGTATCTGTATCGATCGACAGACAACACGTTCAAGCTGCTGCCCGATCGCGAGGGGCCGCGTCCCGCGGACCTCGCCACGACCACGACCAGCGACGGCAAGACCGTGCCGTACACCGTGCGCGTCGACTCCGGCACCATCAACCGCGCGATCTACCAAATCGCCATCCTCGATGACCCCGAGGGCTGGAACCGCAAGTTCGTGGTGTCGTTCGGCGGCAGTTCGGGGACGCAGTACATCCAGGGCGTCATGGCGCCGCCACCCGGCGGCGGCGTCCTGAACCACCAGGCCCTGTCGAAGGGCTTTGGCTACCTGATTTCGTCGGAGCTCGTCAACGGCCGACGCGGCAACGGCGTCCTCCAGGGCGAAACGCTGATGATGATCAAGGAATACATCATCGAGCGCTACGGCGTGCCGAAGTTCTTCATCGGCAGCGGCGGATCCGGCGGCGCGATCCAGCAGCTCGTGATCACGCAGATGTATCCCGGCCTGCTCGACGGCCTGATGCCGAGCCTCACCTTTCCCGATTCGAGCCTTCACACCATCGACAGCATCCTGTTGACCAACCTGTGGCCCCGGCTCGACAAGAGCGCGTGGCCGCAGGCGAAGATCAGCGCGGTCGAGGGTTTTACCCCCGGCACGGCGCGCATGTGGAACGCCGCCTACGGGCGGCTCGGCGTGCCGACCAATGCGTCAGGATGTGCGCTCGCCGACAAGACGTTGATCTACGATCCGGTCGCCAATCCAAAGGGCGCGCGGTGCACGACCCAGGATATTCGCGTCAACTTCTACGGCCGCGATCCGAAGACCGGATGGGCACGGCGCCCCACCGACAACGTCGGTCTTCAGTACGGGCTGGCCGCGCTGCATAGCGGCGCGATCACGGTCGACGAATTCCTCGAGGTCAATGAGAAGGTTGGCGGCACCGACATCGACGGCAAGGTGGTGCCGCAGCGCACCGAGGGCGATCCGATCGCCTTGAAGGGCATCTACGAGAGCGGCCTCAAGGCCTCGTACAACGCCGCGCTCGGCAACGTGCCGATCCTGATGTCGCGCACCTACACGGACAATCGCGGCGACATCCACGACCGCCAGCGCGACTTTGTCGTGCGGGCGCGGCTGGAGCGGGCCAACGGGCGTTCCGACAACAGCGTGATCTGGAATGCCTCGACCTTCACGCCGCTGCAGGCCAGCCTCGATACGATGAACACGTGGCTCGACGCGATGGCGGCCGACTCTGCGCCGCTGTCGATCGACAAGATCGTGAAGCACAAACCCGCGGACGCCGTGGACACGTGCTGGGATCCATCGGGCCTGAAGATCGTCGAGCCCGCCAGCTTCCACGCGCACAACAAGTGCAACGCGCTCTACCCGGTCCACAGTGAACCGCGCCTGGTCGCGGGCGCACCCCTGACCAACGACGTGATGAAGTGCCAGCTGAAGCCGGTCAACTTCTCCGACTACAAGGCGACGTTCAGCGATGCACAGCAGGCCCGCATGAAGACAGTATTCCCGACGGGCGTGTGCGACTTCAGCAAACCAGGCGTCAATCAGGTGCCGATCAAAGGCACCTACCAAAAGTACTGATTACGGCACCGCGATCGATTCACCGGCCCGCAGCGGCGTATGCACGGGCAGGCGGCGAACTTTCGTGGCCTGTTCGAAGCTGTAGCCGATCGCGAGCAAGCGTGATTCGCTGAAGGCGGCGCCGAGGAAGGAAATCCCGATCGGCAAACCATCGGTGCTGAAACCCGCCGGCACGATCAGGTCCGGAAAACCCGAGAGGTTCGCGAGGTTGCTTGGCGAATTTCCCGCGCCGCCTGGCACGCCGGCCGGCGCCGCACTCGATTGCGGCCGCCGCGGATCCGTCGGGTAGACGATCGCATCCAGCGTGTTGGCGGTGAGGACGCCCGACAGGACGTCGCGAACCAGCGGCAGCGCGTGATCGCGGACCGCGGTGTACTGATAATCGGTCAGGGTGCCACTCCCCGCTTCCCGGAGCATGAGCGACCAGCGCGCGGGATTCGGGCCGGCGCCGTCGGCACGCGGCGCGTTGACGCGGCGGGCGCGCTCGATCAGCTGATCGAGATTCTTCGGGTACGACGGCCCGATCGTGGCGAGGTAGTCGGCGATTTGCGCCACGAACTCGGGATACCGAACGGCGGTGTAGTAGTCGCCCTTGCCGTCGAGCAGCCATGGTGGCAGCCGCACGTCCACGACGGTGGCGCCCTGCTTGCGCATCGTATCGAGCGCGGCCTCCACGACCCAGTCCACGTCCTGGTCCTGTCCCATGAAGTCGCGCGCGATGCCCAGCCGCGCACCCTTGAGCGCGTCCGCGCGTAGCGACTGGGTGTAGTCCGCCACGGCGCGACCGGCGCCGAGCTTCGTCGCGGCGTCCGCGGGATCCACTCCCGCGAGCACGCTCAGGAGCGCCGCCACGTCATACACATGGCGCGCCATCGGTCCGACCGTGTCGAGACTCAACGCCAGCGGGATCACGCCATCGCGGCTGACCAGTCCCATCGTCGTCTTGAGCCCGGCGATGCCGTTGTTGGTCGACGGACCACGGACCGACCCGCCGGTGTCGGTGCCGAGCCCGGCCATCGCGAATGTCGCCGCGAGCGCCACGCCGGTGCCACCCGACGATCCGGCCGGCGACCGCGCGAGATCGTGCGGATTGAGAATCTGGCCGCCGATGGAGCTCTTGGTCGCGGCCGAGGCAAATTCAGAGAGGTTCGCTTTCGCGATGATCACCGCGCCCGCCGCGCGCAGCTTCTGGATCACGAACGCATCGTCCGGCGGAATGGAGCCTTCGAGCAGCACCGAGCCTCCGGTCGTCGGCATGTCGGCGGTATCGATGTTGTCTTTCACCACGATCGGAATGCCGTGCAGCGGCGAGCGCGGACCCGTGGATTTGCGTTCCGCGTCAAGGGCGCGCGCGGTTTCGATGGCCTTCGGGTTGACGGTAATCACCGCCCGCAACATCGGGCCCTGCCGGTCGAAGGCCTGAATGCGGGCCAGCAACATCTGCACGAGACGCTCCGAGGTCAGCGCCCCCTTGGCAAATGCCGCGTTCACCTCCGCGATGGTCACGGCATCGAGATCCACCGTTCGCTGGGCGGATACGGTGCCCAGGGCCGGCGTCAGCATCACGATGAAGGTGGCGAGAGCGCGAGTGATGGGCTTCATGGCCACGAACTCTATCCGATCTGAGTTCGGCTAATATCGGAAGCGCCGGAGCCAACTTATGAAGATCGCCACCCGCGTCGCTCTGCCGCTCGTCGTCGTGCTGGCCCTCGTCAACCTTTCCGCCCCCACCTCCGCCAAGGCTTCCGCCTCCGCTAGAGCTACGGCGGACAGGCCGGTGGGCGAGCAGCCGGCGGGATCGCTGTCCATCGATACGCTGATGGCCACGCCCTTCCCCACCGATCTGGTGGCCGCGCCCACCGGTGGCCGCGTCGCATGGGTGTCGAGCAACAGCGGCGTGCACAACCTCCTGGTCGCCGACCCGACGCCCGGCACCGGGCCGTTCAGTGGCCGCATCGATCACAAGTGGCGCGCGGTGACCACTTACAAGGGTGACGATGGGTTATGGATCACCGACGTGAACTGGACGAGCGATGGCCAGACCATCGTCTACGTTCGTGGCGACGGCGCGAACCGGCAGGGTGAGCATCCAAATCCCGCGCAGCTACAGGACGGGACCGAGCAAGCGGTGTTCGCGGTGAGCGTTGACGGCGGCGCACCGAAGCGGCTGGGCCTCGGCAATGGGCCGGTCCCGTCACCGCGCGACCAACGCGTCGCCTGGGTGCAGCGCGGGCAGATCTGGAGCGCGGACCTCGGTTCCACGGAAGCGCCGGCTCGCCTTGTGAATGCGCGCGGGAGCGCATCGGGGCTGGCGTGGTCGCCCGACGGCACGACGCTCGCATTCACGAGCGGCCGCGGCACGCACAGCTACATCGGCGTGTTCACGCTGGCGTCGCGGGAGTTGCGTTATCTCGATCCGTCGCTCGATCGCGACGGCAATGCCGCGTGGTCGCCGGATAGCACGAAGATCGCGTGGATTCGCCAGGGCGCCACGCCGCGCGCGCGGATGTTCTCGCCGCGTCGCCAGGTAGATGAGCCGTGGTCGCTGCGCGTCGCCGACGTGAAGGCCGGCCAGGGCCAGCAGGTGTGGCAAGCCGACGCGGGATACGGCAGCGCGTTCCAGGGCGTGGTGTCCGACCACCAGTTGTATTGGGCCGCCGGCGACCGGCTGGTGTTCCCATGGGAGAAGGATGGCTGGGTCCATCTGTACTCAGCGCCGGCGGGTGGCGGCCCTTCGACAGGCTCAGGGCCGTCCCGAGCGGAGTCGAGGGACGGCACAGCCACGCTGCTCACGCCGGGCAATTTCGAAGTCGAGTACGTGACCATCGCGCCGGATCGGTCGCGGATGATCTACAACTCGAACCAGGACGACATCGATCGCCGGCACGTGTGGACGGTGCCGGTGGACGGATCGGCGAGACCGAGCCGGAACGCGGTCAAGTCCAACGGCAGCGAATGGCAGCCGGTCATCACCAGCGACGGCCACACCGCCGTCCTCCACGCCGACGCGCAGGCACCTCCGCATGTGATGGTGATCTGGCCTGATGGCCACGCGCACTCGCTGCTCGAGAACATGCTGCCCGCCGGCTTCGATCCTTCGGCGCTCGTCAGGCCGCAGGCCGTGACCGTCACCGCCACCGATGGTATGCAGATCCCGGCGCAGCTCTTCCTGCCGCGCGATCTGAAAGCCGGCGAGCGGCGGCCGGCGTTGATCTTCTTCCACGGCGGATCGCGGCGGCAGATGCTGACGACGTGGCATTACAACTACTACTACCGCAATGCCTACGCGATGAATCAGTGGCTGGCGAGCCAGGGCTACATCGTGCTGTCGGTGAACTACCGCAGCGGCATCGGCTATGGGCTCGAGTTCCGCGAGGCGCTGAACTACGGCGCATCGGGCGGCGCGGAGTTCAACGACGTGATGGGCGCGGGCCTGTATCTGAAGGGCCGGCCTGATGTGGATCCGTCGCGCATCGGCCTGTGGGGCGGATCGTACGGCGGCTATCTCACGGCGATGGGGCTGTCACGGGCGTCGGACTTGTTCGCCGCCGGCGTGGACTTCCACGGCGTGCACGACTGGAACCAGGGCATCCGCACGTTCGTGCCCGATTACAGCGTCCACGACGATCCAGAGTTTTCGCGGCGCGCTTTCGGCGCTTCGCCGCTGTCCACCGTCGATACGTGGAAGTCTCCCGTGCTGTTGATCCACGGAGACGACGACCGCAACGTGTCGTTCATCGAGTCGATCAACCTGATCGTCGAGTTGCGGAAACGCAAAGTCGAAGTCGAACAGCTCGTGCTGCCAGACGAAGTCCACGATTTCCTGCGGCACCAGAATTGGGTCCGCGGCTACAAGGCGACGGCGGAGTTCTTCAACCGGCGCCTGAAGAACGCACAGCCTGCCACAGAGACACAGCGACACTGAGAGTTTCATCCACAGATTACGCACATGATCACACCACCATCTAGCCCCCGCCTTCAGGCGGCGGATCTGCGACCGCAAACAGCTTCGGGGATCCCCCGGCTAAAGCCGGGGCTATATGGCGGTGGGGGTTTCTCGACCACCGCAGATCTGCTGAAACCTTTCCGCGGTCGCACTGACGACTCGTTCGAGTTGGGGCCTGGGAATTTCCGTCGGCGCGTAGATCACGACGAGTAGCTCGGTGGTCGCCGGCGTCACCATCGTGCGGGCGGAATCTGACGTTGGATTCCCGAATGGTCCACGATCGTCCACAACGGTAATCCTCCCACCAACATTCACCTCATCCTTGCGAATGCCCGCGTACTTCTCGCCGTCCCGGCCGAGCCGCATCGTCACCGCGCCCTCGATCTTCGACGCATCGTAAAGGCCGTACGGCAACTGGAATTCGAGCGAGCACCAGTTCACGATGTCGACGGCGGAGTTGATGCGGGGGATCGTGTCGCCCTTGCGGACGCGGCGCAGCAGCGCTTCGTTCGACGGCCGCGTCTTCGTCGGATCGATCCCGACCTTCTTGTACATGGTCCGCACGGCGGCAGACTCGGCGGGTGGCGAGATGCGGACTCTTGCCTCGGCCTCGGCGAGCAGTGGATCGAGCGCGTGCTCGTGGAGCACCACGGCGGCGCCGGTCCACCAGATCACGCCGGGACGGACGATCGCCGTGAGCTCGGGGGCCTGTGAGAACACGGCTTACTTGGCGAAACGCTTGAAGAAGCTGTCCTGGTTCCACTGTGGCCGCGTCGGCCGGTTCGCCACTTCCGCGACCAGCGCCAGGTAGACCTTGCCGAAGTCCTCCGCAGCCTGGCGATCGATCGGCTGATCGAGATCGTCGCTCGGCGCGTGATAGCGCTCGGTGCGCCACCGCCTCACGATCTGGTGTTCGTCGGAGTCCCTGGTGAAGCCCACCTTCAGCGACAGCGCCGGCACGCCGGTCTTGATGAAGCTGTATTGATCGCTGCGCACGAACGCGTTGCGCTCTGGCTCCGGATCCGACAGCACCTCGATGGCCAGCGGGCGCGCCACCTTCTTCAGGTCGTCGGCGAGATCCGATTCCTCGAGCCCCTGCACCACCACGCTCTTGAGCGGAAACAGCGGCAGGAACATGTCGGTGTTGAGGTTGGCCACAATGGTGCCCGCCTGCATCGGGATGCGATTGGCGAAATACCGCGAACCCAGCAACCCCTTCTCTTCGGCGGTGACGGCGGCAAACACGATGCTGCGTTTGAAGCCGCCGCGCGCCGCCGCCGCGGCCGCGGTTTCAATCAGCGTCGCGATGCCGGAGGCGTTGTCCATGGCGCCGTTGTAGATGCTGTCGCCGTTGATCGGCTCGCCCACGCCGACGTGGTCGAGGTGCGCCGAGACGGCGACGTATTCGTTGCGCAGGGCGGGATCGCTGCCGCGCAGCACGCCGATCACGTTGTCGGATTCGACTGTGGTGGCGGTGATCGACACCCTGACGCGGGCGCGTGACGGCAGCGCAAATCGCGGCAGCACCTTGCCGTCATTCGACAGCGCGAGGATCTCCGCGAAGGTGCGACCGGAACCAGTAAACAGTTTCTCGGCGCGGGCAGGGTTGAACGTGATCGCCACCTGCTGGCCGAAGGTATCGTCGAGCGACGGATCCGCGATGGCCACTGCCGGCATGAAGCGCGACAGCTTCGATCGATCCCAGGGGATGTCCTGCCCCTTCGGGTTCTGGATCGAGATCACACCCACGGCGCCTGACTTCTTGAGGTAGTCCCACCGCGTGCTCTGGTAATGCGCCAGCAGTGGTCCAGGAATATGCGACGGTCCACCGGTCAGGAGCACGACGATCCTGCCGTTCAGATCGAGTCCGGCGAGGTCGTCGTGTCTCACCTCAGGAACCTGAAGACCGTAACCGGCGAACACCAGCGGCGCGTCCACGCTCGGCGCCGGCTCGATGCGCATCGAGAACGTGGCTTCGTCGCCGAGCACCACCGGCTCAGCGGCAGCACCCGATCGGACGAGCGCAAGACTCGACTGTTCCTCGTTGATGCGCCGGCTCCTGAATCCGACCGGCTGGAAATGGCCCTTGGTGCCACCGGGCTCGAGGCCGGCCCGCTTGAATTGATCGGCGATGTATTCAGCCGCCTTGCGATGCTCCGCAGTGCCGGTGTCGCGACCCTTCATCGCGTCGCTGGCCAGGAATTCAACGTGAGACCACCATCGTGCGGCCGGCTGCTGTCCCGATAAGGTGGTCGCCGCACTGAGCAGCGCGACGGCGAGAACAACACGTGACGTCATGGCAGAGCCTCTCCTTTAGCTTCCGCTTCAACCGCCGGACGAATCACTTCGCGCACCCGATCGGCCAGCGCGCGCACGTCGGTCACCGACGGCTCGGCCCCGGCCGGTAGTTCAATGGGCGCGTGCACCATCACCGTGACCCGGGCCGGCTTGGTCGTCAGCTCACCCTTTTTCATGACGTGCCGGCTGCCGACCACCGAAATCGGAACCAGCGGCAATCCCGCCTGCATGGCGAGCATGATGCTACCGCCTTTGAACTTCCCCAGGAAGCCGTCGCGGCTGCGCGTCCCTTCCGGAAAAACAATCAACGACAGCCCATTCGAGGTGAGCCGGCTCGCCCACCCGAAGATGCCGGACCGATCGGGATGCTTCCGATCCACCAACATGTGCCCGGTCCGCTTCAAGTGCGGCCCGATCATCGGAAAGCGGCCGAGCGACTCCTTGGCGATGATGCGGAGCTGAAACGGAATCGACCAGAAGAGACACGGAATGTCGTAGAAGCTCTGGTGATTCGCCACGAAGACGTAGGTCTTGCCCGGCACCAGCCGCGCGAGCCCGTGCACGGTAACCTCGACGCCCGTGGTGGCGAGGATCAGCCACGACCACGCGCGCGCGCAGCCGTGCGCGAAGTAGCCGCGGCGATCGAAGAAGCTCGACGTGATCGAGGCGATCCCGAGAACGATCGTGTAGACGGCGATCGTCGGAATGAGCCAGAACACGGTGCGGAACCAGTGGAAGGACAATCTGTTGATCTGGTGACCTCGTGATCGGTTGATCGGGACCTTGTGATCTTGTGATCTTGTGATCTTGCGATCTAATGATCTTTGGCGACGATCGGCGACGGCGCCGTTACCGCGGTGGCGGCGGGGCGTGCCGCCGTCGCCTGCGTGGCGCCGGGCTCGAGGTAGCGTCCGAAGATCATCTTGCCGGCCGTGGTCTGCAGCACGCTGGTCACGACGATGTCGATGGTCTTGCTGATCATCTCGCGCGCGTGGTCGACCACCACCATGGTGCCGTCGTCAAGGTAGGCCACGCCCTGGTTGTATTCCTTGCCTTCCTTGAGGATGAACACCTTCATGATCTCGCCGGGCAGCACCACCGGCTTCAGCGCATTGGCGAGCTCGTTGATGTTGAGCACGGCGACGCCGCGCAGTTGCGCCACCTTGTTCAGGTTGAAGTCGTTGGTGACGATCTTTCCCGAGAGCGTCCGGGCCAGCTCGATCAGCTTGAGGTCCACTTCCTTCACGTCGGGAAAATCCACATCGGAGATCACCACTTCGACGCCGGACATCTTCTGGATCTTCTGCAGGATGTCGAGGCCGCGGCGGCCGCGGTTGCGTTTCATCGAGTCGGACGAGTCGGCCACCAGCTGCAGCTCCTTGAGCACGAACTGCGGAATCACCAGCGCGCCGTCCATGAAGCCGGTGTCGCAGAGGTCGGCCACGCGGCCGTCGATGATCACCGAGGTGTCGAGAATCTTGTAGTGGCGCTCGGGGCCCGCGGCGCGGAACAGCGTTATCAGCCGCGACGGCTCGAGCCACTCGCCCTTGCGCGCGCCGACGATCAAGCCGAAATACGGGAAGATCAGCAGGATGAAGCTGTGCAGGAACGCGACGCGCTGATCGCGAGGATCGATCCAGAACAGCGCTTCGCTGATGCCCTTGGCCAGGAGCAGGCCGACGCCGCCGCCGAGAAAGGCGCCCAGCAGTTGGGTGACCGGGGTGTTACGGAGCTGCCATTCGAGGCCGACCGACAGCACGCCCAGACCGAGACCCATCCCGACGTTGATCAGGGGGTCGGCGCCAAGCGGCCGCAGCATGAAAGCGGAATAGGCCACTGCTCCGACGAACGCGAGCCGGACGAATATGAACCAGGCCATATGAAAGCCCGCGCCAGTCTTGCTTAATGAGGCGCGGGAGTATGGGGCAACCTTAGAACGCTCAGAGCAGCAAATCAAGGGCTTCGCCGACCGAGCGGACGCCGACCAGTTCCGCTTTTCCCATCTCTTCACTGGCATCCATGTTCGACGCCGGCAGCACGATCTTGGTGAATCCCATCTGTTCGGCCTCGCGGATGCGGAGCGTGGCCTGTGCAACGCCGCGCACTTCGCCGCCCAGGCCAACTTCGCCGAACACTGCCGTGCCCTGCGCGATGGGCCGGTTCTTCAGGCTCGACGCCACCGCCGCCACGATGCCGAGATCGACCGCCGGTTCGTCGATGCTCATCCCGCCGGCGATGTTCACGAACACATCGTCGGTGACTAGATGCAGGCCGGCGCGCTTTTCGAGCACGGCGAGCAGCAGCGACAAGCGGTTCTGATCGATACCCACGGCCATGCGCCGCGCCTGCCCGTAGCTGCTGGTGCTGACGAGCGCCTGCACTTCGACGAGCAAGGGCCGCGAGCCTTCGAGGCAGCACAACACCGCCGAGCCCGGCGTCGCGGTGGGGCGCTCGGCGAGAAACAGCGCCGAGGGATTGGGCACCGGCCGCAACCCAGTGCCGGTCATCTCGAACACGCCCAGCTCGCTCGCGGCGCCGAAGCGGTTCTTCACCGCCCGCACCACGCGATGCGAGTGGTGGCGCTCACCCTCGAAGTACAGCACC
>CAZEMI010000277.1:0-7388 GCA_964513235.1 uncultured Acidobacterium sp.
AGGATGGCGGCGAGGATGGTTTCGGCGACGTCCACCAGGAAGCCGCGGCTGATCTTGTCGGCGGTGTCGGTCGGCTGGTGATAATCGGCGTGATCCTCGACGCCGAAATACACGAACGGGATCTTCGCCGCATGGAACGGGCCGTGGTCCGATTGGCTGGTCCAGTCGTCGACGCCCCCGGCAATGGCCTTCGGCCGGTCGTGCCCAAACAGCACGGTGATCGGCGCGCGACGGGCCACCTCTTCGAGCGGCGCCTTCAACGCGGGCGTGTGATACGTGCCGGCAATGAAGATCTCGCGCTTCTCGCTGCGGCTCACCATGTCGAGGTTGACGTTGAGCGCGATGCGGTCCTTCGGCAGCGGTGGATTCGACACCAACACCCTCGCGCCGTTCAACCCGCCCTCTTCGGCATCAAACGCCGCAAACACGAGCGAGCGGCGGAACGGATGCTTCTGACAATACGCCGCCACCTCGAGCATCACCGCCACGCCCGACGCATTGTCGTCGGCGCCCGGGTAGACGACGCCGTCGCGAACGCCGAGATGGTCGTAATGCGCGGAGACCACGAACAACGGCAACGTGGTGTCCTCGCCGAGGCACATCCCGAGCACGTTGGCGCCCTCGCCGTCGAGGCCGGTCATCGACTTGCGCGCGAACTTGAACGGAAACACGTAACTGCCCGAGACCGGGTGCAGGCCGATCGCCTTGAAGCGCCCGAGAATCCACGCGCGCGCGGCAATGCCACCGGGCGAGCCGGCGGCCCTGCCCTCGAACTTCGGATCGGCCAGCGTCGTGACCGTGGACATCAACCGCTCGCTATCGATACGCAGGCTCGCCGCCTGCCTGCGGGCATCCACGCGCGCGTCGCGCTGCGCGTCGATGCGGCTGGCCTCGAAGCGGCCGGCCACCTGGAACCAGATCGACGCGGTCGCGACGAGACTCAATCCGATGATGCTGCGTGTGGTCATAGCGCCAGTGTCATGACGCGATCCGTCTGCGGATCGGTGCCGAACAAGAATATGTGTTCGCCGACGTCTGCGAAACCACTTTTCGCATAGAACGCGCGAGCGCGGCGGTTGTGCTCCCACACGCCCAGCCATAAGGTTCTCGCACCGCGCGCCCGCGCCTCCGCTTTCACACGCTCCATCAACACCGGCGCCACGCCACGGCCGTGCCATTCGCGATCGACATAGAACCGCCACAGCTCAATCGGCGCCGGCCCGGACACGCAGCCGGGCGCGTGGTGATCGCGAACCTGTGCATACGCGATCGCCGAGCCACCCTGCTCGACGAGAAGGGTCGTCATCCGCGCATCGCGGATTTCAGCGGTCTGCTGCGGCACGCCGTAGGCGCGTTCCAGATGCAGGGCCATGTCGGCGGCGTCATTGGCCGCCGCAAACGCGTCATAGAACGTCGTGCGCGCCAGCTCGGCCAACACCGCCGCGTCCCCCGGCACGGCCGTCCGGATGTTCAACACAAATGAAATCCTAACCCACGGAACCTGGGCCACTCTCCATCCGTAAGGGTGTCTGAGGCATACATGGGTCTGTGGGAAGATGTGCGGTTCGCCGGCCGGCTGCTCTTGAAAGACAAGTGGTTCACGCTGGTCGCGGCGGTCGCCCTGGCGCTCGGCATTGGCGTCAATGCCACGGTGTTCACCTTCGTGAACGCCGTGCTGATCCGCGGCCTCCCCATTCCCGAGTCCGATCGTGTCATGGCGGTCGGCGGTTTCGATCGAGTCCGCAACCGCCCGATGGGCGTGTCGTACCTCGATTTCCGCGACTACCGCGACTCGACCCGCACGTTCGAAATGCTCGGCGCCTTCAACGGCCTGATCGCCAACGTCAGCGACGAAGGTCAGCCGCCGGAGCGCTTCCGGGGCTCCTACATGTCGGCGATCAACTTCCACATCATGGGCCAACAGCCGGCCCTGGGACGCAGCTTCACGCCGGAGGACGACCGCGTTGGCGCGCCGCCAGTGGTGGTGCTCGGCCACGGCATGTGGATGAACCGCTACGGCAGCAATCCATCGGTCATCGGCCGCACCGTCCGCATCAACGACGTGCCGACCACGGTGATCGGCGTGATGCCGGATAGCTTCAAGTTTCCCTTCAACACTGATCTGTGGCTGCCGCTCGGCACGATTCAGGGCCTCGAGCAACAGCGCCGCAACGCGCGCAACCTCCAGGTGTTTGGCCGGCTGGCGCCGGGCGTCAGCCGCGAGCAGGCCCAAAGCGAGCTGATCAACATCTCGCGCAAGCTGGAGTCGGAGAACCCGGACACCAACAAGGACATCCAGGCGCGCGTGCAGACGTTCAACGAGAGCCAGAACGGCGGCCCGATTCGCACGGTGTTCCTGTCGCTGATGGGCGCGGTGGCGTTCGTGCTGCTGATCGCCTGCGCGAACGTCGCCAATTTGCTCCTCTCGCGCTCGACCAATCGCGCGCGCGAGATCTCGGTGCGCATCGCCCTCGGCGCGTCGCGCTGGCGGGTGGTGCGCCAGCTGCTGATCGAGAGCGTCATGCTGGCCGTCATCAGCGGGCTCGCGGGCCTTGGCGTCGCGGCCATTGGTATCCGCCTGTTCGATCGCGCGACGCAGGACGTCGGCCGCCCCTACTGGATCCAGTTCACGATGGACGGCTCGGTGCTGTCGTTTTTCGCGCTGATCTGCCTTGGCACGGGCATCATCTTCGGCCTCGCACCGGCGCTGCACATCTCCAAGACCGACGTCAACGAAGTGCTCAAGGAAGGCGGCCGCACCGGTTCCGCGGGCGTGCGCGCGCGCCGCTGGACCGGCGCACTGATGGTGGCCGAGCTCACGCTCACCGTCGTGCTGCTGGCGGGTGCGGGCTTCATGATCCGCAACTTCCTGAACATGTACAGCCTCAACCTCGGCATCGATACCTCGAAGCTGCTGACGATGAACCTGGCCCTGCCGGAACGGAAGTATCCCGCGCTCGAGCAGCGGCTGGCGTTCTACGAACGCCTCGAGGAACGGCTGAAATCGAATCCGCGCATTGAGAACGCGGCGGTCACCAGCAACATTCCGCTGCAGGGCGGCTTCCTGCGCGGCCTCGAAATCGACGGCAAGCCACTCGATCAGGGTCAGCAGGCGCCGAACGTCACGATGCTGACCATCGATCCCCGCTACTTCGAGACGATCGGCCTGCCGCTGCAACGCGGCCGCAACCTCACCGATGAAGACGGCATGACCGGCCGGGAGAGCGCGATCATCAACCAGCGGTTTGCCGCGTTGCATTTCCCCAACGAGGATCCAATCGGCAGGCGGATCACGCTGACGATCGATCTCCAGGGCGGCGCACCACCCGCGGGCGGCATTCCGACGTCGCTGACGGCGACCATCATCGGTATCGTCCCGAACCTGCGCCAACGCGATTTCCAGCTACCGGATCCCGATCCGATTGCGTACCTGCCCTTCCGCACCGACCCGCGCGGCTTCATGGCGCTGATCGTCCGCAGCCAGGGTGACCCGACGCTGATGACGCCGATCCTGCGTGAGGAAGTCCGCGCGATCGACCCGGATCTGCCGCTGTTCGGCATCCGTACGCTCGATGAGAACCTGGCGCAGGCCCGCTGGCCCTTCAGGATCTTCGGCAGCATGTTCGCGATCTTCGCGCTGATTGCGCTGACGCTCTCCGCGGTCGGCCTCTATGCCGTCACCGCGTACGCGGTGTCGCAGCGCACGCAGGAAATCGGCATTCGCATGGCGCTCGGCGCGCAAGGCAACCAGGTGTCGTGGCTGTTCCTGCGCCGCTCGTTCGTGCAACTGGCGATCGGACTCTCGCTCGGCATCGCCGGTGCCTTTGGCGTCGGCCAGCTGTTCTCGAGAACCAACCTGCTGATTCAGACCAGCTCGCGCGATCCGATCACGATCGGCGGCATTGCGATGCTGCTCGCCGTGGTCGCCATTGCCGCGAGCGTGTTGCCGGCGAAGCGCGCGACGAAGCTGGATCCGTTACACGCCCTGCGGCGGGATTGAGCCACCGATTGGGCCACCGATTAAACACCGATTAGACACGGATGGGCGCAAATCCTGACAACGCCGCCGCGACGAGGCCGGTGACGTTCGCCACCGCGAAGCTCAATCCCTTCAGGTTCTTCTCCGAGGTCACGCCGGGAATGGGCCGCGGAAACCCGGATGCGTAAAACACCGGCTCGCTCCCCGATCGCAGCGTCACGCGACATTCCTCACGCGGCACCGACCAGTCGAGGAGCACCGGCCAGACCCTGTCGAGAGCGCCCGGGAGCCAGCGGACGCCGTCCTGCTCGCCCGCGGCCACGACGATCGTGCCCGCGGCCCTGGCTTCGCGCACCACGCTCGCCAGCGACGCTTCGTGGTCGGTGTTCTGCGTGCCCAGGCTCAAGTTGATGATGTGTGCACCCTGCGCGATCGCCCGCTCGAACGCGGCCACCAGCGCCACACCAGTCGCCGCGAGCTCGCGATCGAAAACCTTGATCGCGAAAATCTCGGCCGCCGGCGCCTTCTCTCGAATGGCAGCGGCGACCGCCGTTCCGTGGCCGAGACGATCGACGTAGTCGTCATGAATGCGTCCGGCATCGTCGATCCCGATCCCACCTGCGACGCCGCCGATGTGCGGATGAGCGGCGTGCACGCCGCTGTCGATGACGGCGACGCGCACTGCGCGGTGGGTCATGCTTCGACGCCGGCGCCCGGGGT
Organism: uncultured Acidobacterium sp.; assembly: GCA_964513235.1. Classification (GTDB taxonomy): domain Bacteria; phylum Acidobacteriota; class Vicinamibacteria; order Vicinamibacterales; family UBA2999; genus 12-FULL-67-14b. The sequence goes on from CAZEMI010000277.1 coordinate 4,700, forward strand.
CCCCACGACGCGGACTTTGCGTCGTGGGGTGTCACGATCGATCTCGAACAGGCGCGCGAACGCCTCGGAGCGCTCGGCCAGCTCGCGTGGCGGGCCTGCATCAGCCACGCGCGCACCTTCGAGGACCACCACGTGGTCGGCGGCCATCGCCACTTCACGTCGATGGGTGATCAGGATGGTGGTGTGGCCGCGCATCACGGCCTGGTAGCCCTCGATCACCTGGCGCTGCGCGATGGAATCCAGCGCCGCGGTTGGCTCGTCCAGGACCAGCACCGCGGGATCGGCGAGAAACGCCCGCGCGAGCGCCACTCGCTGGCGCTCGCCAGCAGACAACGCGAGGCCGCGCTCGCCAACGAGGGTGCCGTAGGCCTCGGGCAACCGCTCGATAAAGGCGGCGATACCTGCCGCCTCCGCGGCATGTCTCACTTGATCGGACGATGCGCCGGGCCGCACGTATCGAATGTTTTCTTCAATGCTGGCATGCAGCAGCGTCGGCTCCTGCTCGACCAGCACCACATGGCGCCGCACGCTGTCCAATGTCAGCTCGCGGAGATCGTGGCCATCGAGCCGAACGACGCCGGTCTCCGGATCGAGCAGGCGCGTTGCCAGATACGCGATCGTCGACTTCCCGACGCCGCTCCCGCCGACCAGCGCCACGCTCGTGCCCGGCCGCGCCGTAAACGACACCTGATCGAGCACCCGCGACCGATCGGTGCCCAACGTCACCGAGTCGAACGTCAGCTCACCACGAGGCGAGGCGATGGCCCGCGCATTCGCCGCCTCGACGACGTCGATTGGGGCGTCGAGAATCTCCCGCACTCGCGACCACGACACCCGTGCCGTGGCGAAGCTGGCATACAGGCCCATCAAGGCTTGCGCGGGCGCGAAGACGCGCATCTGATACGCGAGGAACGCGCCCATCGTGCCCAACGTGAGCGTGCCGTCGATGACGCGCAGGCCGCCATAGAAAAACGCGATCGCGGAGCCGATGGACAGCACGCTTCCGGGCAACCCGCCGGCGAAGTACGTCACTCGCTGCATCCGCATCAACGAGTCGATGAATGCCGTATTCAGGCCGCGGAAGCGCTGCTGCTCACGCTGTTGCGCGTTGGAGGCGACGATCAAAGACGAGGCCTGCAGCGTTTCAATGAGGAAGCTGCCGATGTCGGCGCTCTTCTGCCGGAGCTCGGCGACGCGGCTCTCGAGGCGCTTGCGGTAAACCGCCAGCGCGATCAGGCTGATCGGCAGCGGCGCCAGCGCGATCAAGGCGAGACGCCAGTCGAGCCAGATCATCATCACGAGGCTGCCGGCGAGAAACAGCAGGTTGCCGACCCACGCCAGCGCCGCTTCCGCGGCCACGCGCTGAATCTCGCTGATGTCGTTGTTGAGCCGCGAGACGATGTCGCCTAGCCGGGTGCGGGCGTAATAGCGAGGCGAGAGCCGCTGCAGGTGTGCATACAGCGACAGGCGCATGTCGAACAGGATCTCCGCCGAGACGCGGGTGTAGCGGAGGCCGCTGGTCACGTTCAGGATGAATCCGAACACGCCGAGCGCGATGAACCAGCCGACGATGCGGCGCAACGCCTCGAGATCGCGGCCAACCAGTGCCGTGTCGATCAGATCTTTCGAGAGGTACGGGATGAACAGTGTCGTCGCTGTGCTGATCAGGCTGATGACGAGAACCAGGACCAGCCGCCGCCAGTACGGCACGAGGTACGCGAACGCGCGGCGGTCCATCGGACTTGATTACTGGCGCGGCAGTATGAACAGGCTCGTCGTCTGATCGGCGTTCATTTCGATCGTCCGCAGCTTCTTGTAGGTCGCGGCCTCGTAGACGTCGATGGTGGCGCCGGCCACATAGATATAGAGCAGGCGGCCGTTGGACGAGACGCGCAGGCCCATTCGCGGCCGGCCTGCGAATGGCGTGCGGTTCAACAGCCGGCGCTGCTCGACGTCGAACGCCCAGAATTCGTAGCGGCCGATCTGCTGCATCAGGCCGTAGCCGCGCTTGCGATCCTTGGTCATCGCGAAGCTGACGCCCTCGGCAGGACCGATCGGCGTGAAGTCGATGCTCTTGGCCACGAGGTTGACGCGGCCGAGGCCCATGATGCGGCGGCCATGCAGCGGGTCCTGCATGGTGAACAGGCCCGTGAAGAACCCGGGATCCTCGTTGAAGTCGTCCACCGATCCGAAATTCACGCGCCCGAGTCCCGGCTCGAGCGGGCGGCTCAATGCCCACGTGTCGACCTCGGTGAAGTTCGTGGTCTCGAGGATCAGCACGTCGTCGCCGAAGAAATACAGCAGTTTTCCATCTGGTGAGAACCGGATGTTGATGAACTCGCGCTCTTCGCCGCGCGGCCAGGGAATGGTGCGCGTGACCTTGTTCTGCGCGAGATCGTAGAGCTGGATGGTGATGTCGCCGATCTCCCAACGATCGATCTGCTTGGTGGCCGAGCGCGTCAAGAGGATGAGAAAACGCTCGAGGGGATCCACCTGGAAGCCGCGAATCCTGACCTTCTTGTTGGCTTCACTCAGGGTGAAGTTCGAGAGCGAGGCGCGCGTCGCACTGTCGACAATCTCGATCTTTTCGAGCGTCGAGTCCAACACGTAGAACTTCTTGCGCGACTGCGACAGGGTGAGCGAGCGCGGAATGCCGGTCTTCAGCTTGATATCGCCGACCATGGTTTCC
>CAZEMI010000278.1:0-24976 GCA_964513235.1 uncultured Acidobacterium sp.
GTTTGGGGGCTCGGGGATCTGGGATCAGGTCGAAACAACCACTGAATGCCCCTGATCCCCGACCCCCGATCCCCGATCCCCGATCCCTACCGTTCATTCCATTTCAACTTCTGCCTGAGCACTTCAAAGTAGCTCCGCGTCGTGGAACGAACAAGACGCAACGGCCGTTCCGCGCGCGTGATCGCGATCTCGTCGCCCTCGTGCATCGCGAAGCCCGTCTGGCCATCCACCGTGACGTAGACCTCGTCGCCCGCGTTCGATCCGCTGGATCGCACGCGGACTTCGCGTTCCGACGGAATCACGATCGGCCGGTTGGTCAGCGTATGCGGCGCAATCGGCGTCAGCAGCAGCGCATCCATGGCCGGATGCACGATCGGCCCGCCGGCGGCGAGGTTGTAGGCGGTCGATCCCGTCGGCGTCGCCACGATCAGGCCGTCGGCTTTGACCGCGGTCATCAGCTGATCGCCCACCGACACTTCGAGCTCGATGATGCGCGACAGCGCCGTGCGCGAGAACACCACGTCGTTCAGCGCCATGTGCGAGACTGTCGGCTGGTTGGCCAGCGTCGCCAGCGCGCGGAGCATCATGCGCAGATCGTAGGACGCCCGGCCGGCCATCACCGCGTCGATCGCCGTGAAGATCTCCGGGCGCGTGATTTCGGTGAGGAACCCCAGCGAGCCGAAGTTCACGCCGAGAATCGGCACGTCGTGCCCGCTCTCCGCGATCGCCTTGGCCATGCCGAGCAGGGTACCGTCACCGCCGAGCACCACGACGAGATCGGATTGTTTGGGGATCTCGGTCCGCTCCGCCACCGGCCGCGAGCCCGACGTGAACAGCTTCGCCGCCTCCGTCGACCACACGGCATCCACACCGCGATCGCGCAGCCAGGCCTCGAGCTCGACGAGCTGATCTCGCGCGGCCAGCAGGCCGGGCTTGACCGCAATTCCTATTCGCACGACTTCAAGCCCTCAAGTCCTCAAGTCCTCAAGTCCTCAAGCCCTCAAGCCCTCAAGCCCTGAGATGCAGCAGAAACTCCCTGTTCCCCTCGGCGCCCGTGATTGGTGAGTCCACCAGGCCGATTCGCTTCAATCCTACTTCAGCGGCGGCGCGGGTCGCCTCGTCGACCACCCGCGCGTGCACGGCGGGATCGTGGATCACGCCGCCCTTGCCGACATCCGTGCGCCCCGCCTCGAACTGCGGCTTCACGAGCGCGACGATCTCGGAGCCGGGCGCGATGAGGGGCGGCAGCACCGGAAAGATGTGGCGCAGCGAGATGAACGACACGTCGATGCTCACGCGCGTGATCGGTGCACCCCGGTCCGGCAGGTCGCCCGGCTTGAGATAGCGCGCGTTGGTGTTCTCGATGACCGTCACGCGCGGATCGCTGCGCATCTTCCAGTGCAGCTGGCTGTGGCCGACGTCGAGCGCGATCACATGCCGCGCGCCGCGCTGCAGCCAGACGTCGGAAAACCCGCCGGTGGAGGCGCCGATGTCGAGCGCAATGGCTCCGGTCGCATCAATACCGAAGACCTCGAGTGCATGCGCGAGCTTGATGCCGCCGCGGCTGACCCACGGATGGTCGGGGCCCATCACGCGGACGTCGGCGTCGATCGGCACCATCGTGCCGGCCTTCGCCGCGCCGTGACCCTCGACGTCTACCTGGCCCGCGAGAATGAGCGCGCGCGCCTTCTCCCGCGTCTCGACCAGGCCCTTCTCGACGAGCAGCGTATCGAGGCGTTGCTTCCGGGGCGCGTTTTTCAAGCCCTCAAGTCCTCAAGCCCTCACCCTTTTCGCTCAATCACCCAGCTGGCGATGTCCGCCAGCCTGGAATCGAGCAGACCGGCCAGCTCCAACGCTCGCTTCGCGTTCGCATGGCACGCCGCCGCCAGCTCGCGCGATCGATCGAGCCCGAAAAACGACGGATACGTGGGTTTGCCCGCCGCGCGATCCTTACCGGCCGTCTTGCCGAGCGAATCCACGGACCCCTCTTCGTCGAGGATGTCGTCGACGATTTGAAAGGCGAGCCCGATCTCGACGGCGTAAGTGTCGAGGATGCCGAGCATGCGATCGTCGGCGCCGCCCATGATCGCCCCGGCGCCCACCGCGGCGCGGATTAAGGCGCCGGTCTTGCGCAAGTGCATCGCCTGCAGACCGTCGACATCGATCCGCGTCGCCTGGTGATGCGGGCCGGGTTTGACGGCCGCCAGATCGATCGCCTGGCCACCCACCATGCCGGCCGCTCCCGCGGCCTCGGCGATCATCGCGGCCACGCGAAGCTTTCGTGCCATCAACGTCGGGTGGAAGCCTTGTGGCTCTCGCGCCAGCAGCGAGAAGGCCTCGGCCTGGAGGCCGTCACCGGCGAGAATCGCCATGCCCTCGCCGTTCACGACATGCGAGGTCGGCCGTCCCCTCCGCAATTGGTCATCGTCCATGGCCGGCAGGTCGTCGTGGATCAACGAATAGGTGTGGATCATTTCGATCGCACACGCGGCCGGGAGCGCCGCGTCGCGCGCCGCGGCCTCGGATGATCCCGCCACTTGCGCGATGCCCTCGGCGCTGGCGACCACCAGCATCGGCCGCAGCCGCTTGCCGCCGCCGAGCAGGCTGTAGCGCATCGCCTGGGAGATGACCTCGGGAACGTCCGGTGGTCTGGGGAGCCAGGTCTGAAGCGCGTTCTCCACGTCCGTGCGGCGCGCGTCGAGGTACGCCTCGAACGTCATGGTCGCGAGGCTCCGCCCCGCGAGTTCACCAAGGCGCGACGGCTGCGTGCATTCATCCAGCCGGTGGCCTTCAAGACGTCTCGTCGTCGTCCTGGAGACGCATCGAGGCGGGGGCGGGCTTGAGCTCGCCGCGCTCGTTCACGATCTCGATGCGGCGCTCCGCTTCTTCGAGGCGCGAGTGGCAGAAGCGCGACAGCTGCACGCCGCGCTCGTAGAGCTCGAGCGATTTCTCGAGCGCGAGGTCGCCCTCCTCGAGTTTCTTGACGATGGTCTCGAGCTCGGCGATGGCCGCCTCGAAGTCCTTGATGGTGGGATCACTCACGGCTATGTGGTCTGACGACCCTCCGGGGCGTCGCGACGCTCCAGGTCGCGATTGGTTACGCGATCGACGGTGGCTTCGATGGCCCCGCGTTCAAGACTCACGTGGACCCGGTCACCGGTCTGCAGCGTGGATGCATCACGAATGATACGCGTTCGCGCCCCGTCCCAGGTAACCGAGTAGCCGCGGCCCAGCACGGCGAGCGGGCTGAGCCCCTCGACCCGCGCCGCCAGCGCGCCAAACCGGCCCTGGACCACCGAGAGGCGGCGGCGCACCGCCGCTTGCAGCTGGCCGTCTCTCGACACCAGGCGCGTGCGGACCGCGGCGAGGCGATGACGCGGATCGAAGTGATCGAGCGATCGGCGCAGCCCCTCGTGCCGGCGCGATCGCCGCGCCAGCGACTGGCCGATGCGCTGGCGCAATGCGCTCGCCAGCTCCGACACGTGCCGGCCACGCACGGCCATCCGGCCGGCATAGCCGGCATACCCGGGACGCATTTCCAGCACGTGCAGCCGCGTTTCCATGCGGCGCAACCGGTGATGAATCGCCGCGTCGAGCCGTTCGTGCAGGCGATCGATGTGGCCGAAGAACTCATCCTTCTTCCGGACCACCAGCTCCGCCGCCGCCGACGGCGTGGGCGCGCGCAGGTCGGCCACGAAGTCGGCGATCGTGAAATCCGTCTCGTGGCCGACGCCGGAAATGATCGGCACCGGTGATTCGGCGATCACGCGGGCGAGCACCTCCTCGTTGAAGGCCCAGAGATCCTCGAGCGATCCGCCGCCGCGCGCGAGGATCACGACGTCGACACCTTCGATCCGCGTCACCTTGCGGATCGCGTGCGCCACTTCGCGCCCGGCGCCCTCGCCTTGCACGCGCGTCGGCGACAGCACGAGGTGCGCATTGGGATAGCGGCGCCGCAGCACCCGCACGATGTCGCGCAGCGCCGCGCCATCGAGCGACGTGACGATGCCGATGCGGCGGGGCAGGGCGGGCAACGGCCGCTTGCGTGACGGCTCGAACAACCCTTCCGCCGCCAGCTTCTTCTTGAGCTGCTCGAACGCCTGCTGCAGCGAGCCGAGCCCTGTCGGCTCGAGGTGCTCGCAGATGATCTGATATTCGCCCTTCGGGTCGTAGACGCTGACCTTGCCGCGCGCCACCACTTTGAGGCCGTCCTCGGGCTTGAACTTCAGGTAACGCACCGCCGAACGGAACATCACGGCTTTGATCTGCGACGCGCTGTCTTTCAGCGTGAAATACAAATGACCGGTGTTCCACACCCGGGCGTTTGAGATTTCACCTTCGACCCACACGGTGTGCAGCTGGTTTTCCAAGAGATCGCGAATCGTTGCGTTCAATTCGCCGACAGTAAGAACTTGTCGCTGCACCTCGTGCACCTCGTGCACCTCGTGCACCTTGCGCACCGTCGGCTTCGGTTCGTCTTCGAACGGCAGCCGGCTCACGCCTTGGCCTCGAGCGACACGGCCTCGGTATTGGCTTTCAATTCGTCTTCCGAGAGCGAGAGCCGCGCGATCCCGGTGGCGCGGCCGTTGGTGGGGTCGATCGTGACGACGACCCCGTTCAGTCGATGGTCACCACTGGCGGTTTCGAATCTGCCTGGCCTCCCGGTCACAAACCGCGCGATCACCGCGTCCTTGTCCATGCCGATCACGCCGTCATGCGGGCCGGTCATGCCGGCGTCGGTCAGGCAGGCCGTCCCGCCAGGCAGGATGCGCTCGTCCGCCGTTTGCACGTGCGTGTGGGTGCCAATCACCGCCGACACCTTGCCATCGAGGTAATAACAGAGCGCCAGCTTCTCCGACGTCGTCTCGGCGTGCATGTCGACGCAGATCACCTGCGCCCCGTCCTCTTTCACGCGCGCGATCTCGCGCTCGGCCACGCGAAAGGGATCGTCGATGGCGTGCAGGAACACCCGGCCCATCACGTTGACGATGCCCACGCGCACGCCGCCGGTGGTCGACACCACGCACGACCCCGCCCCGGGCGTGCCGTCCGGATAGTTGGCGGGCCGGATCAGCCGCGGCTCCGCGCCGATGAACTCCAGCGTTTCGCGCTTGTCCCACACGTGATTGCCGGTGGTGACGACGTCCACGCCGGCGCCAAGAATCTCGTGCAGGTTATCGCGGGTGATCCCGGCCCCGCCGGCGGCATTCTCGCCGTTGGCCACGACCAAATCCGCGTGCTGCGCCGCCGCGAGCGCACGCACGTGCCGCCGCACCAGGTCGCGTCCCGGGCGTCCGACAATGTCGCCGATAAACAGGAGTTTCATTCGCCGGCCGGCAGGGCACCGGTTTCGATCGTCACGAGCAGACCGTTGCCCCGCCGTTCCTTCAATCGCGGCAGCACCACGCGCAGTTCACCGTTGGTCAATCGCGCGCGTGCCTTGGCCGCGTCGATGGCCACGTTGATGCGCACCGCGCGTACGAAACGCCCGAAGTCCCGCTCAACCAGGTGGAAGCTCGCCGGGCCGCGCTTGGTGAAGTCGGGACGCTCTTTCTCGCCGGCGATGATGACCACGCCCGACTTGAACAGGATGCGGAGGCAGTCGGCCGCCACGCCCGGGACGTCGAGCACGATCTCGACGTTCTTCTCGGTCTCGAAGACGTCCACCACCGGCATGCACTCGCCGGTCACCATGTGACGCCGGTCGGGACGCCTCCTCGAGAGGTCGTCGAACAGCCGCCGGACGTCCTCAGCCAGATCGGCGGGGTCGAGATCCATCGAGCTCGACGTGTACGCGCCCATGGATTCCATTCTAACGGGGCTTGGGACTTGGGGACTTGGGACTTGAAAAACCAATACCGGCAGGCCCAAGCCCCAAGCTCCAAGTCCCCAAGTCCATCCTAACCCCATCCGTTTGAAACCTTTAGCTCTTGTAGGCGTCATATTAGTGTAGTTAACTAAGATTAGCTGCTTGACATATACTCACGTGCTCGGCAAAATGGAAATTGTCCTGGGAGGACACGAGAAATGGCTAGTAAGGGAAGGGTGATTGGAATCGACCTCGGCACCACGAATTCGGTGGTCTCGGTCATGGAAAGCGGCCAACCCACCGTGATCGTCAACCAGGAAGGCGCCCGTACCACGCCCTCCGTGGTGGGCTTCGGCAAAGACGGGGAGCGGCTGGTTGGACAAGTGGCCAAGCGCCAGGCCGTCACCAACCCCGAAAACACGGTCTTCTCGGTGAAGCGGTTCATGGGCCGCAAGTTCAGCGAGGTCACCGAGGAAACCAAGCGCGTCCCGTATGCGGTGACGCAGACGTCCAGCGGCGACGCCCGCATCACCGTGCGTGGCAAGCAGTACTCGCCGCCCGAAATCTCCGCGGTGATCCTGCAGAAGCTCAAACAGGCCGCGGAAGACTATCTCGGTGAAAAAGTCAGCGACGCGGTGATCACGGTGCCGGCGTACTTCAACGACGCTCAGCGCCAGGCCACCAAGGACGCCGGCCAGATCGCCGGACTCAACGTGCTGCGCATCGTCAACGAGCCGACCGCGGCGGCGCTGGCGTACGGCCTCGATCAGAAGAAGGACGAGACCATCGCGGTGTTCGACCTGGGCGGCGGCACGTTCGACATCTCGGTGCTCGAAGTGGGTGACGGCGTGGTCGAGGTGAAGTCGACCAACGGCGACACGCACCTCGGCGGCGACGACTTCGATCAGCTCGTCGTCGACTGGATGACCGCGGAGTTCAAGAAGACAGACGGCATCGATCTCAGCAAGGACCGGATGGCGCTCCAGCGTCTGAAGGAAGCGGCGGAGAAGGCCAAGATCGAGCTCTCATCGGTGATGGAGACAGAGATCAATCTGCCGTTCGTCACGGCGGACGCCTCCGGTCCGAAGCACATGACGATGAAGCTGTCGCGCGCGAAGCTCGAGTCGCTCGTCGAGCCGCTCGTGCAGCGCACGATGGGTCCGCTCAAGCAGGCCCTCGCCGACGCGGGGCTCAAGCCCGCGGAGGTGGACGAATTGGTGCTGGTCGGCGGATCGACGCGCATGCCACGTGTGCAGCAGGTCGTGAAGGAGTACTTCGGCAAAGAACCGCACAAGGGTGTGAATCCTGACGAAGTGGTCGCGATCGGCGCGGCGGTGCAGGGCGGCGTGCTCGCCGGTGAAGTGAAGGATGTGTTGCTGCTCGACGTGACGCCGCTCTCGCTCGGTATCGAGACGCTCGGCGGCGTGGCGACGGTGCTCATCCCGAGGAACACGACCATCCCGACGAAGAAGAGCGAGATCTTCTCGACGGCGACGGACAACCAGACCAGCGTGGAAGTGCACGTGCTGCAGGGCGAACGCTCGCTGGCGCGCGACAACCGGACGCTCGGACGCTTCCACTTGTCCGGTCTGCCGCTCGCACCGCGCGGGCTGCCGCAGGTCGAAGTGACCTTCGACATCGATGCCAACGGCATCGTCAACGTGATGGCCACCGACAAGGCCACCGGCAAGGAGCAGAAGATCACCATCAGCGGCGCCAGCGGTCTGAACAAGACCGAGGTCGAGCGCATGGTGAAGGAAGCCGAGGCCCATGCCGCCGACGATGCCCGCAAGCGCGAGGAAATCGAGGCGCGCAACAAGGCGGAGGCTGAGGCGCACCAGGCCGAGCAGGCCGCGAAGGCCGCTCAGGAAGCGCCGCAGCACGAGAACCCGGGCGACGCCGCCACAGACGGCGAGGTCGTTGACGCAGAGTACGCGGAGACCAAGTAAGGAACCGACGGGAAGAGATTCTCGTCGAGGATGAAATTTGTCGGGAAGTCTAATCCCGACGGGAAGTACTTCCCGTCGGGTCTTTTGTCTTTTCCCGGCGAGGCTTTAGATGGCCTCCCGGCGGCGAAGCTAGCGAAGATCTACAACAACCTTGAAGTCAGGCAGATCCCATTGGACGAGGTTCTGCTTGACCTCTTCCATGGCCACGCGTTCGGCCTTGACCACCTTGACCGGTGGGAGCGGTTCGGCGGCCTGGTCGAGACGCGGCCGGGCGCCGCGGCGCAACTGCTTGGCGCGTAACGCCGCCACGTCGACATAGAGGAAGCGGCTCTCAATCGGCGGAGCCTTCGGGTGGATAATCGGGGTCTCGTCGGCCGTCGCGGACGCGTCGTTGACCAGGTCTGACTGCGGGACTTCAGCGTCTGACATAGCCTCTCAGCATACCCCGTTCCCCCGGCAAGCAGCAACGTTCCCGGCAAGAATTGCTGTCCCCGGCAAGAATTGCCGCCCCGGCGAGAATTGCCGCAGCAAGCGAAGACGGGAACAATTCGTGCCGCAGACCGTCTTTTGCATCAGAGATGCTCGAACTCATCGCCCTGGCCGGGTTGGTCATCGCTGGACTGGCGGTCTTTGCCGTGGTCGGGGTGGTCTTTTTCGTCTTGAAGCTCGTGTTCTGGACGATTTTCCTGCCTTTCCGGCTCCTTTTTAAGCTGCTGTGGATCCCGGTCTGGCTGGTCATGGGCGCCGTCGGCCTGGCCGCGGGCGCTGCCGTCTTGCCGATCCTTCTCGTGGTCGGCGTGGCCGTGGTCGTGCTGGGCGCGATTGCCACGATTCTGGCGCTCCTGGTTCCGGCGATTCCCTTCATCTTGCTGGGATTCGTCGTCTGGGCGATTGTGAAGGCGAATAGGGCTCCGGCCAGCGTCAATTAAGAATCAACAGTCACAAGTCAAAAATACCGCTACTGCGCGCTCATGTTCGGGCGACCCTGCCGCAGTACGAACTTCTGGATTTTCCCCGTCGCCGTTTTTGGCAGTTCGGTCACTGGCGTAAAGCCTTGCGGCACCTTGAAGTGCGCCATGTTGGCCCGACAGAATTCTCTCAACGCATCGTCGCTCGCCGTCTGGCCTTTCTTGAACACGACAAACGCGTGGGGGGCCTCGCCCCATTTCTCGTGGGGTAACCCAACAACGGCCACCTCCTGAATGGCATCGTGGCGGAGCAGCATCGCCTCCACTTCCACCGAGGAAATATTCTCGCCGCCGCTGATGATGACGTCCTTCAAGCGATCGGTGATCTGGACGTAGCCGTCGGAATGCACCACCGCCGCGTCGCCGGTGTGGAACCAGCCATCGCCCATGCAGCGCTCGGTGGCTTCCGGGTCGTTGTAATAGCCGGCCATCACGACGTTGCCGCGCGCGATGATCTCGCCGGGCGTCTTGCCGTCCGCCGGCACGTCGCAACCCGTGTCGTCGACCACGCGCAGCTCGCCTGACGTGATCAGTTCGACACCCTGGCGCGCCTTGATCCGCGCCCGATGGTCCTGCGACAGCGCCGCGTGCGCCGGTTGCGGCTCGCAGATGCTGATCGCCGGCGCGGTTTCGGTGAGCCCGTAGATCTGGATGACGTTCCAGCCCAATTCGCCTTCGATGCGTTGAATGGTCACAGCGGCGGGCGGTGCGCCGGCGGTCATCACACCAACGCCGTTCGGCGCGAGCGCCTTCGCGTCGGCGGGTGCGCTCGCCAACATGATCAACACGGTGGGTGCCGCGCACAGCTTCGTCACGCCTTCGTGCGCGGCGGTTCTGAACACGGTGGGGCCATCGAATTTCGGCAGGCAAATATGCCGCGCCCCGGCGGCGGTCACGGTCCACGTGAACGTCCAGCCATTGGCGTGGAACATCGGCAGCGTCCACAAATAGGTGTCCGCGGGCGTCATCGGCCAGTGCGCCAGCATGCCGACGGTGTTCATCCACGCATTGCGGTGCGTGATCATCACGCCCTTCGGCCGCGAGGTGGTGCCGCTCGTGTAGTTGATCGTCAGGAGATCGCGCTCACCGATCGCCGGCCGCGTGAACCCAGGATTCGAGTCGGCAATCAGCGCTTCGTAGTCCAGCCAGTCCAGGCGACCACCGTCGAGCGCCACGAAGTGCCGCACGCCAGTGAGATCCTTCCGGATCCCGTCGACGGCCTCGAGGTAATCCGAGGAGGCGCACACCACCGTCGCGCCGCTGTGCTGAATCAGGTAGCGAAAGTCATCCGCCACGAGACGGAAATTGATCGGCACGAGGACGGCGCCCAGCTGTGGCACCGCATAGAACGACTCGAGCTGCGCGTGGGTGTTCGGCGCGATGTACGCCACCCGATCGCCCTGCGTGACGCCCATGCGCTGCAGCGCGGCCGACCAGCGATCGCAGCGATCGAAGAACTCGCCATAGGTCCATCGCTGCTCGCCATCGACAACGCCGTCGCGGCTGGAATACAGCTTCCGCGTTCTTCGCATGAATTCCATGGGAGTGAGCGGCGTTTCCATGGGCGGCATTCAATCACAAGTCGTTTACTGACGAACGGAAGAACGCAAGCCATAGAAGGCCTTCTAATCCTGGCGACCTTCTGACCTTCCGTTGATGATTGCCCAGGCGCCGAACGCCAGCGACGTCACCAGTGCGGGCCAGACGCCCAATAGGAACCGCGTAAAGCCCGCGGCGAGGAAAGCCGTCAACAGCAGTGTGCCGTGCGCCGCCAGTGCCGAGACGCACGCCACGATCATCGCCGGCGGCCACCGCAGCCCAACCGCGGCAGCAACGAGGCCGCCAACGGCGAGCGCACCGGTGAGCACCGCGACGAGTGCGATTGCCCACTGCGCATACCGCACGTTCGGCGAGGCCTCGAACACGAGCGTCCGGTCCGGTCCGAGCGCCAGCGCGTACTCCTCGAACGGCATCGGCCGGCGCTCGGCGATGAACTGACTGAGGGCGGGCGCCGTGTCGGGATGTCGCAGGCGGTTGATCGTCCACAACGACCGGTAGTGCAGCCACGTCAGGGCGAGAAAATTGAGCGGTGCGCGTCGAATGCGAGCCATGCCCGCGGCGCCCATCACCGCGGTTTGCCGCGCTTCGTCCGGCTCGCGCGTCAAGGCGCGCGCCTGGTCCGCGCAGCCGCCCTGCAGGCAGGTCTCGTAATAAATCGTCAGCACAGCCCGGACGTTGTCTGGCGCGCTCGCCAGCATCGATCGAATCGGCGCGAAGGCGGTCTCGAGCTGCTCGTCCAGTGCGCGCCGGACCGGATCGTCAGACACGGCGGGCTTGTCCGACGTCTTGTCTGCCGGAGCTTCAGCCGAGGCGGAAGCCTTGGCGAAGGCGGACGGCGCCTCGATCAACGCTGCCTTGGCAAACAAATGACGGCCCAGCAGGCTCGAGGGCGCACCGGCATGGACCAGCGGCGCGATGACTTGCTCGGTGCCCACGATCACGCCGAACGGCGCCAGCGCGGCCACAAAGAACAACGCGGCCTGTGAACCCCCAAGGTGATGGCGCTGCAGGAGCACCATGACCAGCATCACCGGCACGAACGCGAACCCGGTGCGGCGGACCACCGCGCTCGCGCCAACCGTGATTGCCACCAGCACCATCAGGCGCCACGTCGGGTAGTGCGCGAAGCGGATGCACAGCCCGAGGAACACCACCAGCAGCGACAGGAACAACGACTCGGACAGGATCGACGCGTGGTACTCGCGGATCTGCGGGACGATCATGCATCCCGCCAACGCCGCCACCGCCAGCCAGGTGTGGCGGGTGGTGCGGACGATTTCGTGGCCCATGAACGCGAGGGCCGCCGAGAAGATGATCGGCTGCGCGATAATCGCGCCGCGCGCCCCGGTGATGGCCAGAAAGAACGGATAGCCCAACGGGACGATCGGCGTCAAGTTCAGGTAGTGGATGGAGTCGGGCGTGGTGATCGGCCCCGCGGGATTGGTGACCAGGCAGCAGAGCGCGTACGCGGCGCAGAGTGCGAAGACGGCCGCCATTAACCCCGGTGAGGCGCCTCGGTATGAAACGTCGTGTCGCGCTGATACGCATCCGCCGCGCGCAGCACCGTGACCTCGTCGAACATCCGCCCTGTCAGCTGCATCCCGATGGGCAACCGCGCCGACGAAAACCCGCACGGCACGCTGATCGCCGGTAGCCCCGTCAGGTTGGCGCTCACGGTAAAGATGTCGTTCAGATACATCTGCAGCGGGTCGCTGGTCTTTTCGCCGAGCGTGAACGCAGGCGTCGGCGTGGTCGGCGTCGCCACCAGATCGACGCGCTCGAAGGCGCGCTCGTGATCCTGGCGCAGCAACGTGCGCACCTGCTGTGCTTTCAAATAGTAGGCGTCGTAGTAGCCGGCGCTGAGCACATAGGTGCCCAGCATGATGCGCCGCTTCACCTCGGGACCGAACCCCTGGCTCCGCGTCCGCTCGTACATGTCACGCAGGCCATCCTCTTTCCCAAGCGGCGCGCGATAGCCATAGCGAACGCCGTCGTAGCGCGCCAGATTCGAAGATGCTTCCGCGGTCGCAATCAGGTAATACACGGGTATGCCGTAGCCCGCGTGCGGCAGCTCGATCTCCACCAGCGTGGCGCCGCGCGCCGCGAGCGTCTCCATACCGGCGTGGAAGGCGCGCAGCACTTCGGCATCGACGCCCTCGCCGAGAAACGCCTTGGGCACGCCGATGCGCAGGCCCTTCACCTCGCCCGTCAACGCCCCGAGGGCGTCGGGCATCGGTTCGGGACTGGTCGTGGCATCGCGGCGATCGGCGCCACCGATGACCTGGAACACCAGCGCCGCATCTTCCGCCGACACCGTCAGCGGACCGATCTGATCGAGTGACGAAGCGAACGCCAGCAGGCCATAGCGCGACACGCGGCCGTAGCTCGGCTTGAACCCGACGATGCCGCTGAGCGCCGCGGGCTGTCGGATCGATCCGCCCGTGTCCGAGCCCAGCGCCAGGGGCACCATGCGCGACGCCACCGCGGTTGCGGATCCGCCGCTCGATCCACCCGGCGCCCGCGTCGGATCCCACGCGTTCTTCGTCGCGCCGAGCGCCGAGTTCTCCGTCGACGATCCCATCGCGAATTCGTCGAGGTTGGTCTTGCCGATGACAATCGCGCCCGCGGCCTCGAGCCGCGTCACCACCGTGGCGTTGTACGGCGGGACGTAGCCGGTCAGGATCCTGGACGACGCGGTGGTCGGCACGCCGGCGGTGGAGATGTTGTCTTTGAGCGCGATCGGCACGCCGTGCAGGGGGCCCGTCGAGCGGCCTGCCGCATCGAGCGCCCGTGCCCGCTCGAGCGCGCGCTCGGCGATGACCGTGGTGAAGGCGGACAACGACGGATCGGACTGCTTGATGCGATCGAGCGACTGCTCGCACGCCGCCACCGCCGTGATCTCGCCGGACCGAATCTGCTTCATCACCCGATCACTCTTGGCACTTTGAACAGGCCCGCTTCCGGCGCCGCCTCCGGCGCGTTGCGCATGAGATCCTCGCGCGACAAGGTCGGCTGCAGCGCGTCTTCACGATCGACGGGCCGGTTGAGGACCTGCGAGGTCGGCGCCACGCCGGTGGTATCGAGCGCGCGGATCTGTTCGACGTAGGTGAGGATGTCGCCGAGCTGCCGGGTAAACAACTCGAGCTCGCCGGGGCTCAGCTCGAGGCGCGCCAGTTCCGCGATGCGCTGCACATCCTCGCGTTTTAACGTGGACACAATCCTGACAATTCTATCGCAGCGGCAGCAGCGTCTCTTCGTCGAGTAACCAGCAGTCGCCCATGAATCCACTGGCGGCCAGCTGCGCGCGCAGTTTCGGGAGGGCGGCGGCGCGGTCGTAGCGGATCGACAGGTGATAGAGGATGAGCGTCCTCACGTTCGCCGCCTTGGCCACCGCGAGGGCTTCTTCGGTGGTCGCATGGATGGGTTCGCGGCGGTCGGGCTCCTCGAGGAACGTCGCGTCGTGCACCAGCACGTCGGCATCCATGACCAGCGCCGGATCGATCGGCATCGCATCACCTGAGTGCGCAAAGACGATGTGACGGCTGTCTTCGACGAGCGCGTCGCGCGTGCCTCGGCGCGCCGCCGCTTCAATCTCGGCTTGCGGCAGCGAGGCGAACTCCGGTTTCAGGCGCCGGCGCGTCTCGATCACCCGGTACCCGAGCGCCGGCTCGTTGGCGGTGTGCCGGACCCGGATCGCTTCGAGCTGCCGCCCTTTGCCGAGCGGCACCGACGTGCCGGGCTGCGCGGCAATCCAGGTCAGCGGAAAGACCACGCCGTGATACGCCGTGCCCAGGAGATCTCGTACCGCCTGCACGCCGCGGGAACCTTCCGGAAAAACGATTGTCAAAGGCTTATCGACGGCGCCCTTGCCGAATTTCCTCGCCGCCACCAGGCCGGGGAGGCCGAGCACGTGATCCGAGTGACCGTGGGTGATGGCGAGCACTGAGGGCGAAAACACGTTCGCGCCGAGGGCCAGTTGCGCGCCTTCGCCGGCGTCGACGAGAAGCTGGAGGGGCCGGTGCCAGAGCCAGTTCGAAAACATCCCCCTGCTGAAACCCCGCATCACGTCCTGCATCAGAACAAAGATGTTATCTGCGCCTTCTGTGGCCCTGGTGTTTTCTGTGGCCTTCATCGTATAGTAGCGGTTCGCTTTTTCTACGTTTTCAGAACATCCAGGTCCGGCCCAAGCCAATGAGTCTCGTCATGACCACCGCCCATTCTTCTCTTGTGATGCCGACACGGTTCGCTTTTTATTCGCTCCTTGCGGTGGTCTCGATCGGCGTGGCGTGTGGCGGTAACGGCGGCCAGGCGGCGGGACCCGGCGGCGGCCCGCCCGGCGGCGGGTCGCCGCCGATGCCCGTCGAGATCGTCACGCTCGCCGCCAAGCCGGTGGAGCAGACGAGCGAGTTCGTCGCCGCGCTGAAATCACGCCAGTCGGCGACGATCCAACCCGAGGTCGAAGGCTTCATCACCCGCATCGCGGTGCGATCGGGGCAGCGCGTCGATCGCACCGCCGTGCTGTTCGAGATTGATTCCGCGCCGGAGCAGGCGGCGCTGGCCGCGTTGCAGTCGATGCGGCCGATGCGCGAGTCGGAAGTCGAGTTCGCGCGGCAGCAGGTCGAGCGCAACAAGACGCTGCTGGCGGCCGGCGCGATCAGCGAGCGCGAAGTGGAGCAATTCCAGTCGCAGCTGCGCTCGGCCGACGCGCAGTTGAAAGCGCTGGACGAGCAACTCCGCCAGCAGCGCAGCCAGCTGAATTACTACCGCGTGATCTCGCCCAATGCCGGCACCGTTGGTGACGTGCCCGTGAACGTCGGCGATCGGGTCACCCGATCCACGGTGCTGACCACCGTGGCCGACAACGATGTGCTCGAGGTGTATATCAACGTGCCCGTGCAGCAGGCGCCGCAACTGACGGTCGGCCTGCCGGTGCGCCTCCTCGACGATCGCGGCCAGCTGCTCAACACCAACCGGATCACCTTTGTCTCTCCCAGTGTCGACACCTCCACGCAGTCGGTGCTGGCAAAGGCGCAGCTGGTGGACGGCCGCAACCAGTTCCGTTCGGATCAGTTCGTGCGCGCGCAGATCGTGTGGACCTCCGCGCCAGGGTTGACGGTGCCGGTCACCGCCGTCGCCCGGATTAGCGGGCAGTTCTTCGCGTTCGTCGCGGAGAAATCGGACCAGGGCATGATCGCGAGACAGAAGCCCGTTCAGTTGGGCGACATCATCGGCAACGACTATGTGTTGAACGGTGGATTGCAACCCGGGGAACAGTTGATTGTGTCGGGGCTGCAGAAGATTCGTGACGGCGCGCCGGTGATGGCGGCCCCGCCGGCCGCGGCCGGCGCGCCTCCAGGAAAGCAGTAGACAAGTGGTTTTCCGGCTCCCGGTTCCCGGATCTCCGCCTTCGCGGCCGTTAGGCCGCTTCGGCGTGACCTCGCCGAAGCTCGCTTCGCGAGCGGCGGCGGGCCGGCTCCCGGCAGGCAGAGGTCTTTCGTCATGATCGCCGACGTTTTCATCCGCAGGCCAGTCCTCTCGACGGTCTGCTCGCTGCTCATCATTCTCGCGGGCGCGGTGTCGATTCCCACGCTCCCGATTGCCCGCTATCCCGAGCTGGCGCCGCCGGCGGTCACCGTCTCCGCCTTTTATACCGGTGCGAACGCGCAAGCCGTCGAAAGCGCCGTCACCACCCCGCTCGAGCAGGCCATCAACGGCGTCGAGGGCATGAGCTACATCACCTCGTCGAGCACCAATAGCGGCTTTGCCAACATCACGGTGACCTTCGACGTCGATCGCGATCAGGACCTCGCCGCCGTCGACGTGCAGAACCGCGTCAACCAGGCGCTCGGCCGCATGCCGGCGGAGGTGCGGCAGAACGGCATTTCGGTCACGAAAGTGTCGACCGGATTCATCGGCGGTCTCGGATTCTTTTCGCGGGACAACCGCTATTCGAGCCAGTTCATCAGCAATTACATCGACCTGTATATTCGCGACGCGATTAAGCGCGTGCCGGGCGTGGGCGATGTGCTCGTGTTCGGCGAGCGCAAGTTCGCCATGCGGCTGTGGCTCGATCCGACCAAGCTCGCCGGCCGCAACATCACCGCCGGCGACGTGGTGAGCGCGTTGCGCGAGCAGAACATCCAGGTGGCCGCCGGCGCCCTCGGCGACGCACCGGCCGCCACCCAACAGGCCTACACGATCAGCGTGCGCGCCATGGGCCGCCTGTCGGAGTCGACCGAGTTCGAGGACGTCGTCGTCAAAGCCGGCCAGGACGGCGCGCTGGTCCGCGTCAAGGACGTCGGCCGCGTCGAGCTTGGCGCGGAAACCTACGCGTCCAACCTGCGATTCCTGGGCCTCGAAGCGCAGGGCGTCGGCATTTCGCTGCTGCCGTCGGCCAATGCCATCGAAGTGTTCCAGGGCGTGGTCGCCGAGATGGATCGCCTCGAGCAGAATTTCCCGCCGGGGCTCGAGTGGCAGGTCGCGTTCGACAACGTGGTGGTCGTTCGCGAGTCGATCCGGGAAGTGCTGATCACCCTGCTCGAGGCGATCGGCCTCGTCATTCTCGTGATGTTCCTGTTCCTCCAGAACTGGCGCAGCACGATCATCCCGGCGATCACGATCCCGGTGTCACTGATCGGCACGTTTGCGTTCATCAAGCTGTTTGACTTCTCGATCAACGTGCTGACGCTGTTCGGCATCGTGCTCGCGACGGGCATTGTCGTCGACGATGCGATCGTGGTGATCGAGAACATCGAGCGCCACATGCGCGAGTTCCACAAGAGCGCGCGCCAGGCCGCCGTCGATGCGATGCGTGAAGTCTTCAGTGCCGTGGTGGTGATCGGCATCGTGCTCGTGGCGGTGTTCGTGCCGGTGGCGTTCTTCCCCGGCGTCACCGGCCGTTTGTACCAGCAGTTCTCGCTGACCATTGCGTTCTCGGTGGTGCTGTCGGTGTTCAACGCCGTCACGCTCACCCCGGCGCTCGCGGCGCTGCTGCTCGACAAGGAACGCCACACCCACGGGCGATTCTTCACCGGTGTCAACCGCGTGGTGGATGTCGGCACGAATGGCTACGTGAAAGTGGTGCGCGGCGCGTTGCGCTGGCGGCTGGTGATGATCCTGCTGTTTGCCGGCGGGTTGTTTGCCACCTATACGGTCTATCGCGCGGTACCCTCGTCGTTCGTGCCGCAGGAAGACGAAGGCTATTTGATGTGCATCGTGCAGGCGCCGGCCGGGGCCTCGCTCGAGTACACGACGGAGATCGCCAAGAAGGCGGAACAGATCCTGTTCGCCGACAAGGACGTCGCGGTGGCCTTCTCGGTGATGGGCTTCAGCTTCTCGGGCGCGGCGCCGAACAACGGGATGATCTTCGTGCGCTTGAAGGACTATGCGGAGCGTCCCAACCCCGATCAGTCCCTGAGCGCGGTCCTGCGGCGGGTGAGCGGGCCGCTGTTCATGATTCCCGGCGCGATCGTCGTGGCGTTCCCGCCGCCGTCGATCCAGGGGCTCTCGGCGTTTGGCGGTTTCCAGTTCGAAGTGCTGGATCAGACCGGATCGAGCGACATCAACCAGCTGGCCGCCGCGACGTTCGGCTTGATGGGCGCGGCGAACCAGAGCGGCAAGGTGCAGGGCGCCTTCAGCAGCTTCCGCGCCGACGATCCGCAGATGATTGTCGACATCGATCGCGACCAGGCGCGCAGCCTCGGCCTGCCGCTGCGCGAAGTGACCGAGGCGTTGCAGGTGTTCCTCGGCTCGCAATACGTCAACGACTTCGATTTCAACAACCGCGCCTATCGCGTGTTCGTGCAGGCCGACCAGCGCTTCCGCGCCAGCCCGGCGAACCTGAAGCAGTTGTATGCACGCGCGTCGAACGGCGACATGATTCCACTGGACTCGGTGGTGCGGCTGCGCGAGACCACCGCGCCGCAGGTGATCAGCCATTTCAACCTGTTCCGTTCGGCCGAGATCAGCGGCAATCCGGCGCCGGGTCAGAGCTCCGGCCAGACCTTGCAGGCGATGGAAGAACTGGCGCGCGCCAACCTGCCGCCCGGGTTTGATTTCGCGTGGGCTGGGCAGTCGCTCGAAGAGCAGCGCGCCGGCGGCCAGGCGGGCATGATCTTCGGATTGAGCCTGCTGCTGGTGTATCTCGTGCTCGCGGCGCAATACGAGTCGTTCATTCTGCCCTTCATCATCCTGCTGGGCGTGCCGCTGGCGGTGTTCGGGGCGTTGTCGGCGCAGCTGCTGCGCGGCTTCAACAACGACATCTTCTGCCAGGTCGGCCTGGTGCTGCTGGTCGGCCTGGCCGCGAAGAACTCGATCTTGATCGTCGAGTTCGCCGAACAGCTGCGCGAGCGCGGCCTGTCGATCATCGACGCCGCCGTCGAATCGGCGCGCATTCGCCTGCGCCCGATCCTGATGACGTCGTTTGCCTTCATCCTGGGCGTGTTGCCGCTGGCGCTGGCCACGGGCGCCGGAGCGGCGTCGCGCAATTCCGTCGGTACCGCGGTGGCCGGCGGCATGATCGCCTCGACGTTGCTGTCGATCTTCTTCATCCCGGTGCTCTACGTCGTGATTCGCTCGATCTTTCCTGGGCGCGCGCATCGGGATCGAACCGACGGCGCATCTGAAGTACGTAGAGGCGCGTCTTTAGACCCGCCTGCACCCGTCGTGACCGGTGTTTTGCTCGGGATTGGTCTCTCAATCGCGACCCCGGCATTCGGGCAGCCGGCTTCGGCTCGAGCCCTCAAGCCCTCAAGTCCTCAAGCCCTCGAGTCGGCACTCGTTGAGACCGTGACGTTCGACGAAGCGATCGCGCGGGCGCTGGAGAAGAACCCGACCGTGGCCCTTGCGGCGACGAATATCCTGCGCTCGGAGGCGCTGCTGCAGCAGGCGCGCGCGGGCACGCAGCCGCGCGTCGGCGCCAGCGTCACCAATACCACGCTCGACAGCGGCCGCTCGTTCGGCGAGCAAACCGTGCAGCCGCGGAACCAGTCGTTGTTCGGCTTGTCGGCGTCGATGCCGTTTTCCGCCACACGGTGGGCGGCGAAAGTGCAGGCGATGGACCAGGTCGAGATCGCGCGCCTGTCGGTCACCGACACCCGCCGTCAGATCGCGGTGGCCACCGCGTCCGCGTACCTGGCGGTGATCACGCAGAAGCGGCAGGTCGAGGTGAGCCTGACCGCCATCGAAACCGCGCGCGGCCAGTTGGACTTCAACACCCGGCGCCGCGAGGGCGGCGTCGGCAGCCGCCTGAACGAATTGCGATCGGCGCAGATCCTCGCTGCCACGCAGGCCTTGCTCGAGGTGCTGCGGCTGAACGTGGTACGCGCCCAGGAAGCCTTGGGTGTGCTCCTCGCCGCCAACGGTCCGGTGGACGTGACCGGCGAGCCGTCGTTCGAGTTCCCGCCGGAGATGCCTGAGACCGAGTGGCTGCCGAATCGACCCGACGTGCACGTGTTCACCGCCCAGCGCGCCGCCAATGAACGTATCGTCAACGACAGCCGCAAGGATTGGTGGCCGGCCGCGTCGGTGAACTTCGGGCCGCAGCTGCTGACGCCGTCGGGGCTGTTCCAGCCGTCGCGCACGTGGTCGCTGTCGTTGCAGTTGTCGGCGCCGCTATTCGATGGCGGGGAGCGCCGCGGCCTGCGCCGGCAGCGCGAGGCGATCTTCGAGGCCTCGACGTTGTCGCTGGCGCAGTTGCAGATCGAAGCGCGCTCCGAGGTGCGCAACGCGCGGGCGGCGGTGGCGGCCCGCGAGCGCGCGCTCGCCAGCGCCCGCGAGGCCGTTGCGGCCGCGAACGAGGTGCTGAAGATCACGATCATTGCCTTCGACGCGGGGGCGACCACGAACATCGAGGTGATCGACGCCCAGCGTTCGGCGCGCGATCAGGAGCTGGTGATGGTGCAGGTTGAAGACGGGCTGCGCCAGGCGCGGCTGGACCTGCTGGTCGCGCTCGGCCAGTTCCCGAAGTGACTATTGGACCGCTAAGAGTTCGATCTCGAAGACCAGCGTTTCGTTCGGCGCAATGCCACTGTCTGCCGGTGGGCTGTTGCCGTACGCGAGGTTCGGCGGTACGATCGCTCTCCGCAATCCGCCGACGCGCATGCCAAGGGTGGCCTGACTAAACCCGGCGATGGCCTGGTTCGATCCAACCACGAACGAAAACGGGCCCGTTTGGAGTAAGCCGCCTTTGTTGTCCGCGGCCGTCGCGCTGTAATGAAAGAGCGCGTAGTTCACTGCCACGCTACGGCCGTTCGTCGCTTCGGCGCCCGTACCGACCCGGACGTCCACCGTCGAAAACGGCACGTTCGCTGATGGGACTGCTGGCAACGTTGGCGCAGTCGGCGAACCGCCGCCGTCGCCGCCGCCGCAGGTACTCACCGCAAACGCCGCCACAAGAACAAAGTAGGAAGCGAATTTCATTGTCCTAGTGTACGTCGCTCCGATTCCCAGGCCCCAAGTCCCAAGTCCCAAGTCCCAAGTCCCAAGTATGAGTTTTCCTTACGTCTTACATAAGCAAAGTTGAGGTCTCTGGACCTCAGGGAGTTTGCAACAGTTTGTCATTGACAGGTAACGGTCACCGGTTTAGCCTCCCCCCAATCGCCCGTTACCTCTTCTTTATCTGCGGGCGCCGCACTTATCTCGTCGTCTCGTTCGGCGGTTACACAGCTCCGGTCGTGCCGTCCGGAACTCTTGTTTGCCGTAAGGCCCTGAGCGAGCCATTCACCAGGCGTGGTGAATGGCGAGTCGAAGGGTAACTGGAGGGGAACAGTATGGCGCGACGTTTCAGCAACACTGTCATGGCCTTGGCCGGAGCATTGCTTCTGCCAACAGCCGTTTATGCGCAGAGCGCGATTGCCGGCGTGGTTCGAGACGCATCGGGCGCCGCAATGCCCGGGGTCACGGTTGAGGCATCCTCACCGGTCCTCATCGAAAAGGTGAAGTCGGCGGTGACGGAGGGCAACGGCAGCTACCGTATCACCGACCTTCGCCCAGGCGTGTACAGCGTGACGTTCACCCTGACCGGCTTCAGTACCTACCGGCGTGAGGGGCTGGAACTGCCGGTCGATTTCACGGCGAGCCTCAACGCCGAGTTAAAGGTCGGCGCGCTCGAAGAAACCATCACCGTCACCGGCGCATCACCGGTTGTCGACGTGGCCAGCGCGGCGCGCATGCAGACACTTGATCGGGAGACCCTCGACACGCTGCCCACCGGTCGCAGTATTTTTTCCATGGGCCAGCTGGTGCCGGGCGTGAACCTGAATCAGCCTGACGTGGGCGGGTCGCGGGCCATGCAGCAGACCTACATGTCGACGCGCGGCCTGACCTCCGCCAATAACATCGTCCAGGTCGATGGGATGATGATCAACGGGCTTGACGGCGACGGCGCCGTGCAGCAGTACATCAACAACGCGTTCGTGCAGGAGATGAGCTACCAGACGGCTGGGGCCGGCGCCGACGTGTCGCCGGGCGGCGTGCGCGTCAACATCATTGCCAAGGATGGCGGGAACCGGTTCAGCGGGTCGTTCTTCGGGGCGTGGACCGACGGCGCGTGGCAGTCGGACAACTTCAGTGACGACCTGCGCAACCGTGGCCTGCGCAGCGTCGACAAGATCAACAAGATCTGGGACTTCAACCTCGGTATTGGCGGCCCTATCAGCAAGGACCGTCTGTGGTTCTACGGCTCGGCCCGCCACTGGGGCGTGCACGCGCCGATCGCGGGCACTTTCGTCGTGCCGGCGGGTTCGAAGGTCAACGACTGCCAGGCCGGCCGCGTGGCGTGCGGCCAGGGTGTCGATGACCAGCAGATCAAGAGCGCGGTGCTGCGTCTGACGTGGCAGGCGAGTCCCCGGAACAAAGTGTCGGTGTACTTCGACGAAATCGACAAGGCCCGCGGCCACGGGATGAACGCCGGCGTCGACGTCGACACGGCCTCGCAAGTGTGGACCTCGCCGCTCTACAACGACGCCGTGCTGAAGTGGACCAGCCCGCTCACCAACCAGCTGCTGTTGGAAGCCGGGTTCGCGATGAACTATGAACAGTACGTGATCGTGAACCAGGAAGGCGTCAACCAGGAACGCGGCACTGCAGCGTGGTACGCGGGCGCTTCGCGACAGGACATCGGCGCCGCCACGCTTTCGAACGGCTTCGGCTCCGGCCAGGGCGGCCGCTACCCGGATCGGTACACGCTGGGCTCGTCAGCTTCGTACGTGACGGCGGCCCATAACATCAAGGCCGGTTTCCAGTGGAGTTGGGGTCCGTACGAGAACACGCGCGAGACCAACGCCGACTTGCAGCAGGTCTACAACAACGGTGTGCCGCTGCGCGTCAACGTGTTCAACACTCCCTTACGCTATATGGACAAGCTCAACGCCGATCTCGGCCTCTTCATACAGGACTCGTGGGCGCTGAATCGGCTGACCCTCAACTACGGCGTCCGCTGGGAGTACCACAACTCAGAAGTGTCCGAAGAGGAATCGCCGGCGGGGCGTTTCCAGCCGGCGCGCAGGTACGGCCCGATCCAGATGCCGATCTGGAAGGATCTGGCGCCGCGATTCGGCCTGATCTATGACCTGTTCGGCAACGCGAAAACGGCCATCAAGCTCAGCTACAACCGCTACAACGAGTCGCGGACCACGTTCTTTGCCAACCGCTACAATCCGCTGGCCGTCCAGAGCTTCGCGCTGCCCTGGACTGACGTCAACGGAGACGACATTGCGCAGGGCGAGCGCGGCTGCACGTTCCTGTCGGCCGGGTGCGAAATCAACTTCGCGACGTTGCCGACCACGTTCGGGCAGCCACGGCTCAACACCGTCGATCCGGATTTCAAGCGCGTCTACAACCTCGAAACCGCGCTCGGCGTGCAGCACGAGCTCATCTCGCGTGTATCGGTGAGCGCCAATTACTACCGCCGCTCCTTCCACAACTTGCGCGTCACGGACAACTTGTTGCGGACCATGGCCGACTACCAGGCCTATAGCCTGTTCCACCCCATCACGGGTCAGCCGTTCCAGGTCTTTGATGTGACCCCGGTCGCCGCGCCGAGAGTGGAGAACTTCGACACCAACTCCGACGGCCGCAGCCACATCTACCATGGCGTCGACCTGACCATCAACGGGCGGCTGCCACGCGGAGCGATGCTGTTCGGCGGCCTGGTCACCGAGCGGAACCTGCGCAACATCTGCGATGAGCCAGACGACCCGAACATGCTGCTGTACTGCGACGACGCGCAGAACGACATCCCGTGGCAGCCGACCTTCAAGCTGTCCGGCAGCGTTCCACTGGCCTTCGGTGTTACCGTCAGCGCAACCTGGCAGGACCTGGCGGGTCGCGCGCTCGGCCTGACGACCACAGCCGGTAACAAGATCAGCGGGCCCGGCTACGGCGACACCGGCAGCCCGGTCGGCACCAACTGGCAGATCACCAACGCCGGGCGCTATCCGGCGGATTGTCCGTCGCCATGCCCCGCTGGCCAGTTAATCTTCCCGACCGGCGCTCGGCGCCTGACGACGGCGGCGGTGACGGTGCCCCTCGTGGCGCCCGGGACCGAGTTCCTGCCGCGCGTCCGACAGCTTGACCTGAGCGTGTCGAAGTCCTTCCAGGTCGGCCGATCCCGCATCCAGGGACAGATCGACATCTTCAATGTCGGCAACACCAACGTCGTGGCCGCCGTGGCGTCCACCCTCTATAACACGGCCGCCTACAACCGACCGGCGAGCGTCCTGCAGGGCCGCATGATTCGGATCGGCACGCAGGTCAAGTGGTGATCTGAGATTTCAATCGGCCACCGATTGACACCGATTGGACACCGATTAATCAGTGCCCAATCAGTGTTAATCGGTGGCCGGTGGCCGGCAGTCATCAGTTGAGTCATCAGTTCTTCACCACGGCGCGCGCTTGATCGCGATTCGTGCGCGCGTCGGCGAAATCGGGCTTGAGCGCCAGGGCGCGCTCGAAGTGCGTGAGCGCCGCGGCGATCCGCCCCTGTGAGGCGAGCGCGATGCCGAGGTTGTTGTGGGCCTCCGGCCAGTCGGGCGTGATCGTCAGCGCCGCCTCGAAGCGCGCCGCCGCCCCCGCGAAATCCTG
The DNA here is from genome assembly GCA_964513235.1 of uncultured Acidobacterium sp. Lineage (GTDB taxonomy): Bacteria > Acidobacteriota > Vicinamibacteria > Vicinamibacterales > UBA2999 > 12-FULL-67-14b. The sequence goes on from CAZEMI010000278.1 coordinate 24,369, forward strand.
ATCCTCGAGCAGCACCGTGCCAAGGTCGTAGATCGCGTCCGGCTCGTTGGGCGCCAGCGCGATCGCGCGCTCGAGGTGCGCGAGGCCTTCGGCCCGCGCGCCGGCGTCGATCAGCATGTTGCCCAGGTTGCGATGCGCGTGCACCGACCGCTCGTCGATGGCCAGCGCGGCGCGGAAGGCGGCGATGGCCCCAGCCGTGTCGCCCTTGCCCGCCAGCGCGATGCCGAGGTTGTTCTGCGCCTCCACGGATTGCGGCGAGAGCGCTAGCGCCTGCTGGAATTGTTCGGCGGACGCGCCGGCCTGGCCCTGGGCGAGCAGCGCGTTGGCGAGGTTGTAGCTGGCGCTGGGGAAGTCGGGCTTGAGCTCGAGCGCCTGTCGATACCGCGCTACCGCTTCGTCGATCCGGCCGGTGGCGCGCAACGCCGCGCCAAGGTTGTTGTAGGCGGCCGGGTAGTCCGGCGCGAGCGCAATCGCGCGCTCGTGGTGCCCGATCGCCTCGTCGTACCGCTGCTGCTCCTGGAGCGCAGTGCCGAGATTGTTTTCGGTGATGGCTTGCATCAACGTCGACGAAAGTAACGGGACGTTCGCGACGACCGCGACGATCGCGG
>CAZEMI010000279.1:0-9447 GCA_964513235.1 uncultured Acidobacterium sp.
GCCGCGCTCGTGTCGTGCTCGCAGCCGCCGCCGCAGCAGCAGGCGGCGCCGGCTGAACCCAGCGTGTCGACGCCGGCGGGTCGGCTGTACGTCACCAACGAAAACTCCGGTGACCTGACCGTGATCGACACCGCCACGCGAAAGGTGATCGCGACGATTCCTCTCGGCAAGCGGCCGCGAGGCATCAAGGTGAGTCCTGATGGCGCGACGCTGTACGTGGCGTTGAGCGGTTCGCCGATGGCGCCCCCCGGCACCGACGAAAGCAAGCTGCCGCCGCCCGATCGCAAGGCCGATGGCATTGGCGTGGTCGACGTGAAGCAAGGTAAATTGCTGCGCGTCATCCAGGGCGGATCCGATCCGGAACAGACCGCCGTCAGCCAGGATGGGCGCTGGTTGTTCGTGGCGAATGAGGATGCCGGACAGACGAGCGTGATTGAAATCAGCGACGGCCGTGTGGTGGCAACGGTGCCGGTCGGCGGAGAACCTGAGGGCGTTGACCTGCGTCCCGACGGCAAGGTTGTGTACGTCACGTCTGAAGAGGATAACCAGGTCGCGGTGATCGACGCGGTAACGGCAAAGCTGATCACCACCTTCAAGGCGGGACCGCGGCCGCGCGCGACGGGATTTTTGCCCGACAGCAGCCGCGCCTACATCAGCGCCGAGACCGGCGCGGCGGTGATCGTCGTCGATGCCATGGCGCACAAGCCTCTCGACACGATCAAGCTCGAAGGCGGCGATCTGGTCCGGCCCATGGGCGTCATCGCGTCGGCAGACGGCAAGCACGTGTTCGTCACGACCGGCCGCGGTAAGGGCGTCGTGATTATCGACACGTCGACGAACAAGGTCGTCGGTACCGTGGAAGTTGGCGAGCGGCCATGGGGTATCGCGGCGACCAGCGACGGCAACATGGTATTCACGGCGAACGGGCCTTCAAATGACGTATCGTTCGTCGACATTCCGAATCGCAAGGTGATCGCCAAGGTGAAGGTTGGCGATCGCCCCTGGGGCGTCGTTTATCTGGAGGGTGCGCGATGAGATTGGTACCACTGCTCCTGCTCGTGCCGATGCTGGCGCTCGCGCAAGCGCCGAAACCATCAGACACGCACCCTTCCGGTAAGAATCCGCACCTTGGCGACGCCGCCTCCATCAAGGGTGGCCTCGCGCTCTATCGCGTTCGCTGCGGCGATTGTCATGGTCTCGACGCGCGCGGGTACCGTGGGCCTGACCTGACCGCCGTGCTCGGCGGCATGCCCGACGAGCGGGTGTTCCAGACCATTCGCAAGGGCGTGCCGGGTACGGAAATGCAGCGGAGCACGATCCCTGACGATGACGTCCTGATGATCATCGCGTATCTGCGAAACATGAATGCCGCGGCGCCGGCCGACACCCCGATCGGCAACGCCGCCAACGGCAGCCAGATCTTCACGGCCCAATGTGCCAGCTGCCATCGTGTGGGCAGCAGCGGTGGACGGCTCGGGCCCGATCTGTCCCGGGTCGGGGCGGCGCGCTCGCGCGAGGCGCTGATTCGCGAGATCCGGACGCCGTCGGAATGGATGCCGCCGGCGTTCGAAAGCGTGACGCTGGTGACCAGGGACGGTCAGAAGATCCGCGGCATCAAGAAGAACGAAGACGTGTTCTCGATTCAGATCATGGACGGCCGCGAGCGCATCCAGGGGTATGTCAAGTCCGATCTCCAGCAAGTGACCCTCGAGAAGACGTCGCTGATGCCGGAGTACGGGCCTGAGCGATTGAGTCAAAGTGATCTGAACGATCTCATCGGCTACTTGAGCACGCTGCGTGGAACGTCTGCTCGCTGAGGACCATCATGCGAAACATCCCAACTGCCCTGTTACTGATCGTCGGCTCGATCGCGTTGTCGGCGCAGTCCTTCGACTCGCGTTCCGTTGCCACGGGCAGCGAAACGCTCGCTCAGGACAAGCAATCCGGCCCGCCGCAGGTCACCTTCGAAGACATCGCTGCCGGACTGAAGGACCCGAGCAAGTGGCTCACCTACTCCGGCACCTACGATGGTCAACGGCATAGTCCGCTGACGCAGATCACGCCGGACAACGTCCATCAACTGACCGCGCAATGGACGTTTCAAACCGGTGCTCTTGGCTCCTTTCAGGCGACCCCGATTGTGATCGACGGTGTGTTGTACGTCACCGGCGTCAGCAATAATGCGTGGGCCATCGACGCGCGGTCCGGCCGCCAGATCTGGCGACACCGGCGTGAACTGCCGGACGAGATGATTCTGTGTTGCGGTCCGGTCAATCGCGGCTTTGGTGTGCTGGGCGATCGGCTGTACATGGCGACGCTCGATGCGCACCTGGTGTCGCTCGACATGAAGACCGGCGCCGTGCTGTTCGACGTGGCGCTCGAAGACTACAAGCGCGGCTACTCGGCAACCGTGGCGCCGCTGGTGGTCAAAGACAAAGTGATTCTGGGCGTCGCCGGCGCCGAGTTCGGCATTCGCGGCTTCATCGAGGCCTTCGACGCCGCGACCGGCAAGAAGATCTGGCGCTTCTACACCGTGGCCGGCCCGGGCGAGGTTGGCGGCAACACCTGGCCCAAGACCGATGCGTATACGCGCGGCGGCGGATCGATCTGGGTCACGGGCACCTACGATCCTGAACAGAATCTCGTGTTCTTCGGCACCGGCAATCCCGGTCCCGACTACTACAGCGCCAATCGCGAAGGCGACAACCTGTTCACCGCGTCGATCGTGGCGCTCGATGCCGACACCGGCAAGTTGAAGTGGCATTACCAGTTCACGCCGCACGACGTGCACGACTGGGACGCGACGCAGGTGCCGGTCCTGGGCGAGCTGCCGATCGACGGCCAGAACCGCAAGGTGGTGATGTTCGCGAATCGGAACGGGTTCTTCTACACGATCGATCGCGTCACCGGAAAGCTGATTGTGGCCAAGCCGTTCGTCGAGACGACGTGGGCGAAGGAGATTAGCTCCATAACCGGCCGCCCGATCCTGCTGCCGAATAACCATCCCAACGAACAGGGCGTGCGCACCTGTCCGGATCTCGGCGGCGGCACCAACTTCATGTCGCCGTCGTTCGATCCGAACCTGCGTCTCTTCTTCGTCACCGCGCGCGAGACCTGCGCCACGTATTTTGCGTTCGATCAGAAGTTCGAGATTGGCGTGGAATACATGGCCGGCGGCACTGCGCGACCGCGCGATCAACGCAACTGGGGCGCGCTGCGGGCGATCGATCCGATCACCGCCGAACGCAAATGGGAGTTCCGCTACCCCACTACGTCAGCGTCCGGCGTGTTGACGACGGCATCCGGGCTGGTATTTGCGGGCGATGGCGACGGCAACATCATGGCGTTCGACTCGAGGAGCGGCAAGAACCTATGGCATTACCAGCTGGGCGTGGCCTTGCGCTCGACTTCTGGAACGACCTACATGGTGGATGGCCGGCAGTATTTTCTGGTGCCGTCGGGAAGTGCGTTGACCGCGTTCGCGCTCCCGCGCGCCCAGTAGTTCGTACAGCTTCCCGGGCGCGACGGTAATCGCCGTTCGCGTCCGGGGCGCCCTGCAGTCTTCCCCGCCCCCATCTTTCTGGCCTATTTATCGACTTTCAATACGGTACTTGACGAATATCAATAAATAGTTTATTGATATTCGATATAGAAGGTTGGTGAATCATGTCAACGCAAGCCTCGTCCTCCGCCGCGCTGCCGATCGCGCACGTCGTGCTGCGGATCCTCGTCGTCCTGAACTGGATTACCTGCGCCGCGATCCTCGTGCTGCTGATTGCCATGCCGAACAGGGAGTGGATCATCAGCGCGTTCGACCTCTCTCCTTCGCTCGAGGCGGATCGGGTGGTCTTCGGCCTGCGCGCGATCGCGATGATCGGGCTCGCGACCGTCCCGCTGAATTACCTCGTCCTCAAGCGGCTGCTCGCGATCGTTGACACCGTTCGCGCGGGCGACCCGTTCGTCGCCGCGAACGCGTCGCGTTTGCAGACAATCGCCTGGTCGCTGCTCGCGCTGCAGCTTCTCAGCGTCGTCATCGCCGCGATCGCCAAGAGCATTTCGACTCCGGCGCATCCGGTCGATCTCGATGCCGGCTTTTCGATCAACGCCTGGCTCGCCGTGCTGCTCACGTTCCTGCTGGCCCGGGTGTTCGCGGCAGGCACGCTGATGCGTGAAGACCTCGAAGGGACGGTGTGACATGGCGATCGCCGTCAAGCTCGACGACCTGCTTCACGATCGGCGGATGACGCTGACCGACCTCGCCGATCGCGTCGGCATGACGCTGGCCAACCTGTCGATCCTCAAGACCGGCAAGGCGCGGGCGATCCGCTTCTCGACCCTCGAGGCGATCTGCGAAGCGCTCTTGTGCCAGCCCGGCGACCTGCTCCGGTTTGAGCCGGAGCAGGCAGAACCCGAACCCGTCGCGGTCAGAAAACGGAGCGCAAGCCGATGAACCACAAGGTCACACTAACCATCACCTCGCTGCTCACAATCCTCCTCGCGTCATTTCACTTGGCTGACGACGTCGTCCTCGGGATAGAGCCGGGGGGTGTCTCGACTTACAACGGGGTGCTGATCCTGGCCGTCTATTTGTACGCAACGCTGATGCTCGCCGAACGGCGATGGGCGCACCTGATCGTCCTAATCGGAGCGATCGGTGGCGCGGCCGTCCCCTATCTCCATATGACGGGCCCGGGACTGGTCGGCGGCAAGGCCGCCAATTCCAGCGCAAAGTTTTTCTGGGTCTGGACGCGGCTCGCGCTGGGCGCGACCGCGATCGTCTCCGTCGTCCTCTCGGCGCGCGGACTATGGAGCCTGCAGCGAGGCCAGTCTCGGTAGTCCAACAACGCTCAGCGACGACGACGTGTTGTCTTCGACGGTAGTTCGTCGCCGGGAACTGGCGCGTTGCCGTTGCCCGCGCGGTCTGGCGACAGACGTCGACCAGCCCCTCAGGCGCATCCCGATGATTCGCTCGCCTTCGCGCCGGTCGCGTGTTACAAACACACCGAAACGAATCGGCTGCCCACACGGAATGGTCGGACATACTCTTGGTCACTATTGCATTACAAGCGAGCTCGGGGCTGGCGGCATGGGCCGGGTGTTCCGCGCGCGCGACCTCCACCTTGAACGCGATGTCGCGCTGAAGGTCCTGCCGTCGGGCTTTCCCGCCGATGAGGAGGCTCGCAAACGCTTGCGACGCGAAGCCCACGCCATTTCCAGGCTAAGCCATCCCAACATCGCGACCGTTTTCGATTTTGATTCGCAGGATGGCATCGACTTTCTCGTAATGGAGCTAGTCGAAGGCGAGACACTTAGCATCCGAATTGGCAGAGGACCGTTGTCTGAGCGCGACGTCGTCGCACTTGGTACGCAGTTGGCCTCCGGCCTGGCGGCGGCGCATGAAAAAGGCATCGTCCATCGTGATCTCAAGCCGGCAAATCTGATGGTCAGCGATGACGGCCGACTCAAGATTCTCGACTTTGGTCTCGCCATCGCATTGGCCCTCGACGATGGAAAGGATGTCACGCGTACCGCCTTTGTTGGCGACGTCATGGCCGGAACGCTGCCGTACATGGCGCCTGAACAGCTCGGCGGCCAGCCGCTCGACGTGCGGAGTGACCTCTATTCTGTCGGCGCAATCCTGTACGAAATGGCTACCGCACGGCGGGCGTTTCCGCACGCACAGCCCGCGGCCTTGGTGGCAGCAATCCTGCACGAGACGCCGCCGCCCGCGCGCGTGAGCCAGTCGCTGCAACGGGTCTTGCTCCGCAGCCTCGAGAAAGACGCCGGGCGACGGTATCAGTCCGCGCACGAGCTCCTCGCCGCGCTCGAGATAGTCCTGGAGCGCCCGGAGACTCTGTCGGCGCCTTGGACGCGACAACATGCGGTTACGCTCGCGACGGCGAACGTATCGGGACGCACATCCGTGGCCGTCCTCGGTTTCAGAAACCTGTCAGCGCGCGCAGATGACGACTGGATTTCAACCGCCCTTGCGGAGATGTTGACAACGGAGCTCGCGTCCGGCGAACGGCTCCGAACCGTTGCAGGTGAGAACGTCGCACAAATGAAAATCGACCTTGCCGTGGCGGAGGCGGACAGCTATGGCTCGACCACGCTTGCGAAGATTCGCGCCAACGTCGGTGCCGACACAATTGTCACTGGATCGTATCTGGTGATGAATGGGCTGCTTCGTCTGGACGTCAGGCTGCAGGATACGCACACGGCGGAAATCCGGGGGCGGTTTTCGGCGCGCCGTCCCGAGTCGGGAATCGATGAACTGACGCGCGAGGCTGGAGCCGCGCTGCGTAGGAGTTTGAACATCGGCACGGTGACCGAAGCGGCCGCGTCGAGCGTCAAGGCCGCGTTTCCCTCAAGCCGCGAGGCGATGCAGCTGTACAGCGAAGGCCTACTGCGACTCCGGAATTTCGACGCGGTGGCGGCCCGCGATCTTCTGGAACAAGCCGTCGGCGTCGAACCAAGCTATGCCTTATCGCACGTCGCCCTGGCCACATCCCTGACTCGCCTCGGCTTTGATGAAAAGGCCAAACGCGCGGCGCAACAAGCATTCGACCTGTCACATACCCTGTCGCGCGAAGGGCAACTGCTCGTCGAGGGCGTCTACCGCGAAATGATGCGCGAGCGCGACGCGGCGGTGTCGGCCTATCGCTCACTATGGCAATTATTCCCCGACACCGTGGACTACGGCCTCCGACTGGCGGAAGCGCAAACCGCCGCCGGCCGTAGCGGCGATGCGTTCGCCACAATCGAGGCGCTGAGGGCCATTGCGTCCGCGTACGGCGATCCGCGTGTGGATCTGGCTGAGGCGAATGCCGCGGCGGCCATTTCGGATTTGCGTCGGCAGTTGTCTGCGGCGGAGCAGGCAGAAGCGCGAGCGTCGGAACGCGGCATGCGACTGCTGACTGCGCGAGCTTACGTGTCGCAGGGAATCGCCCTGCGTCAGCTGGGTCAGCTGGATGCCGCCGCCGAAAAGCTCGCCCGGGCGAGGGACCTGTTTGCGGCCGGCGGCGATCAGGGCGGCACCGCGAACGCAGTGAATGGCCTGGCCAACGTGCTCTTCACGCGCGGCCGGAAGGGCGAAGCACAGGCGATGTATTTACAGGCGCTGGCGATTCGCCGCAGCATCGGCGACAACCGGGGCGTCGCCGTGTCGCTGAACAACCTGGCGGCGCTGCTTCAGCGCCGTGGCGATCTCGCGGGCGCTGCCCGAGCTTTCAACGAAGCACTCCCGATCGGTCACGCCATTGAGGATCGCACGCTGATCGCGCAGTTGCTCAGTAACCTTGGCGCGGTGAACGAGCTTCAGGGTGACCTCCGTTCAGCAGGGCATTTCTACCGGCAATCATTGGCGATCAGACGCGCGACCGGTGACAAGCCTGGCATCGCAGAGGCGCTGGACAACATCGGCAATGCGTTGGTGCCGCAGGGTGAGTTCGACGAAGCCACGCGCGTCTACGACGAATCGCTTGGGCTGCGGCGCGCCACCGGCGATGTGCGAGCGTCTGCAACCCTGCGTCACGTCGCGGCGGTGTTGTACCACCGCGGCGAGCTCCCGGCTGCCCAGACCCGTCTCGAAGAAGCACTAGCAACGCAAACGGCAATTGGTCAGAACGTCGAAGCCGCTATAACACGGGCCGCATTGGCGAGAACGTTCCTCGCGCAGGGCGACGCGGTTCGCGCCGGCGCAATAGCGCGACAGGCGGTCACCGAGCTGGACACGCACAATCCTCTCGAGCAAGCAGTGGCGCTCCGCGTGATGGCGCTGGCCCAGCTCGCCGCCGGAGACCTCGCAGAGGCAAGCGAGAGCATCCGCCGCGCCCAGAAAACGCTTGGCAATGCGGACACACCGGCGGAGCAACTCGCACTCAGCCTCGCGGCGGCGATGGTTCACGCGGCCCAGGGCCGAACGATGGAGCGAGAACTGTCAAAGATTGTCGCCACAGCCACGAAGTTCGAGCTGTGGGACATCATGTTTGAAGCAAGACTGGCGCGAGCCGTGGACTTCGCAAAAGCCGGCCAAGCGGGCGCCGCCGCCGAATTGGCTGCTATTGAGGGCGCAGCCGCGGGCAAAGGGTTCTTACTCGTCGCCCGCAATGCTCGTACGGCGCGCGAAACACTTGCGCGTTCGTCAGGCTCGTGAAGGCCGCGCGCGCAGGCATCCCGCGGCGTAAGGCTGTCGGGGTGAGTAGGATCTTCGGTCCTGCTCAGCGGGCGCAACTCCCGCCGTTCAACTAGCCTGCAGGGGAAGTGTGCATCCGTTCGAGTTCGGTTTCGGCGACCAGACTCTCGCGTTGACGTCCAATCGTCGCCACCGCGAGCGTCGTGCCGGCAAGTGAGTAGGTCACCGTGCAGTTCTTCTCTGCAGGCGAGCCGTCGATGACCACGTTGTCCCACCGGTCTGCATGACCAACGTAGGAAATCGCGACGTCGAAGTGGCGGCTCCAGAAGAACGGCACCGCGTCGAACCGCTCGCGCCCGCCGAGCATGTTGCGTGCCGCCGTCTGCCCCTGGCGTTGCGCCACCACCCAATGTTCGACGCGAATGTTCTTGCCAGTGTGCGGGTCCGGCCAGCGCGCGTTGTCGCCGGCGGCAAACACGTTGGGCGCGCTGGTCTCGAGGTACTCGTTGACGACGATGCCCTTATCGATCGAGAGACCTGCTGCTTCCGCGAGCGCGAGGGCGGGACGAACGCCGACTCCGACGACGATGAAGTCGGCGTCGAGTGTATCGCCGCCGCTCAACGTGACGGTGCGACCGTTGACCGATGCGACGGTCTGGCCGAGATGGAACCGCACGCCGTTCGATTCGTGAGTCGCTTGCACGACACGTCCAAGCTCCGCGCCCATCACGTGTTCGAGCGGGAGCGTGTCGGGAGCGACGACGTCAACCTCGATGCCGCGCTTGCGCAACGACGCGGACACTTCAAGACCGATGAAGCTCGCGCCGATGACCACGGCACGTGCGGCGCCGGTCGCTTTCGCGACGATCGCGCGGCTGTCTGCCCACGAGCGAAGGTAAAAGACCGGGACTTGCGTCGCGCCGGGAATTGGCAGATGCACCGGATCGGCGCCGGTTGCGATCAGCAGGGATCCGTACGATCGCTTCGAACCGTCGTCGAGGCCCAACGTCCGCGTTTTCGGATCGAGCGCCGTCGCACGACGCCCGAGCACGAGCTCGATCTTGCGCTCTGCGTATTGCTCCTTCGACCATATCGGCAGCCAGTCATCCTGCGCTTCCCCAGCAAGATAATCCTTCGATAGGTTCGGTCGATCGACGGGAAGATCCGTATCGGCGCTGACGATCGTGACAGGACCTTTGAATCCTTCACGGCGGACCATGTCCGCCGCGGCCGACCCTGCCGCGCCGCCGCCGATGATGAGAATGGATTCCGGTGAGGCGCTCGGTGGCGCGGCGCCTGGCGCGCCGGTCAGT
>CAZEMI010000280.1:0-30406 GCA_964513235.1 uncultured Acidobacterium sp.
GAAGTTCGAGGAGATGAACCAACTGGTGCCGATGGCAATGCTCGAGAACTCCGTCGGCGTGATGCCGATGGTGCACCATCCCGACTTTCGCGCCGCGAAGTTCGTCGAGAAGTATCGCCAGAAGAAGGGCGCGGATCGCGATCCGCCGCGCGAGGTCAGCCTGACCTACGGCGCGATGCGGATTCTCGCGCGCGCCATGGAGCTGGCCGGCACGACGACCGACGCGAAGGCGATTCACGCCAAGGCCGACGAGGCCGCGGCGACCTTGCCCGACGAATTCAAACCTTCGGAGCTGCTTGGCGTCGAGGCCAACGGGCATCTCAAGCAGGTGACGGTCGCTGCCCACGTGGTTGGCGGCAAGTTCCTGCCGCTCCGTCTCGCACAGGTTGATTAGCCCAAAACCCAAGCCCCAAGTCCCAAGCCCCAAGCCCCAAGCCCCAAGCCACAAGCCCCGATATGCCCGAACTCATTCACTACGAAGTCCGCGATCGCGTCGCCGTTCTCACGATCGATAATCCGCCCGTCAACGCGATGGGTCCCGGCGTGCTCGAAGGCATCGAAGAGCAGGTGGCCCGCGCCAACAACGCCGCGGACGTCGATGCGATCGTGTTGATTGGCGCCGGGTCCACGTTCGTGGCAGGCGCCGACATCAAGATCTTCGGCACGCTGAAAACACGCGAGCAATTGCTGGAGCGTTCGCAGAACACGCACGCGCGGCTCAAGCGCATCGAAGATTCTCAGAAGCCGACCGTGGCGGCGATCCATGGCAACGCACTTGGCGGCGGTCTGGAGATTGCCATGTCGTGCCATTACCGCGTGATGGCAGACGATGCGAAGGTTGGCCAGCCGGAAGTGCTGCTCGGCATCATTCCGGGGGCCGGCGGCACGCAACGCCTGCCGCGGCTGTGCGGCGCGGAGCTCGCCATTGAAATGTGCACGGCCGGGAAGCCCGTGACCGCGTCCAAGGCGCTGCGGGCGGGCATCGTCGATCGCGTCTGGCATGATGACCTGTTGACCGAGGCCGTCAGGTTCGCGAAGTCGACGGCCACATCGATGGGTGTTCGAAAGACCCGCGAGCTGACCAAGAAGATTGCGGATGACACGTGCGTTTCCGCATGCGGGGCGGCGCGGGAGGCACTGGCCAGGACGGCAAAAGGCGTGACGGCGCCGTTCAGGGCCGTCGACGCGATCGAAGGGGCGTTCACGCTCGATTTCGAAGAGGGCTCCAAACGCGAGCGCGAGCTGTTTGCGGAGTGCGTGACCTCGAGTGAGTCGCGCGCGCTCGTGCACATGTTCTTCGCCGATCGCGAGGCCGCCAAGGTGCCCGACGTGCCGAAAGACACGCCGGTCACGAAGATCGAGCGGGCCGCGGTGATCGGCGCCGGCACCATGGGCGGTGGCATCGCCATGGCCTACGCCAACGCCGGCATTCCCGTGTGGCTCAAGGATGTGGACGACGCGGCGGTGCAGCGCGGCCTGGCCACCATTCGCAAGAACTACGAGTCGACCGTGGCCAAGGGACGCATGACGCCAGAGGCTCTCGAGAAAACGATCGCCCTGATCACGCCGACGACCACCCACGACGGCTTCGACCAGGTCGACATCGTCGTCGAAGCGGCGTTCGAAGACATGAATCTGAAGAAGCAGATCTTCGCGGATCTGGGGCGGATCACGAAACCGGCCTGTATTCTCGCGTCGAACACGTCGACGCTCGACATCGACGAGTTTGCCAAGGCGAGCGGCCGGCCGCAGAGAGTGATTGGTCATCACTTCTTCAGCCCGGCCAACGTGATGAAGCTGCTGGAGATCGTGCGGGGCCGCGACACCGACAAGGAAACCATCGCCACCTCGCTCGCGCTCGCCAAACGGCTCGGCAAGATTGGCGTCGTGGTCGGCAACTGCTTCGCGTTCGTCGCCAACCGGATGCTCGCGTATTACATGCGCGAAGCGCTGCTGCTGCTCGAAGAGGGCGCCACCGTGCCGCAGATCGACAAGGCGATGACGGACTTCGGGATGCCGGTGGGACCGTTCGGCATGCAGGACATTGCCGGCATCGATGTCGGCTGGCGCATTCGCCAGTTCCTCAAGTCGATCGGCAAGACGCGCGCGGAGGGCCCGCAGTCGGCCGTGCCCGATCGGTTATACGAGATGGGCCGTTACGGCCAGAAGACCGGCGCGGGCTGGTACAGGTACGAAAAGGGCAGCCGCGATCGCATTCACGATCCGGTGGTCGATCAGATTGCCGCGGAAGAAGCGGCCAAGCGCGGCATCACCCGGCACACGGTGGCCGACGACGAGATCATCGCGCGCATCATGACGGCGCTCGCCAACGAAGGCGCCCGCGTCCTCGAAGAGGGCTATGCCACGCGGGCCAGCGATATCGATGCGGTCTATTGCTACGGCTTCGGCTATCCGCGGCACGTCGGCGGCCCGATGTTCTATGCCGACACCGTGGGCCTGCCGACCGTGCTCGCCCGCGTCAACGCATATCGCGAACAGTTCGGCGATTACTGGAAGCCGGCGGCGCTCCTCGAAAAGCTCGTCGCTGAAGGCAAAGGTTTTCACGGCTAACATTTTGTCAGGCTCGTTCGAAGAGCGCCGCGGCGCCCTGGCCGCCGCCCACACACATGGTGACCACTCCGTAGCGGGCCTTGCGCCGCTGCATTTCGTTGGCGATCGTGCCGACCAGGCGCGAGCCGGTCATGCCGAACGGGTGGCCGATCGCAATCGACCCGCCATTGAGGTTGAGACGGTCCATCGCAATGCCCAGTCGATCGCGGCAATAGATCACCTGCGACGCGAAGGCTTCGTTGAGCTCCCACACGTCGATGTCGTCCACCTTCAGGCCGTGCTTCTTCAGCAGTTTCGGCACCGCGTAGACCGGGCCGATGCCCATTTCGTCGGGCTCGCAGCCGGCCACCGCGTAGCCGCGAAACACCAGCAGCGGTGTCACGCCGAGCGCGTTCGCGCGATCCATCGACATCACCAGCGTGGCCGAGGCGCCATCCGATAACTGCGAGGAGTTGCCGGCCGTGACGCTGCCTTTCCCGCTGGTGGTATCGAACACCGGCGCCAGCTTGCGCAGACCCTCCAGCGTCGTCTCCGGACGGTTGCACTCGTCGTGATCGACGCGCGCCTTCTCTTCACCGACCTTGTCGCCCGACTTCCTGTCGAGGACGCCGCGCGTGACTTCGATCGGGGCGATCTCCCCCGACAAGAACCCATCCTGCTGCGCGCGAGCGACACGTTGCTGGCTGATCAATGAATATTCGTCCTGCGCCTCGCGCGACACCTGATAGCGCTTCGCGACTACTTCCGCCGTTTCACCCATCACCATGTAAAGCCCGGGGTGTTGTTCCTTCACCACCGGATTGGGTGAGTTGTCGCGCTGCATCATGGTGATCGACTCGACGCCGCCGCCGATCGCGGTCTCCACCCCTTCGCTCACCACCATGTGCGCCGCCTGGACGATGGCCTGGAGGCCGGAATTGCAGAAGCGGTTCACGGTGAGGCCGGCGGTGGTGACCGGCAGTCCGGCGCGCAGCGCCGCGACCCGTGCCACGTTGTGGCCCTGCGGCCCGTGCGGCTGACCGCAGCCCAGGATGACTTCTTCGACCTCGGCGGCGCCTACCGCCGGCACCTTGCGAAGCGTGTCGGTGATGCAGTGCGCGGCCAAGTCGTCGGGCCGCGTCATGTTGAACGATCCGCGATGGGACTTGGCGAGCGGCGTGCGGCTGCTCGCAACGATGACGGCTTCTCGCATGTGGATCCAATTCTATATGCGTATAATCCGCCTAACGGAGGTAGCCATGCGCCGCATCATCGTCCTCGTGCTGCTGGTTGGTACTGGAATCGGGCTCATCGCGCGCACGCCGCCCCCCGCGCCACCGCCGGGGATGACGGCCGCGGCCCGCGCGTTCATGGATTCCCTGACGGCCGAGCAGAGAGCCGTTGCCCAGTTCCCGTTCAATGCGGAAGAGCGCTTCGTCTGGTTCTACACGCCGGTGCCGCGCAAAGGCCTCACCCTCAAGGCGATGACCGAGCCGCAACGCAAGCTCGCGATGAACCTCCTCCGCAGCGGCCTTAGCGAAAAGGGCTACACCAAGGCGGAAACGATCCGGTCGCTCGAGGATGTGCTGGTCGAGATGGGCGGCAATCCCACCCAACGCGACCGCGAGTTGTATTACTTCTCGATCTTCGGCCAGCCCGACGCCAGGTCCACATGGGGCTGGCGATACGAAGGCCACCACCTCTCGCAGAACTGGACCGTCGTCAATGGGACGGCGATGGCGACCACGCCGCAGTTTTTCGGCGCGAACCCGGCGGAGGTGCGGCAGGGCGCGAAGAACGGCCTCCGTGCGCTCGCCACCGAGGAGGACCTCGGCTTCGATCTGCTGCGATCGCTCGATCCTGCGCAGCGGCAGATGGCCGTGATCGATCCCAAATCACCGAACGACATTCTCACGACCAACACCCGCGAAGCGGCCATCCAGGAGGATCGCGGGCTGGCGTTCTCGCAATTGAACGCGGCGCAGCAGGCGGCGCTGCTCAAACTGATTGAGGAACATGCCGGCGCGCAGACCGATCCGATCGCGCGCGATCGGGTGGCCCGCGCGAAGACCGCGCTCACCGGCGTCAAGTTTGCGTGGATGGGCGGCACCGAGAAAGGCCAGGGGCACTACTACCGCGTGCAGGGGCCGAGCTTCCTGATCGAGTTCGACAACACGCAGAACAACGCAAATCACATCCACCAGGTGTGGCGCGACTTCAAGGGCGATTGGGGACGCGACCTGCTCGCGGAACACTACAAGAGCGCTCCGCACCAGCCTTAGCGCTAGTACCGCCTGACGTCGAGACCTGGAACGCGGACGAAGTCCTTGTGGTTCGCGGTCACCAACGGCATGCCATAGGCGACCGCGGTCGCCGCGATCCACAAGTCGTTCGCGCCGATCAGCTGACCGCTCTTCTTCAGATAGCGGAAGGCTCGCGCATATTCCCAGGACACATCGGGACTGGAGGGCAAGAGATAGAACGGGCCGAGGAACGACTCCCACGTATCGCGACGCGCGAGCGACTGGCCAGCGCCCAACTCGCCGGCGATCGTGAATGTCAGGTAAAGCCGCGCTTCCTCGTGCGCATCGAGGAACGCGAGCGCTCGACCGGGACGACCGCGTTCCTGCTCGCGCTCGAGGTCGATCAGGAACGTGGTGTCCAGAATCAGGTTTTCGCCCATTTATCGACCGGCGGTGCGTCGAGGCGCTGGAATTCCTCGAGCAGATCGGCCGAGCCCTTTGGCAGGCGGGGTCCAGACTTGTACAACCGCTTCAAGTCCCTCGCCGTAATCGTGTCTTCAGGCCAGGTCGCCCGGAGCACAACCTCGCTGAACGACTCGGTGGGATAACGTCTGGCCGACCTCAACCGTTCGTAGGCTTCAGTTTTCAATGAGATTGTCTTGCTGCTCATGCATGCATTATGCACATTGCATGCACTTTTGGTCAAGCCCAAGTCTTTAGTCTTGATAGACTTCCTCCGGTTCATGTCCTTTACGGCCGCCATCGTTGCCGCCGGCGGACGCGGAGTCCGTGTCGGCGGCGATGAGCCCAAACAGTTTCTCGACATCGGCGGCCGTTCCATCCTGGAGATGAGCGTGGCCGCCTTGGCCTCCAGTGAGCGCATCGACGAGATCGTCGTGGCGCTGCCGGCCGAACACGTTGATAGCGTCGCGAAGAACTGGACTGGATTGACGTCGAAGCCGCTCGCCTTTGTCGCCGGCGGCGCGCGCCGGCAGGATTCAGTGGCGAACGGTTTGGCCAGGGCGTCTCGTGATGCCGACGTGATCGTGATTCACGATGCGGCGCGCCCGTTTGTCACCGCCGATCTGATCGCACGGACGGTGGACGCGGCGCACGCGCATGGCGCGGCCATCGCCGCGATGCCCGTGCGCGACACCGTCAAGCAGGCCGGCGATCCCGATCGCGACGGCTCACGCCCGATTCGCGCGACGATTCCGCGAGACACCGTATTCCTCGCCCAAACGCCGCAGGCCTTTCGCCGCGACGTGCTCGCGCGCGCGCTCGCGGCAGGGACGGCGATCGACGCCACCGACGAGGCGATGCTCGTGGAGAGGCTAGGCCTTCCCGTTCACCTGGTCGAGGGCGAGGTGCGCAACGTGAAGATCACCACGCCGGACGATCTGGCGGCGGCGCGGGGAGCGGCACTCCATCATGGGGTGCCCGACGGCCTGATGCGCATTGGCCATGGCTACGACCTTCACCGACTGGTCGCGGGGCGGCCGTTGATTCTCGCCGGTGTCACGATTGCGTTCGAACTCGGTCTCGACGGCCACTCGGATGCGGACATCGTCTGTCACGCGGTGACCGATGCGGTGCTGGGCGCCGCGGGTGCGGGCGACATCGGCCGGTTGTTTCCAGACACCGATCCGACGTGGACAGGCGCCCACAGCCTCGCGCTGCTCGAGGCGGCGATGGCGCGCGTGCGCGAGGCCGGTTATCGCGTGTCGAACGTGGACGTCACGGTGATCGCGCAACGCCCCAAGCTGCTGCCGTATCTCGAGGCGATGCGCGCGAATCTCGCCGCGGCGCTCGGCGTGGACGCCGGCGCCGTCAGCGTGAAGGGCAAGACCAACGAAGGTGTGGACAGCATGGGCCGTGGCGAATCCATGGCCTGCCACGCGGTAGCACTTCTGGAGGGCTTGAGGTCCTGAGGTCTTGAGGGCTTGACGAAATTTATCTCAAGCCCTCAAGTCCCCAAGCCCTCAAGCCCTCGTGTTTTCCCCTACGATCCCGGCGTCATGATGTGGGCCGTGGACGTGCCCGCATTCATGATCCACGCGCCGCCCATCTTCGGGTTGTCGGGCAGGCCCAACGACGCGGTCGTCGCGCCCGGCACCGCGATGGTCACGTGCAGCCGTGCCGTCGCTTGATCCTTGCCGTTCATCGTGTACCACACCGAGCCGAATTCCGGCTTCACGCGCGTGCCGGCCTTCTCGAGCTCGGCGAACATCGCTTCACGCACTTTGCGGTCGGCTTCCTTCCGCTCGTATTCCTTGTTCTGCTTCACGCGATCGAGATTGCCGACGCTCGTGCACTGCACCGCGAACGGCTGTTCACCGGGTTCGCCCGACTGGTCGTAGCACACCAGGCGGTTGGTGCCGGGCCGCAGCGTGTCGTAGGTGCCGTCGGCCTTCCACTTGATGACCATGGCGCCATCGCGTGCGTTGCGGGGCGCCGCGAGCAGGGCCGTGTCGATGTTCGCTGCCGGGGCCTGCGCGCTACCGCTGGCCGACAGCGCCAGTAGTCCAACGCCGATCAAAACAATGCGTTTCATTCATGTCCTCCGTGTCACGTGAGATTCCAGGCGCCCGCAGAGGATACCATTTGGGGATGCGGGTCCGTTTCGCGCCATCTCCGACCGGGCAATTGCACGTCGGCAACGCCAGGACGGCGCTGTTCAACTGGCTGCTGGCCCGCGGCCAGCACGGCACCTTCATCCTCCGCATCGAAGACACCGATCTCGAGCGCTCGACGCGCGACTCCGAACAAGCCATCCTCGACGATCTGCGGTGGATGGGGCTGCAGTGGGACGAAGGCGTCGACGTGGGCGGCCCCTACGGCCCCTACCGGCAGACCGAACGCCTGCAGTCCTACGTCGATCACACGCGTCGGCTGCTGGCCGAGGGCACGGGGTATCACTGCTTCTGCTCGCCGGAGACACTCGAAGCGCACCGCAAGGCGCAACTCGCCGCAGGCTTGCCCCCGAAATACGCCGGCACTTGTCGCAACATTCCCTCCGAGGAAGCCGCCCGTCGAATGGCCGCGGGTGAAAAGCCGGTGGTGCGCCTCAAGGTGCCCGAAGGACGCCACGTCACCTTCAACGACGTGGTCCGCGGCGAGGTGACGTTTCACACCGACGTGATCGGCGACCCCGTGCTCGTGCGCGCCGACGGCATCCCCGCCTACAACTTCGCCGTCGTCATCGACGATGCGTTGATGGAGGTGACGCACGTGATTCGCGGCGAGGATCACATTTCCAATACGCCGCGGCAGATCCTGCTCTACGAGGCGTTCGGTTACACGCCGCCGGTGTTTGCGCACCTCTCGCTGGTGTTGGGCCCCGACCACGCGCCGCTGTCGAAACGGCACGGCGCCACGTCGGTCAGGGAATTTCGCGAGAAGGGCTATTTGCCGGAGGCCCTCGTCAACTACCTGGCGTTGATTGGATGGTCGCCCGGACAGAACGAGGAGTTGCTGCCGGCCGATGAGCTGGCTCGGCGATTCCGCCTCGAGAGCGTCGCGCACAGCGCCGGCGTGTTCGACGAAGACAAGCTCGCCTGGGCGAATCGCCATTACCTGAAATTGTGCGCGCCGGATCGATTGTCGTCGCTCGCCGAGCGGTACCTGCGCGAGCGAGGGCAGATCGTGGGGGAGCTCTCAACCGAATCACGCGCGTGGCTCGAATCGGTGCTGCCGAGTATGGCGGCATCGATCGATCGCCTGCCGCAGCTCGCCGATCGCCTTCACACCGTGTTTACGTTCAGCGCTGACGCGACGATGGCGCAGCCGGAACTCGCGAAGGAACTTCGCGAGCCGGGCGCGACCGCCGTGGCACGCGCGCTTGCCGAAGAACTGGCGAATATGACCCGGCTCGTGGACAAAGAAACGTTCCGAGCCGCGGCCAATCGGGTGAAGGACAAGACCGGGCAGAAAGGGAAGGCGCTGTTTCACCCGATCCGCCTCATTCTGACCGGCGCCTCGGAGGGGCCCGAGCTCGACTCGATTGTGCCGGCGATTGAACGCGCCGTGAACCTGCCTGGTCTGGCCAATGTAGTTTCGTGTCAGCAGCGCGCCGGCGCGATCGCGGCACTGCTGTGAGTCATCCACGGATTTCACGGATTTCACGGATGCGTCGTCGATTCGTCAGCGCCCGGCTTCGCCGGCTTCGCCGGGCGGCGACGAGAACAGGACGAGGCGTCAGAAATGAGTCTTGAGTTAGTGCATGCGGACTCATTTCTGAGCCTCGCCCTGTTCTCGCCGCGGCCGCAGGCCGCGGACGAATCGACGCTCACCGCCCCCGCCGCGAACTAATCCGTGTCATCCGCGTAATCGGTGGACTAATATGCGCCCCATGAAACAAGCCATCGCCGTTGGCGTGTTGATGGTCGGTGTCGGAGGCCTGTCCTTGCTCGCCGCGTCCGCCTCCGCTCGTGCGACTGTCGGCGAGCTTCGGCGCGACCGCGCCGGAGCTGCCTTCGGCAGCGTCGGCGGGCAGGCGCCCCGCCGTGCCGCCACACCCGCGGCCAAGCCCGTGTCCGTCGACGTCACCGTTCGTGAGGGCACCTCGATGTCCGTGGCGATCTCGCCCGACGGACGAACCATCGCCACCGACATGCAGGGCAGCATCTGGACCATGCCGGCTGGCGGCGGCGAGATGAAGCGCATCACCGACGTCTTCAACGACGCGCGGCAGCCGATGTGGACGCCCGACGGCGGCACCATCACGTTCTTTGCCTACCGTGACGGCGGCTACGACATCTGGTCGGTGAATGCCGACGGCAGCAATCAGAAGAAGGTGACGTGGGGCGCCTTCGACGACCGCGAGCCGATCTGGTCGCACGACGGCACCAGGGTGGCGTTCTCGTCGGACCGCGGCAACCCGCTCGGCAGCGATTACAACATCTGGATCCTCGACACGCGTAACGGCGAGTTCAGGCAGGTCACGAAAGGCCCGAGCGAAGACTTCATGCCGACCTGGTCGCCCGACGACGACGAGATTGTCTACGCGTCCTCCCGGGACAACTACGAGTCCCTGTGGAGCATGCACCTGCGGAGCGGCGGCGAGCATAGAGTGCGATCGGTCAAGGGCGCGCGCCTCGAGGCGCCGTCGTGGGGCCCAGGCGGCCAGCTGGTCTATCACGTCACCGAAAGCCGGCGGACCCGCCTGGAGATCGACGGCAAACCCGCGACCGGCGACGAGAACGTCTTCGCGTTCCGCCCCTCGTGGGCCTCGAGCACCGAATTTCTCTATGTGTCGGATGGCAAGATCCGGCGGCGCTCCACCGCCGGCCTGCCGATGCAGACGATCGAGTTCACCGCCACGATGCCGGTGACCCTCGCCGCGTCCCAGTACACGCGCCGGGCCCGCGACTTCACCTCGACGACGCCGCGCAAGACGCTGGGCATCGTGCGGCCGGTGATTTCCCCTGACGGGTCGCAGATCGCCTTTGCCGCCATCGGCGACATCTGGCTGATGCCGACCAGTGGCGGCGCGGCGATCAACCTCACCAGGGACGCCGCCCTCGATACCGATCCGTCGTGGTCGCCGGATGGCAAGTTGCTGGTCTACTCGTCAGACCGGGACAGCACGCACCTGCAACTGTGGATTCGCGAGATCGGCGGCGGCGGCCAGGTGCGCCGGGTCACCAACCTGACGACCCAGCCGCAAGGGGCCTCGTTTTCGCCGGACGGCAAGCGCATCGCGTTCTTCAACGTCGACGGCATGTGGCGCGTGGCCGAGATGTCGATCCTCGACCTCGATTCCGGCAAGGTGATGAAGATTCACGATACCCTGCCGCAACCGGGCACGCCGACGTGGTCGCCGGATGGCCGGCGCGTGGCGCTCGCCGGCATCAGGCCGATGACGGTGCGGTTCCGCGAAGGCACCAACCAGGTGCAGACGATCGCCGCCACCGGCGGCGACGTGAAATGGTATGCGCCGATCCCGCTGCTGTCGATCGATTCGCGTGGCGGCGGCGGTCCGGTGTGGTCGCCGGACGGCTCCAAGATGGCGGCGATCTACGAAGGCGTGCTGGCGGTGTGGCCGGTGGCGCCGAGCGGCGAGCCGCTGGGGCCGCCGCGCCGCGTCACCTCGGAAAGCGCGCACGCGCCAAGCTGGCAGGGCGACTCGCGCCACATCCTGTACCAATCTCTCGATCAGCTCCGCATCGTCGACATCGAGACCGGCGACACCCGGACGGTGCCGTTCAATCTGACCTGGACGCCCGCCATTCCCAAGACGCGCGTCGTGGTGCATGCGGGCACGTTGCTCGACATGAAGACGGCGACGCCGCGATCGAACGTGGACGTGGTGATCACCGGCAACCGGATCACGTCGGTGGTGCCGCACGCGGATCGGCATCACCTGAAGGCCGAGATGGTTGATGCGTCGAACCTCACCGTGATGCCCGGCTTGATGGAATTCCACTCGCACTTGCAGAAGGACTTCGGTGCCGCGCAGGGCCGCGCCTGGCTGGCGTTCGGCGTGACGACGGTTCGGAGCCCGGGCAATACGCCGTACGAAGCCGTTGAGGATCGTGAAGCCAACGAGGCCGGCGTGCGTCCGGGTCCCCGCGTGTTCGGCACCGGGTACCTGATGGAATGGAACCGCGTCTACTACAAGATGGGCATCGCGATCTCGAGCGTCAGCCAGTTCGAGATGGAGCTCGAGCGCGCCAGAGTGCTCCAGCACGATCCGATCAAGAGCTACGTGCGGTTACCCGATCTGCAGCAGCAGCGGATGGTCGAGTTCGCGCACGCCAACGGCATTCCGGTGGCGACCCACGAGATCTTCCCGGCCGCGATGGTCGGCGTGGACAATACCGAACACACCGCGGCGACCAGCCGCCGCGGCTACTCGCCCAAACAGGCGACGCTGCAAACCGCCTACGAAGATGTCGTGCAGCTGTTCGGCAAGAGCCAGCGGATTTTCTGTCCGATGATCTCCGGTTTCGGTGCGCGCACGCTGTTCGAGAACGATCCGGCGCTCAAGAAGGATCCCCGCTTCGCGCTTTACCCGCAGTGGATCCAGCGCCAGGTCGCGGCGCAGCCGGCCTCGGCCACCCCGGGCGGCGGCGGCGATCCGCGGGCGGGCAGCGGCAAGATGGTGATCGACATCATGAAAGCCGGCGGCCTCGTCGTGGCCGGCACCGACACGCCCAACGCGATCAACATCCACGGCGAGTTGATGTCGTACACGATGGCCGGCATGTCGGCATTCGACGCGCTCAAGACCGCCACCGTGAATCCGGCGAAGGCGCTGAACCTCGAGGCGGGCACGATCGAGCCCGGCAAGCTCGCGGATCTGATCGCGATCGACGGCGATCCGCTCGCGAACATCTCCAGCACCTACAAGGTGAAGAAGGTGATCGCGAACGGACGCGTCTACGACGCGGCCGAGCTCGCCGCGCAGAAACAGTAAGGCGAAGGCGGCTAGCGCTTCTTGGAGGCGCGGCGCTTCGCGGTCTTCTTGGCTTTCTTGCTCTTCTTGACGGCCTTGCGCCTCTTGGAGGCCTGGCTCTTCCCGGCCTTTTTCTTCCCGGCCTTCCTGCCAGCCTTCTTCCTGGCCACCGTCTTCTTGGCGGCCCTGGCGCGTTTCTTCGCGGCCTTTTTCGGCCGCGCCGCGCGCGGGGCCGCCGGCCGGGCGACGACTGGCGCCACTTCAGGCGTAGCCAAGTCTAGCGGGCCGAGGTCGATCACGCCGCTGTCGGTCGTCACCACGTCTGCGGTGCCGGGCAGTTCGCTGTCGTTGTCCGTACGTTTCGGAATGTCCATGTGCCCTCTCGCTTCCGCGCAAACTGTAGCCGCTGTTCAGGTGAGTGTAAAGACGACAAACAGTACCAGAATCGCGGAGAACACGATGGTCATGATCCGGAGGCTGCTATAGAGACGCTTCAGGGCCGTCTTGCGGGAGTTGTTCTTCAGGGCCAGGCTGTGCACCTGCACGGCGAGCTCGGCGTTCAATTCGCGCAACGTGACGTCCCGCCACGCCTCCCAGTGCTCGGTGGTGTCGCGCGTGACGATGTCCTCGAAGTAGCGCACGCCCTTCGGGAGATCACCGCGCTCGCGCGGCCAGCGCTTCAGCTGGGGGCGGTATTGGCCGGGCCGCAGCGCGGCAATCGCCTGCAGGAGAAACGCGAGCGCGAACAGCGCATAGACGCCGATGATGCCCCCTTCGATCTGGCGTTCGACCGGTGAGAGCTGCTCGCGCAGGTTGGGTTGCGAGGCGATGATCACGAGCGCCGCGTTGAGGCCGCCCATCAGGATCAGGGCGAAGCGCGCTTCGCGGTTGCTGAGATCGAACAGTTCGTAGCCCTCGTCCAGGGCATCGTTCAGCGCGCGATACAACTCCGACGGGCTGAGCGGACGGTTGTCGTCCAGCTTGGCCAGCTTGCGAAGCTTCGTGTCGTCCTGGGCAGCGGCGCCCACGGGCGGAGGCGCGGTCGTCACGAGCCGGCTTATCGGCCGGGGCGAGCGGGCTCTTCAGCGGCGAGCGCCGTCGAGGACCGAATACACACTGCGATGGGTAACATGATGGGTAGCGATGGCCATCAACCTGCGAGCGCTCGTGGAGTACGTTGCGCGCCGAAAACAGGTCCGGGCCCTCGACCTGTTCGGCGTCGTCGACTACGACGAGGCCTATGACTACAAGCGACAGCGCCGCCGCCGACGATGAACGCTTTGGGCGACGGCGGTGTGGTGCCCCTTCACCCGATCGCGTCGTAACGGCTCAGTTCCTGATCAATAACGCCGGCCAGTTTAGCACCACGGTGATCGGGGTCGGCTTTACGTTCATTGGGACCTTCGTTATCAGGCGCCCAAAAGGGATCCACGGCATTTTCGGTGCCGGGCAACAGCACACCGGCCAGGTTGTCGAGGTGCCGCAACCACAGGTGCGTTCGCCCCTGGGCGTCGGACACCACGGCGATCAGTTTTTCGCCGTCAGGCGACAACGTCAGTTGGGGCACTGAGGTTGACGCCGCTGGTCCGGCGAGCGCCATGCCCTCCGGCGCATCGAGAGTAAAGACGACCGGCCCGGCATTGGTGTGCGGCGCGGCCTCGGAGACCAACCGCTGGGCGAGCCAGCCCGTGACGCTTCCGACCACAGCGGCGACCACAATCGCCGCCGGCAGCACGAATCGATTCGTGGCGGTTCGCGCGGGCGCGCTGCTGGTTCGATCGCCCGTGCCGATCCATTGCAGCTCACGTGACAGGTCCGCCGCCGACTGCCAGCGTTCATCCGGGTCCTTGGCGAGGCAGGCGTCGATCACGCGGTCGAGCGCCTGCGGCGTCAGCGGCTGACGGCTCGACGGCGGTGAGGGCTGATCCTTGAGGATCGAGCCGATGACGCTTGCAGCACTCTCGCCGGAGAAGGGTTTGGCGCCGGTAATCATTTCGTAAATGACGACCCCCAGCGCCCAAACGTCGCTGCGCGCATCCGCATCACGGCCTTCCAGCTGCTCCGGCGACATGTAGTGAAACGTGCCGAGCAAAGTCCCACGCGTCGTGCCCTGAGTGGTGGCCTGGTGCTCCATCGTCGACAGCGAGATCGCCCCCGAGGAAGGACGCAGTTTCGCGAGTCCAAAATCGAGCAGTTTGACTTCGGTGGCGCGCCCGCGCCGGACGAGAAACACGTTGGCCGGTTTCAAATCGCGGTGGGTGACGCCGACCTTGTGCGCGCTGTGAAGCGCGTTGCACAGGTCGATCGCGATTCGCATTGCCTCCGCGAACGGCAAGGCGCCTTTCGCCAGGCGCGCGGCGAGGGTCTCGCCCTCGAGGTACGGCATCACGAGGTAATGAATTCCGTCGGCGTGGCCAATATCAAAGATGCCGCAGACGTTGGGATGATCGAGCATCGCCACGGCGCGTGCCTCGCGCTCGAACCGCGCGCGGCGCTCGGCATCATCGGCGACCTCTGACGACAGAATCTTGATGGCGACACTGCGGTCGAGCCGCGTGTCGCGGGCCTTGTAGACCTCGCCCATGCCCCCGGCGCCAATGGCGGAGATCACTTCGTAGGGACCGAGCCGAGTGCCGCTCGCAAGGGCCATGAGACGTTGGCGCAGAGTCTCGCTCATTGCGCGAGCCAGGCGCAACCCTCAATACCGGGACCGCGAACTTGCCGATACCCCGCCTGCGCTCTTCGAGCTTCGGCTAGGCAGGCTATGATCCGGTCGCGGTGATCATCTACGGGATCAATCCGGTCCTCGAAGCGATCAAGTCCGGCCGCGCGAGAGAAGTGCTGGTCGCGCAGCGAGCCGACGATCGATTGCAGCGGCTGCTCGAAGAGGCCGCGCGCAAGAGCGTGCGCGTGCGGTTCGTGACGCGCGACGAGCTCGAAGACGCGGCCAGGGGCGGCGTGCATCAAGGAGTGGTGGCCAACGTCGAGCGGCGCACGGAAGCCACGCTCGAGGAGCTCGCCGACACGAACAACGGCGCGCCGCTGATCGTGGTGCTCGATGAGGTCGAAGATCCGCAAAACGTCGGCGCGATCCTGAGAAGCGTTGATGCGGCGGGCGGCACGGGAGTGGTCAGGCAAACACGCCGCGCGGCGCCCCTCGACGGGGCCGCGGCCAAGGCGTCGGCCGGGGCGGTCAACCACGTGCCGGTGGCCGACGTGGTCAATATCGCCCGGTCGCTCGAGGCGCTCAAGAAGGCCGGGGTCTGGACGGTGGGCCTCGACGCCGGGGCGAAAATGGCCTACTATGAATGGGATCTCACCCTTCCAACAGCGCTCGTCGTGGGAGCTGAAGGTCACGGGCTGCGCAGGCTCGTGAGGGAACGGTGCGACCAGGTGGTCAGTATTCCAATGCTTGGCCACGTGGGAAGTCTCAATGTTTCGGCCGCGACTGCCGTCGTCTTATATGAGGCGGTGAGGCAGCGTCGGAGCCGAAGCCGGGGGAGGCAGGGCTAAAACAGCCCGCGAAGCGGCCCCGCGCGGAGCGCGGGAAAAGCTAAGCTCTGCCGCTCGCACTCCGGAGTAGAACAGGAGTTGTGTCCCTTCCGCTTGTTTTGCTGGCATGAGAAGTGCTAGCATTTCCCTTTTGCTTAGGCTGGCGTAGCTCAGCCCGGTAGAGCAGCTGATTTGTAATCAGCCGGTCGGGGGTTCAAATCCCTTCGCCAGCTCCATCTTTTCTGGGTACGACAGCAGCGGGGATGAGTCGGAAGCGCAAAGGATTCCAAAAGAAAACTTGGGGAGGTGGCGGAGCGGTCAATCGCAGCAGACTGTAAATCTGCCGCCCATGCGGCTACCAAGGTTCGAATCCTTGCCTCCCCACCAATTTTTTTGCGAGGGATGCAGGCCAAAAAATTGTCGCGCCGGAGCGGCGAAGCCGCGAAGGCGGACCGAAGAGCTGAGAAGTTTGCAGATTTTGCGAGCGAGTTGGACGAAGTTGGAAGCCGAAGGCGGGAGTAACTCAGTGGTAGAGTCACAGCCTTCCAAGCTGTTGGTCGCGGGTTCGATCCCCGTCTCCCGCTCCATTCGACTCACCTGGCGATTCGCTGCGCGAACCGCCAGGTTCGCTCATGGCAAGCCAGGTGAGGCGAATGCCCTGAGCGAGTATCGGACTGAGCGCAGCGACGGCCGATGCGAGTCGAAGGGCAACCAAGGCTGATGTAGCTCAGTTGGCAGAGCGCGTCCTTGGTAAGGACGAGGTCACCGGTTCAATCCCGGTCATCAGCTCCACTCGACTCGCCGTGCGGCCCTTCTCCGGCGAGCCGCATGGCTCGCTCGTGGCGGGCCATCGACTGGTCGAGTGTCCTGAGCGAGCGATCGAACGGGTGAAACCCGTTCGCGCGCGAGTCGAAGGACGTTTAGGGTTAGGTAACACATCCGACGACGGCAAGGGGCCGGCGTCGTTCAACAAGCGAGCGAAGGCGAGTCATGGCGAAAGAGAAATTCGATCGGTCCAAACCCCACGTCAACGTTGGCACCATTGGCCACATCGACCACGGCAAAACCACGCTTACGGCGGCGCTGACCAAGGTTTCGGCCGACAAGGGCTGGGGCAAGTTTGTGTCGTACGATCAGGTCGCCAAGGCGTCCGAGTCGCAGGGGCGCCGTGACGAAACCAAGATCCTGACGATCGCCACGTCGCACGTGGAATACAGCACGGCCAACCGGCACTACGCGCACGTGGATTGCCCGGGCCACGCCGACTACATCAAGAACATGATCACCGGCGCGGCGCAGATGGACGGCGCCATCCTCGTGGTCAGCTGCATCGACGGTCCGATGCCGCAGACGCGCGAGCACGTGCTGCTCGCCCGCCAGGTCAACGTTCCCTACCTCGTCGTCGCGCTCAACAAGGTTGATGCCGTGGACGACCAGGAACTGGTCGACCTGGTTGAGCTCGAAGTGCGCGAGCTGCTCAAGAGCTACGGCTTCCCCGGCGACGACGTCCCGGTGGTGCGCGTGTCGGCGCTCAAGGCGCTCAACGGCGAACCCGAGGGCATCGAATCGGTGGCCAAACTGATGGAAGCGCTCGA
The DNA here is from genome assembly GCA_964513235.1 of uncultured Acidobacterium sp. Classification (GTDB taxonomy): domain Bacteria; phylum Acidobacteriota; class Vicinamibacteria; order Vicinamibacterales; family UBA2999; genus 12-FULL-67-14b. The sequence goes on from CAZEMI010000280.1 coordinate 17,280, forward strand.
CACCTATATTCCGATCCCGCAGCGCGACGTCGACAAGCCGTTCCTGATGCCGATCGAAGACGTGTTCTCGATCTCCGGCCGTGGCACGGTGGTCACGGGCCGGATCGAGCGCGGCCAGGTCAAGGTCGGCGAGGAAATCGAGATCATCGGCTTCAAGCCCACCGTGAAGAAGGTGGTCACCGGCGTCGAGAGGTTCCGCAAGCTGCTCGACTCGGGCGTGGCGGGCGACAACGTCGGCGTGCTGCTGCGTGGCGTGGAAAAAGACGATGTCGAGCGCGGCCAGGTGCTGGCCAAGCCCGGCTCGATCAAGCCGCACACCAAGTTCAAGGCGGAAGTCTACGTGCTGTCGAAGGACGAGGGCGGCCGTCACACGCCGTTCTTCAACGGCTACCGCCCGCAGTTCTACCTGCGGACGACCGACGTCACCGGCACGCTGAATCTCAACGAAGGCGTCGAGATGATCATGCCCGGCGACAACACCAGCGTCAGCGTGGAGCTGATTGCTCCGGTCGCTCTCGAGAAAGGCGCACGGTTCGCCATTCGCGAGGGTGGGCGAACCGTTGGCGCAGGGTCGGTGACTGAGGTTGTCGAGTAACGGGTAGTTGACAGTTGAAAGTTGGCGGTGGCCAGTTGAGTTGCGGGTTTCAAGTCGCAGTTCAGTTGGCAACTGGAAACGGCCAACTCAACTGGTAACGGTCAACTTTCAACTGGAAACTACAAGGATCAGCCATGCGCGACATCATCCAGCTGGCGTGCGGCGAATGTAAGCGCCGCAACTACAGCACGACGAAGAACAAGAAGAAGACGACGGAACGGCTCGAGATGAAGAAGTACTGTCCGTTCTGCCGGAAGCATCAGCCGCACAAGGAGCAGAAATAGGCCACCGATTGGCGCCGATTAGGCCAGTAGCTCAATTGGCAGAGCACCGGTCTCCAAAACCGGGGGTTGGGGGTTCGATTCCCTCCTGGCCTGCCATCCCTCGCTCGACGCGCACCACTTGGCGCCGAGCTACGGATGGCGAGCCAACCCTCCCGCCGGGTGCGGACAGCGAGTTGACGAGCTGAAACGAACGGAACGATGAGTACCGAGACGATCGAACAATCCGGAGAGCGGTCCCTGCGCGGACCCATGGGCTGGTGGCGGCGCGCCAGCGAGTTCCTCACCGAGGTGCGGAACGAGATGAAGCGCGTCACCTGGCCGTCGCAGCGCGAGGTCTATGCCACCACCGTGGTGGTCATTCTCACGGCCTCGTTCTTCGGCCTGTACCTGTTCGGCGTCGACCTGCTCCTGGGCGCCGGCGTGGAGTGGATCCTGCGCCGGTTTGGAGCGGCGTCATGACCGACGTCGCGACGAAAAGCTGGTACATCGTCCACACCTACTCCGGGTTCGAGAAGAAGGTGGCCGAGTCGCTGGCGGAGCGCAAGACCGCGTACGGCCTGGCCGACGAGATTGGCGAAATCCTGATCCCGACCGAAGACGTGGTCGAGATGCGCGGCGGCCGCAAGGTGGTGTCGTCGAAGCGTTTCTTCCCGGGCTACATCCTGGTCGAGATGAACATGACCGACAACGCGTGGCACGTGGTCAAGAACACGCCGAAGGTCACCGGCTTCGTGGGCGCCGGCGCCAAGCCGACCCCGCTCAGCAAGGAAGAGGTCGAGCAGATTCTCGAGCAGGTCAAGACCGCCGCCGAGAAGCCGAAGCCGAAGTACACGTTCGACAAGGGCGACCAGGTGCGCATCAACGAGGGGCCGTTCACCGGCTTCAACGGCGCGGTCGACGAGGTCAACGTCGAGAAGAACACGCTGAAGGTGATGGTGACGATCTTCGGTCGTGCCACGCCGGTCGAGTTGGATTTCCTGCAGGTTGAGAAACTGTAATGGCGAAAAAAGTTCAGGCGATGGTGAAGCTCCAGATTCCCGCCGGCAAGGCCACGCCGGCGCCGCCGGTCGGCACCGCGCTCGGTCCGCACGGCGTGAACATCATGGACTTCGTCAAGGCCTTCAACGCGAAGACGGCGAAAGACGACGGCCTGATCATCCCGGCGGTCGTGACGATTTATTCGGATCGCTCCTACACCTTCATCACCAAGACGCCGCCGGCGTCGGTGCTGCTCAAGAAGGCCGCCAACATCGCGGTCGGCTCCGCCGTCCCGAACAAGAACAAGGTCGGCTCGGTGACCAAGAAGCAGGTGGAAGAGATTGCCAGGCAGAAGATGCCCGATCTCAACTGCGACTCAATCGAGTCGGCGGTCAGGACCGTCGCAGGAACAGCCCGATCGATGGGCCTTGATGTGGTTGGGTAGGCGTCGATGTGAGATTGCTGATTTCAGATCTCAGATCAATCTGAGATCGAAGATCGACGATTGATCAGCAATCGGAGATCAGCGATCTGAAATCGACGAACGAAGGCAGCTTTATGAGAACACACGGCAAGAAGTACACGGCGGCGAAGGGACAGGTCGAGAACAAGCCGTATCCGCTCGCGGATGCGCTGCCGCTGGTGCAGAAGATCAAGTTCGCGAAGTTCGACGAGACGGTGGCGCTGTCGATTCGCCTCGGCGTCGATCCGAAGCACGCCGACCAGATGGTGCGCGGCACCGTGGTGCTGCCGCACGGCCTCGGCAAGTCGAAGAAGGTGCTGGTCATTGCCGGCCCCGACAAGCAGAAGGAAGCCGAGGAAGCCGGCGCCGATTTCGTGGGCGGCGAGGAGCTGGTCGACAAGATCAACACCGGCTGGACCGAGTTTGACGCCGTGGTGGCGACGCCCGACATGATGCGCGCCGTTGGCAAGCTCGGCAAAGTGCTCGGCCCGCGCGGCCTGATGCCGAACCCGAAGACCGGCACGGTGACGCCGAACGTCAAGCAGGCCGTGACCGAAATCAAGGCCGGCAAGGTGGAGTTCCGCGTCGACAAGACCGGCATCGTGCACGCGCCGGTCGGCAAGACGTCGTTTCCGCCGCAGAACCTCGTCGACAACGCCGCCGCGCTGATCGACAGCATCGTGCGCGCCAAGCCCGCGGCCGCCAAGGGCAAGTATCTCCGGAGCATCACCGTCTCGTCGACGATGGGCCCGGGCGTGAAGATTGACGAGACGCACGTGGAAGCGGCAAGCACCAAGAAGTAGGGCTCGGGGATCAGGGATCGGGGATCGGTAAAAGATCATGGCTGTCACGAGAGCAGACAAGACCGTCGAACTCGAATCGCTCGCCGGCGCCTTCAAGGGCCACGACGTCGCGATCCTGATCGACTACAAGGGCATCAACGTGCCGCAGGTGTCGCAGCTGCGCACCGAGCTGCGCAAGGCCAAGGCCAGCTACAAGGTGGTCAAGAATTCACTGGCCAAGCGCGCGCTCAAGGGCACGTCGTTCGAGACGCTGGCCCCGCACTTCGAAGGCATGATCGCGGTCGCTTACACCAAGGACGACCCGGTGTTGCTCGCGAAGGCGCTGACCACGTTCATGAAGCACGCGCCGACGCTGCAGATCAAGGCGGCGGTGGTGCAGGGCCAGGCACTCAAAGGCGCCGACGTGGCGGCGCTGGCGACCATGCCCGGCAAACCGGAGCTGTACGCCAGGCTGCTCTTCCTCCTCCAGGCGCCGGCCACGAGTCTCGTGCGCGTGCTGGCAGCCGTACCGAGGGATTTCATGAGCGTGCTTGTGCAGGCGGAGAAGAAACGCGCGTAAAGACCCTGTGGTCTTGAGTCCTGGGTCCTGGGTGTTGAAAAGCCCAAGTCCCAAGTCCCAAGTCCCAAGGCCCAAGTCCCAAGACCCAAGACTTCTAGCGTCGAGAGTTTTTTTAAGGAGCGAGGAAAAATGGCCGAAGTGAACCAGCAGCAGGTGATCGATTACATCAAGGGCATCAGCGTGATGGAGCTCTCCCAGCTCGTCAAGGCGCTCGAGTCCGAGCTCGGCGTGTCGGCCGCGGCGGCGATGCCGACGGCGATGCCGGTGGCGGGCGGCGGCGCGGCCGCAGCGGCGCCGGTGGAAGAGCAGACCGAGTTCACCGTGACCCTGACCGACATCGGCGGCAACAAGATCAACGTGATCAAGGTCGTTCGCGAAGTCACCAGCCTCGGCCTCAAGGAAGCCAAGGACCTCGTCGAGGGCGCGCCCAAGGCCATCAAGGAAGGCGTGACCAAGGACGAAGCCGCGGCGATCAAGAAGAAGTTCGAGGACGTCGGCGCAAAGGTCGAGGTCAAGTAGGCCACCGATTCACGCCGATTAGACACCGATTAATCAGAGCCTAATCTGTGTGAATCGGTGGCTGGTTGCCTGCGCACTGGGGATGCGTCTCCAGTGTGCGGAGCATTGTTTTTCCCTTAGTGGCCCGGACCTCGAAGCATGTACAGCCTTCCAAAGAACGTTTACCGCGAGCGTAAGGACTTCTCGAAGATCAAGACGACGGTCCCGATCCCGAACCTGATCGAGATCCAGCGGAAGAGCTACGAGCGCTTCCTGCAGATGAATCGCCTGCCCTCCGAGCGCGAGGACCAGGGCCTGCAGTCGGTGTTCAAGTCGGTGTTCCCGATCAGCGACTTCCGCGAGAACTCGTCGCTCGAGTTCATCGAGTACTCAATCGGCAACTGGGAGTGCAAGTGCGGCAAGCTGCAGGGCCTGCACCACCTGCGCAAGCCCTGCAAGAGCTGCGGCCACACGCTGATCTGCGATCCCTACGGCGACAAGGACGTGCTGTGCCCGAAGTGCGGCACCGGCAACCAGGCGCGCGGGGACATCTGCGACATCTGCGGCCACACCGTGGCCCTCAAGCTGAAGTACGACGTCGACGAGTGCCAGGAGCGCGGCATGACCTACGCCGTGCCGCTGAAGGTGACCATCCGCCTCGTGGTCTGGAACAAGGACCCCGAGACCGGCGTCAAGACCATCCGCGACATCAAGGAGCAGGAGGTCTACTTCGGCGACATCCCGCTGATGACCGATAACGGCACGTTCATCATCAACGGCACCGAGCGCGTCATCGTCTCGCAGCTGCACCGGTCGCCGGGCGCCTTCTTCCACTCGGAAGACAAGAACCTCTACGTGGCGCAGATCATTCCGTATCGAGGATCCTGGGTCGAGTTCGAATACGACACCATGAATCTGTTGTACGTCCGCATCGACCGCAAGCGGAAGTTCCTGGCCTCGGTCTTCCTCCGCGCGCTCGGCCTGCGCGGCGCCGACGAGATCATCCGGACCTTCTACCAGGTGGATCGCATCAACCTGCGCGATAACTCGCTCTACTGGTCGGTGGGCGAAGGCCTGGTCGGCCAGCGGTCCCGCAAGGACGTCAAGGCGGGTGATGTCTCGATCAGCGAGGGCAAGAAGATCACCAAGTCCCACATCGAGGGCCTGCGCAAGGCCGGCGTGAAGGACATTGCCATCACCGACGAGGCGCTCGAAGGCGCGTTCGCGGCGGCCGACATTGTCGATCCGCAGACCGGCGAAGTGCTGCTCGAAGCCAACGAAGAGCTGTCCCAGCGCGTCGTGGCGATGGCGCACGAGAAGACCGTCGACAAGATCGACGTGTTCTTCCCCGAAAAAGACGACGTCGGCCCGATCATGTCGGCGACGCTCAAGAAGGACCCGATCCGCACGCACGAGGAATCGCTGATCGAGATCTACCGCCGCCTGCGGCCGGGCGATCCGCCGACCCTCGACAGCTCGCGGTCGCTGTTCGAGAACATGTTCTTCAACCCGCAGAAGTACGACTTCTCGCGGGTGGGACGACTGAAGCTCAACACCAAGCTCAAGCTGACGACGCCGCTCGACGAGCGCATCCTGCATCCGCAGGACTTCTACGAGGTGATCGGCTACCTCCTGAAGCTGCGCAAGAACACGGCGAACGTCGACGACATCGATCACCTGGGCAACCGCCGGGTCCGTTCCGTGGGCGAGCTCCTGGAGAACCAGTTCCGCATCGGCCTGGTCCGCATGGAGCGCGCGATCAAGGAAAAGATGTCGGTCTACCAGGAAATGGCCACGGCCATGCCGCACGACCTGATCAACGCCAAGCCGGTGATGGCCGCGATTCGCGAGTTCTTCGGGTCGTCGCAGCTGTCGCAGTTCATGGACCAGACCAACCCGCTGTCGGAAGTGACGCACAAGCGTCGTCTGTCCGCGCTGGGACCAGGCGGTCTGTCACGCGAGCGCGCCGGGTTCGAAGTCCGCGACGTCCACCCGACGCACTACGGCCGCATCTGCCCGATTGAAACACCGGAAGGGCCGAACATCGGGCTGATCTCGTCGCTGTCGTCGTATGCGCGCATCAACGAGTTCGGCTTCATCGAGTCGCCGTACCGCAAGGTCAAGAACGGCCAGGTGATCGACTACGTGCTGGTCACCAATGCCGGCGGTCACCCGAAGTTCAAGAACGGCGACATCGTCGAGGCGGACGAGCTGGTGGGCGTTGACGGGCGCGCGAAGAAGAAGGGCGTCGAGTTCGAGCCGTTCTGCTTCTACCTGTCGGCGTGGGAAGAAGACCAGTACATCATCGCGCAGGCCAACGTCGAGCTCAATGACGCCGGCAAGATCGTCCAGGAACGCGTCAACGCGCGCCAGGCGGGCAACTTCATCCTGTCGCCGCGCGAACAGATCCAGTTCATCGACGTGTCGCCGAAGCAGCTCGTGTCCGTGGCCGCCTCGCTGGTGCCGTTCCTCGAGAACGACGACGCGAACCGCGCGCTGTTGGGCTCGAACATGCAGCGCCAGGCCGTGCCGCTGCTCCGCGCGCAGGCGCCGTATGTCGGCACCGGCATGGAGTACATCACCGCGCGCGATTCGGGCGCGGTGGCGGTGGCACGCCGCACGGGCCTGGTCGACTACGTGGACAGCACGCGCATCGTGGTGCGGGTCGAGTCGGAGACCGGGGAGATCAACGAGGACATGGGCGCGGATATCTATCCGATGACCAAGTTCAAGCGGTCGAACCAGAACACCTGCATCAACCAGAAGCCGATCGTCCGGGTCGGCCAGCGCGTCCAGAAGGGCCAGGTCCTGGCGGACGGTCCGTGCACCGAGCTCGGCGAGCTGGCGCTGGGCCGCAACGTGCTCGTGTCGTTCATGCCGTGGCGCGGCTACAACTTCGAAGACGCGATTCTGGTGAGCGAGAAGCTCGTCCGCGAGGACTACTACACCTCGATCCACATCGAGGAGTTCGAGATCGAAGCGCGCGATACCAAGCTGGGTCCGGAAGAAATCACGCGCGACATCCCGAACGTGTCGGAAGGCTACCTGCGCGATCTCGACGACAGCGGCATCATCCGCATCGGCGCGTCGGTGAAGCCGGGCGACATCCTGGTCGGCAAGGTGACGCCCAAGGGCGAGACGCAGCTGACCCCTGAAGAGAAGCTGCTCCGCGCGATCTTCGGCGAAAAGGCCGGCGACGTGCGGGATGCCTCGCTGATCTGCCCGCCGGGCATCGAGGGCATCATCGTCGGCGTCAAGATCTTCTCGCGCAAGGGCATCGAGAAGGACGACCGCGCCAAGGCGATCGAGCAGGACGAGCTCGACATGATGGAGAAGAACCTGCAGGACGAGGTTCGCATCCTTCATGACGAAACCAAGAAGCGCGTCGTCAACATGCTGCAGGGGCAGATCCTGCGCGCGGATCTCTTCGACGAGTTCGGCCGCGAGCGGCTGCTCAAGAAGGGCGATCAGTTGACGATGGAGGCGCTGGCGAAGGTGCCGTTCCTGTCGCTGGTCCGGGCCAAGATCCAGACCGACGACGCCGCGCTCGAGCCCGATCTGCGCATGGTCGAAGAACGCACCGAGCGCCAGGTCGAGGTGATCAAGCAGCTCTTCGAGGAGAAGAAGGAAAAAATCCGCCGCGGCGACGAACTGCCGCCGGGCGTGATCAAGCTGGTCAAGGTCTACGTGGCGATGAAGCGCAAGCTGTCGGTCGGCGACAAGATGGCCGGCCGCCACGGTAACAAGGGCGTGATCGCGCGCATCCTGCCCGAAGAGGACATGCCGTACCTGCCGGATGGCACGCCGGTGGAGATCGTGCTGAATCCGCTGGGCGTGCCGTCGCGCATGAACGTCGGCCAGATCCTCGAGACGCACCTCGGGTGGGCGGCGCATGCGCTCGGCCTCTACTTCGCGACGCCGGTCTTCGACGGCGCCACCGAGAAGGAAATCATGGGGTGGCTCGACAAGGCCGGCCTCGAGCAGGAGGGCGGCAAGACCGCGCTCTATGACGGCATGACCGGCCAGCCGTTCGAGCAGCAGGTGACCGTCGGCTACATCTACATGTTGAAGCTGAGCCACCTGGTCGACGACAAGATCCACGCGCGGTCGATCGGACCGTACTCGCTGATCACGCAGCAGCCGCTGGGCGGCAAGGCCCAGTTCGGCGGCCAGCGGTTCGGCGAAATGGAAGTGTGGGCGCTCGAAGCGTATGGCGCCGCGCACATCCTGCAGGAACTGCTGACCGCGAAGTCGGACGACGTGACCGGCCGCGCGAAGATCTACGAATCCATCGTCAAGGGCGACGCGTCCTTCACGGCCGGGTTGCCGGAATCGTTCAACGTGCTGATTCGCGAGCTCCAGTCGTTGTGTCTCGACGTCGAATTGATTTCGACGAAGCGCAAGCCGGCTGAAGTCGTCGAGGAAGCCCCGGCGGCGCCGGTGTTGGAGGGTCAATCATGAATCTGCGACCGAGCTTTACCGACACCAAGACGACCCTGCGAGCGGACTTCGACGCGATTCGCATCAGCCTCGCGTCGCCGGAAAAGATCGAGCAGTGGTCGTTTGGCGAAGTCACCAAGCCTGAGACGATCAACTACCGCACGTTCAAGCCGGAGCGCGATGGCTTGTTCTGCGCGAAGATCTTCGGGCCGATCACCGACTGGGAGTGCTTGTGCGGCAAGTACAAGCGCATGAAGCACCGCGGCGTGATCTGCGACAAATGCGGCGTGGAAGTGACCCAGGCCAAGGTGCGCCGCGAGCGCCTCGGCCACATCAAGCTGGCGACCCCGGTGAGCCACGTGTGGTTCTTCAAGGGCCTGCCGAGCCGCATCGGCCACCTGCTGGACATCTCGCTGCGCGACCTCGAGCGCGTGCTCTATTTCGAAGCCTACGTGGTGGTGGATCCGGGTGAGACCAAGCTGGTGCAGAACCAGCTGCTGACCGAGGACCTGTTCCGCAAGGCCCGCGAAGAGTACGGCTACTCGAAGTTCAAGGCACAGATGGGCGCGGAAGCGATCAAGGAATTGCTCAAGCGCGTCAGCGTCGAGCGCCTGGCCACCGAACTGCGCGAGAAGATGCGCACCGAGACCTCGGCGCAGAAGAAGCTGAAGTTCGCCAAGCGCCTCAAAGTGGTCGACGCGTTCAGAAAGTCCAGCAACAAGCCGGAGTGGATGATCCTGGACGTCGTGCCGGTGATTCCGCCCGAGCTGCGTCCGCTCGTGCCGCTCGACGGCGGCCGCTTCGCCACCTCGGACCTCAACGATCTCTATCGCCGCGTCATCAACCGCAACAACCGGTTGAAGAAGCTGATGGAGCTCAAGGCGCCCGACGTCATCATCCGCAACGAAAAGCGCATGCTCCAGGAAGCGGTGGACGCGCTGTTCGACAACGGCCGCCGCGGCCGCGTGCTGCGCGGCGCCAATACCCGCCCGCTCAAGTCGTTGAGCGACACGTTGAAGGGCAAGCAGGGCCGGTTCCGCCAGAACCTGCTCGGCAAGCGCGTCGACTACTCCGGCCGTTCGGTGATCGTCGTCGGTCCCGAGCTGAAGCTGCACCAGTGCGGACTGCCGAAGAAGATGGCCCTCGAGCTGTTCAAGCCGTTCATCTACAACAAGCTCGAGGAGCGCGGCCTGGTGGCCACCATCAAGCAGGCCAAGGAAATGGTGGAGAAGCAGGTTCCGGAAGTGTGGGACGTGCTCGAAGAGGTGATCCGCGAGCATCCGGTGCTGCTCAACCGCGCGCCGACACTCCACCGCCTCGGCATCCAGGCGTTCGAGCCGGTGCTGGTGGAAGGCAAGGCCATTCGCATTCACCCGCTCGTCTGCACGGCGTTCAACGCCGACTTCGACGGCGACCAGATGGCCGTGCACATTCCGTTGTCGCCGGAGGCGCAGATCGAAGCGTCGACGCTGATGATGTCGTCGAAAAACATCCTGTCGCCCAGTAACGGCACCCCCGTGGCGGTGCCGTCGCAGGACATCGTGCTGGGCTGCTACTACCTGACCAAGGCCAAGCCGGGCGCGAAGGGTGAAGGCCGCGCCTTCGCCTGCGTGGACGACGTGATCCTGGCGCTCGAAGCGGGCGAAGTGGAAACGCTGACCCCGATTCGCCTGCGCTATACCGGCGAGCTGCAGGACATGGCGGCCAACCGCGACGACCAGGACGTGCTGCACGCCGACGTGCAGCACGTGCAGAACAAGATCATCAACACCACCGTCGGCCGGGTCATCCTCAACACGGCGCTGCCGGCCAATCTTCCGTTCGTCAACGGCATGTTGAAGAAGAAGGGCCTGCAGCAGCTGGTGCAGCGCTGCTACCTGACCACCGGCCTGGAGAACACCGTCGAGATGCTCGACAGTCTCAAGCAGGTCGGGTTCACCTACGCCACCCGCTCGGGCATGTCGATCGGGATCCAGGACCTGATCATTCCGCAGGACAAGGCGATCCTGTCCGAGAAGGCGCGCGACGAGGTCATCAAGGTCGAGCAGCAGTACCTCGAGGGCGCGATCACCAACGGCGAGCGCTACAACAAGATCATCGCCGTGTGGTCCGACGTCACCGAGAAGATCGCCGACGCGATGTTCAACGAGATGGAGCGCCGCGACAAGGAAGGGAAGTTCAATCCCGTCTACATCATGGCCGACTCTGGTGCGCGAGGTTCGAAGCAGCAGATTCGCCAGCTGGCCGGCATGCGCGGCTTGATGGCCAAGCCCTCGGGCGAAATCATCGAGCAGCCGATCAAGGCGAACTTCCGCGAAGGCCTGTCGGTGCTCGAGTACTTCATCTCGACGCACGGTGCGCGTAAGGGCCTGGCCGACACGGCGCTCAAGACCGCCGACTCGGGCTACCTGACGCGCCGGCTCGTCGACGTGGCGCAGGACGTGATCGTCTCCGATCACGATTGCGGCACCCTCGACGGCATCGAGGCGCGGGCGATCGTCGAATCGGGTGAAGTCATCGAGCCGCTGCGCGACCGCATCATCGGCCGCGTGTCGCTCGAGAAGATCATCGACCCGATCAAGGGCGGGCTGATTCTCGACTTCAACCAGGAGATCGACGAAGAGCTGGCGGCCGAGGTGCAGGACGCCGGCATCGAGAAGGTCAAGATCCGCTCGGTGCTGACCTGTGCGTCACGCCGCGGTGTGTGCAAGCGTTGCTACGGCCGCGATTTGTCGACCGGCAAGCTGGTCGAGCTCGGTTTGGCCGTGGGCGTCGTCGCCGCGCAGTCGATCGGCGAGCCCGGCACGCAGCTGACGATGCGCACGTTCCACATCGGCGGCACCGCGTCGCGTATTTCGGATCAGTCGACGCTCGATTCGAAGCACAAGGGCGTGGCAAAGTACGAGAACCTGCAGACGGTCGAGCGGCCGACGGCGACCGGCGGCATGGAGACGGTGGTGATGAACCGCACCGGCTTCATCGTGGTGCAGGACGACAAGGGCCGCGACCGCGAGCGTTACCAGGTGGTCTACGGCGCGCGCCTCAAGGTCAAGGACGGTCAGCCCGTCGAGAACGGCCAGATCCTGGTCGAGTGGGATCCCTACACGTTCTCGATCCTCACGGAGGAGCTGGGCCAGATCAAGTTCAAGGACATCATCGACGGCGTCACGGTCCAGGAAGACCTCGACGAAGTCACCGGCCTGTCGCGCCTGATCGTGGTCGACTCGCCGGACGAGAAGAAGCAGCCGACCGTCGAGATCAAGGCGGCCAGCGGCACCACCATCCGCCGCTACATCATGCCGGTGAGCGCTCACCTGATGGTGTCGGACGGCGACATGGTCAACGCCGGCGACGTGCTCGCGAAGATTCCGCGCGAGACGACCAAGACCAAGGACATCACGGGCGGCCTGCCGCGCGTGGTGGAGCTGTTCGAAGCCCGCAAGCCGAAGGATCCCGCGGTCATCAGCGAAATCGATGGCAACGTGAAGTACGGCGGCGTGGTCAAGGGCCAGCGCAAGATCCTGATCCAGCCGGACGATCCGAACGGGGAGGCGCGCGAATACAGCATCCCCCGCGGCGTGCACGTCAACGTCCAGGAGGGCGACCGCGTCCGCGCGGGCGACCCGCTGATGGACGGTCCCTCGAACCCGCACGACATCTTGCACGTGCTGGGCGAGAAGGAGCTGCAGAAGTACCTCGTGAACGAAATCCAGGAGGTCTACCGCCTGCAGGGCGTGAACATCAACGACAAGCACATCGAGGTGATCACCCGCCAGATGATGCGGTGGGTGCGCGTCGAGGACGTCGGCGACACGGAATTCCTGGTCGACGAACAGGTGGACAAGTTCCGCTTCATGGAAGAGAACGAGCGCGTCATCACCACCGGCGGCCGCCCGGCCACCGCGCAGCCGCTGCTGCTCGGGATCACCAAGGCGTCGCTGTCGACCGAGTCGTTCATCTCGGCGGCCTCGTTCCAGGAGACCACCCGCGTCCTCACCGAGGCGGCCATCTCCGGGAAGATCGACTACCTGCGCGGCCTGAAGGAGAACGTGACGATGGGACGGTTGATCCCCGCGGGCACGGGCTTCTGGTGGTACCGGCACGTGGCGATTCCGCCGGACGAACCGCCACCGCCGCCGCCGGTGCAGCAGCCCAGTGATGAAGATCTGGAGCTGGATCGGGAAATGGAGTACTTGGTGGAGCCCGAAGAGGCTGAGGCCAGAGGCATCACCGAAGTGGAATAGCGTCCACGGACGTCAACCACAGAGAACACGGAAGGCACGGAGACCAATTGGTTTCCGTGCCTTTTGCTTTGAAATCGAGTGAGTTACTTCCTATTCGAGGCGATACAGCCGGACACCAATGGCTCCGGCGGCGGCGGCGAGGCGTGCATCATAGGTTGCCAGTTGCACCGACGGATCTCTTTGCCTGAGAAATTCCACGCTGGCCAGATGGAGCGCGTCAAGCGTCCTCACCTCGCCCGGGAAGCGCTCGAGCGCCCGCGCGA
>CAZEMI010000281.1:0-14710 GCA_964513235.1 uncultured Acidobacterium sp.
CCGCCGGCGCCAAAGCCGCTGCGGAGGTCCCGAAACGCTGAGAACTGGCCGGGACGCGTGTCGTCGCTGTTCGAGACGTTCCAGACCAGATACAGCGTGCTGCCGCGCCGGTATTCCCAGCGGAACACCACGTTGCTGCGCAGTGACTTATTGTTGAAGTCAGGATTCTCGTCGTAGGTGACCGGCTCGAACTCGAACGTCTTGGGCTTGGAGAACCGGCGGATGTTCGAGTAATCGCCGACCGCCACGAACGGCTGGAGGTAAACCTCTAGCGTCATGTCACGGGTAAACGCGTAGGTGCTGCGCGCCGTCACGCTCACGACGTTGCGATCGAGCGTGCCATAGATGTGATCGTCCACGCCGTCGCCGGTGACGTCGGTGTTCTCAATCCATTGCGCGGCGTCGGTGGCGCGCGTGATGCTCGCGCTGAGCCTCACCTGGAGTGCCGGCCGCGGCTGCACCGTCAGGTCGAGGTTGTGCCGACGCTCGCGGCCGCCGGCTTCGCTTCGACGCGTGAAGAAGCCGGTGGTGAAGCGGATCTTTTTTCGCGAGTCGGTGCTCACGAACGCGTCGGCCCACCACCCGGCCGGCCTGACGATCGGTGGGCCGCCACGGGTGTCGAGATCGTCGTAGGCCTGTCGCGAGCGGCCGTGGCCGCCGAAGACGTTCCAGTAGTTGTGAAACTGCATGTCGCCGCCGACGAAGACCCCCTCGTCGAGCGGCAGCCAGTCGCCGTTGTAGCGGGTGACGACGTTCGCGAACAGGGTGGCCGACCGGAAATATTTCTGCGGATCCGGCTGGCTGAGGCTGAAGCCGCCGCTCACCTCGGTCTTGTTGTTGCGACTGAAAAAGAAACCCAGGTCGGCGTTTCTGAAACCGCTGCTGAAATGATCGTAATGGCCGAACGCGCCGACGTGCTTGCTGTTGAAGTTGAAATTCGTGACGCCGCCGAAGCCGGTTTCCATCACCCCGTTATTCGGTGCCCGCGTGCCGGACCACTGCCCGTTCCAGGTATAGCGGTTGCGCGACCAGCGCAGCGAGTAGTCCACCGATCCGGTGTAGGCGTCGAGATCCTTTTCCCGAATCACGGCCGTAGCGTGACCGCCGATGTTCGATGACCCGGCAAACAGGTCCTTCTGGATGCGAGCCACGTTGTAGGAGGTGTACGGTTCGATCAGACGCTCGGCCGTCGCGCCGGCCTCGGTCTCGACCAGCGCATACTCGCGATCGGTGAGCGCGGTCAGTCCGCCGTACGTCCAGCCATTGGCCTTGCCCGTCACCTTGGTGGCGCCGAGAATGGTGGTGGCGTCGGGCCGCTCGAGCACGGTTTCCTCATCCGGCACCGCCAGGCGACCCGGCCGCTGACCGATGCGGCGCGAGTGGAACATCACGTGCTGATAATTCGTCACCAGCACGCGGCTGTCTTCGGTGAAGAACGGACGCTTCTCGGGAAAGAAGGATTCGAAGACGCTGAGGTTGAGGACAGCGGGATCCTGTTCGACCTGCCCGAAGTCCGGATTGATGGCCGCGGATAACGTGGTGGCGGTGCCAAGGCCCATGCGGAAGTCGACGCCACCGGACAGATCGCGCCCGTAGCCGGTGCTGGTGACGTGCTCCTGGCGCGCCAGCGTGAACGGCTGCACTTCGAGGCGGCGCGGCGGCGCCGGCGGCGTGGCGAACGTGACGTGGCCAAACCGCGACACGAATCCCTGGGCGCCGCGGGGCGTGGCCACCCACCGGATCATCTCGGCGTTGTAGACGATGTCGCGCCGCACGTTGAAGCCCCACACCACGGGCTCGCCGGGCGTGATGCTGAAGCGGAGCTGCGAAAACGGAATGCGGAACTCCGCGCTCCAGCCGTCCTGATGAATCTGCGTGCGCACTTCCCACACCGCGTCATAGTCGGTGCTCGAGCGGGTGTCGTCGAACCACATCATGTCGCCCTGCACGCCGGACGGGTTCGCATCAAACATGTAGGCGGTCAGGTGATCGTGGCGCGGGTCGAAGGTGATCTTGATCGAATCGCTGCGCGGAAAGGTGTCGCGGCGGCCGAGCGCGTTGGTAATCCGCGCCGGGTCCGTCATGTAGTTCATGACCGCGACGTAGACCGACCGATCGTCGTAGGCGACCTTGACGAGCGTGCGTTCGGTCGGCGGCTGCATGTTGTTCGGATCGTTCTGGACCAGGTCGTCGATGGCCTGGGCCTTCTGCCAGATCTCATCGTCGAGATCGCCGTCGATTCGCGGCGGGGTGTCGCCGACGTAATGGGCGACGAGCTCCTTGCCGGCTTTTTCGGGGACGTCGGGCTCTCCGGCGCGAGGGGCGGACCGCTGCGCGAATGCCGGGGCGTGTGCAGCGGCGAGCAGCAGCAGGATTCCGACAACGCGCGCGACCACGCTCATTGATGCTTCGGCTTTAGACACCGAACCAGGCCGGTTGGTCGGCGGCAGGCGCCGGGCCGGTCGCGGGTGAGGTCCGCAGATACTAAACGCATATTTAGAAATATTCCTAAACGCGCATTTAGTAATTGTCAGGCGACGCCGGCGCCGAGCGGGGCCGCCAGCTCAGGCAGCCGCGCCTGCCACCAGGTCCGGGCGTGCGTGCCGGACCACTGGCCCGCCTGATGGCACGACGCGATCCGCGCCAGCAGTTCGCCCGCATCCTTCGGCCGATCGTCGGGGTTCTTGCGCAGGCAGTCGAGGACGAGGGTATCAACTTCCCTCGGCAGCGGCCGGCCGAGGCGGCTCGACGGCGGCACCGGTTCCGCGTGCACGTGATCGACGAGGACCTGCATCTGGTTGCCGTCCTGAAACACGCGCGTGCCGGTCAGCAGGTAGAACGCGACACAGCCAATCGCATACACGTCGGCGCGCCGATCGACATCGTCACGTCCCAGGATCATTTCGGGCGCCATGTATGCCGGAGTGCCGATCAGCGGCTGCGCGGTAATGAGTGTCTCGGTGACCGCGGTCGACGCATCGTGACGCCGCGTCTGCACCAGCCCGAAGTCGAGGACCTTGACAAAGTCGAATTCGAGGCCCATCCGGCACACGAAGATATTGGCCGGCTTGATGTCGCGATGCACCATGCCGCGCGCGTGGGCTTCGGCCAGCGAATGACACAACTGGCGTAGCAGGTAGATCGCCCGCTCCGGCGGCAGCGGACCGAATTCCTTGATCAGCGATTCCAGATCGCGGCCGTTCAGCAGCTCCATGACGTAATAGAAGCTGCCGTCTTCGGTGGTGCCGAAATCAAAGAGGCGGATGGAATGCTGCGACTGCAGCAGCGCGGTGGCCTGCGCTTCACGCTCGAACCGGCGCAACTGTGCCTGCGCCATCGAGTCGGTGTCGCCGAGGGCTTCGTGCTTGACCAGCTTGACGGCCGCTTCGCGCGCGAGCAGGCGGTGGCGTGCCCGCCAGACCGTGCCCATCCCGCCGGCGCCGAGTTGCTCGATGAGCTCATAGCTGCCAAGCTCGCGGGCTTCGCGAATCTGGCGGCCCATCTTCTGGAACATCGTCGCCGGCAGCGTGGCGATCACCGCCCACACGAAGTTCGGCAGATAGAGGACGAACGTGACGCCTGGTGAGAGTAGCGGACGGCCCATGACGTAGAGGATCCCCATGGCGAGCGGTCCCATCGACGCGGCGATGAGCGAACCGATCAGCGTCCGCCGTGGAGTCGTCGGCATGATCATCGCCGCGGCCAGGATCAGAATCGCCGTCCACGATGGGTGGCCAATCACGGGCGGCATCGTGGAGAAGTTGTAGATGTCGAAGAGGGTGATCAGCGCCGCATTCAGCACCAGCACCCACATGCCGGCGCCGCACTTGCCATGCGGCGTCATGTGGACAAATCGCAGGAACAGGAACACGGCGAGCGTGGCGACGGCGGAGACCGCTTCGAGGATGATTCCGGAGGTCGGTCGCTGGACGCCGAGCGCCGCGGGCAGCACCAGCGCATCCATGGTCAGGCCGAACGTCCACATGAACGCGCTGACGCCGCTGAACAGCACGATCCGCCGCGCGTGCTCGGAAACAACATCGATGGGAAGGCCGCCCGAGCCCGCCGAGCCGCGGCTGGCCGGGGCCGGCGGCGTGAGCTTCGGGACGACGGCGGGGCCCTTCATCGCGACAGCACGCGCACGGCGGGCAGCGAATCGCGGTCGATGATCGTTCCGTTCCGCATCACGCTCCGCAGTTTGCGCAGGTTGGCGATGTCCCGGAGCGGGTCCGCGTCGAGGATGAGCAGGTCGGCGAGCTTCCCTGCCTGGATGGTGCCCAGGTGGTCGAGGCCGCGCGAGGCGATGGCGCCATTCTTCGTCGCGGCGACAATCGCCTGATCCGGCGTCATGCCGAGCTCGACCAGGCCTTCAATCGCGATGATGCTGCCGATGCCGTGATTCTGCGCGTCGGGCTTGGTGGGGCCGCGCGTGAACTCGGGCGCGGCTGCCCAATAGTTGTCGGTGCCGATGGTGACGACGGCGCCGGCCTTGATCAGCTTCTCGGCATTCCGGCGGCGCATCTGCAGCTCCACGGCTTCTTCGACCGCGCGCTGCCGCAACTCCGCTCCCGTTCTCGCCCGCTGCGGCTTTTGATTTCTTTCCGCTTCCGTGCGTTTTGCGATCGCTTCATCGCGATCCTTCATCGCCTTCTTCCAGGCATCGCCCGTGATGGTGTTGGACAGCATCGAGCAGATGATCTTCCGGTCGACGATCATCTGCACCAGCGAGTCGGGCATCTCGCGCGGGCCCAGCATTTCGGGGTGCTGAATCAGATCGATGCCGGCCAGCACCGACAGGCGCAGGCCGTCCACCGTGGTGGCATGAGTTTCCGCGACCTTGTTGCGGGCGTGCGCTTCATCGACGATCACCTGCTGCGCTTCCGCGGAAAACCCGATGAACGCCGGCCGCGCGAAATGCGCGGTGCCGCCGAACTTGATGAAATCGGGGCCCTTGTCGAGATACGTGCGGATCGCGGTACGCAGTTCTTCGGGATCCATGTCGACCAGATCCTCGCCGGCGCCCTGCGAGACCTCGTCGTTCATCTGTTCCTGGAACAGGGTGAGGCCCTGCTCGCGAATCAGGCTGAAGCTGACCGAGTAGGGGCCACCCCACCCGACGATGTTCCCCGCCGCGAGAATGCGCGAGCCGGCGGCGTCACCGCGCTGAATTCGATCGCGGACGGCGACCAGCGGCATCAGCAACCCATAACTGTCGCGGACGGTCGTCACACCGTGCTTCAGTTGCAGTTGCGCGGCTTCGAGCACGATCTCCTGCTGGCGTGAGTGATACTTGGCGAGTGTCTCGTAGCGTTCACCCACGCCGCCGTAGAGCGACAAGTGGACGTTGGTGTCAATCAGGCCGGGCGTGATGAACTTCCCCGCCACGTCGATGACGGTCACGTCGGGCGCGAGATTGACGGCACTGCGTGCGCCCGCGTAGCGAATGCGATCGCCTTCAATCAGGAGGATGGCGTTGGGGACCGGCGGTCCGCCGTTGCCGTCGATCAGCGTCGCACCGGTGATGGCCACGCGCGGCGGCGTTTGCGACTGTAGGCTGGTGACGAGCGTCAGGCAGACCGCGGCCGCTGCCCAAGCCCACCGCGTTGCAATTCGTGACATTTGTCTGGTGTGGCCGCGATGAGCGGCCGCCGACAGCTTACCATTCCAAGAACTAGGGTGCGTACCGTGCGTACGGTGCGTATGCGTGCGTACGGTGCTTTCGTGCTAAGGGTGCCAAAGGTGCTAAGGGTGCTAAGGGTGCTAAGGGCGGCGCGCCCATTCCGATGCGTCGCAATTTCTGCGGCGTCGCAACGGTCGTACTGCCGCAGAAATGACGCTACCCTGCCGCGGCGCCTTTGAAAACACAGGGGATTACGTTCATTTGTCGACGGAACCGGCGTTGCAGGTTTGGTTCGGCATGGCTGGATTCAGAGATTTCCGTGAGATCGCCGCCTGGCAGCGTTCTCGGGAGGTCAAGATGCTCGCCTACGCGCTGCTTGCGAAACCCGAAGTCGCGACCGACTTCAAGTTCCGCGATCAGCTTAGGGATGCTGCGCGCTCGGGCCCCCGGAACATCGCTGAAGGTTTTGCGCGCTACCGACACAAGGAGTTCGCACAGTTCGTGCGCGTTGCGAAAGGATCCTTAGCCGAGGTCCTCGACCACTTTGTCGATGCCGTCGACAACGGCTATCTCACAACCAACGAGCTCGCGCAGCACGAGCATGCGTGCAAGAAAGCATTAAAGGCGGTCAACGGTCTTATCCGATACCTCGAATCTACACCCGACCCGCCTAAGAAAAAGCCGAAACCACCCCAAGCACCCTAGCCACCAGAGCACCGTACGCACCGTACGCACCGTACGCACCGTACGCACCGTACGCACCGTACGCACCGTACGCACCCTATTTGGTCACGACAACTGTGACGTTCTCGTAGGTGAACAGCGACCCGTCGCTCGCCACGCCGCGTAGCACGTAGGTACCTGGCTCGGTGAACGTCGCCTGCACCAGCCACTTGTTGTCGGCCGGTGGCAGCGGGATGGTCCACGGCGGCGACCACGGCGAGTTCGCATAGGCGCGCGTGTCGGTCCAGGTCTTCATCTGATCGGGAGTCAAGGTCACCGCGCTGGCGTTGCCGCGATACACGATCCACGAAAAACGCAGCCCCGGTCCGCTCTGCGCGACGATGGACGAAGGTGGACGGTAGAGAGCCGCGGCCGAGATCGTGACCGGCTGCCCTTCCGGCGGCGGTTTGGGCGATCCGCGCCGGGCGGGAATGTTATCCGGATCCTTCGCCACCGCGGTCAACGTCATCGGCTCGCCGATCTTCACGGTGCGTTTCGTCTCGACCACCGACAGGTCGGGCGGCGTGTTCGTGCGCAGCTCGTCTCGCAGGCTGCCGAAATCGCCGCCGACCTCGGTCGAGATCACCTGTGGGTCGATCTGGTAGTCGCTCTTGAGCGACGCGTACGCTTTCTCCGTCTTGCCATTCGCCGTCAGCGTCCAGATCAGCTCCTTCGTACCGAAATCCGCCGGCACGCGAATCGAGAACAGGAACGGGTTGCGGCGCGGATAGAAGTGCGTCGGCTGCCCCTGGTCCGGCCCGCCGGGCTCGATCGTGTTCTGCGGGCCAGTCGGGATGTCGAACTCCTGCTGCCAGTTCGCGTTCATGTAGCCGAAGACCAGCGTGAACGACCCATCGGCATTCGGCATCCAGCCTTCGTAGGCGGGGTGCAGGGTCTGGCCGGCCGAGTACATGAACCGCGTCTGCGCGCCCGTGCCTCCGGAGAAATGGCACGTGGCGGTCAAGATCGCCATCGCAAAGAGCGCTCGTTTCATTGCTGCTGACCGGGCGCCCTCGCCGCCGTCGGTGTGGCCTGCTGAACGGGCGGCGCCCAACACAGCGGACAGCCGATGTCGTAGTCGTTGCGCGTTTTCATTCTCTCGCGCCGCTTCGCCATCTCAGCCTGGAACTGCTCTTCGGTGAGCGACACCGAGTAGCCCAGGTCGATGAACATGTTGGCGATCGAGCGGCGGCCGCCGCCGGCCCAGTTGCGCGAGTCGGCGGGGTTCTTGTTTTCCTTCGTGGTGTCGAGAAAGCCGATCAAGTGCACGATCGTGCCCTTCGGCAGCAGCGGCGCCGTGTCGTCCTCGTAGACGTACTGCTTCACCCAGTTGTGGTCGTAGCCGACGCAGTTGAGCGTCAGGATGTTGTGTCCCCAGATCGCTTCGAGGCACATGCGCACGCCCGGCGCGTGCAGGTGCGGCTCGAACGCGATGATCTTGGTGTGCTCCTGCAGCGTCGCGTAGGAGTGCAGTTCCTGGTTGGCGCGATCGGGCTTGACGTCGAGATCGATGCCGTTGCCCAGGCGCAGCGTCGAGCGGCGATACTGCGGCTGGTAGCCCACCGGGAAGAACTTGAACGCAAACTGCAGCTTCGCCCTGGTCTCGCGGCCGTTCGAATGGAGGTGATAGGCGCTCAGCGCCAGCGATGAATTCTTCGCGAGCAGGCGGCCCGCTTCCGGCGGGAAGATATCGGGATTACGGCCGACCTCGTGAATCGGCCAGCTCGTGCTCTCGCCTTCAGCGGCCGCGGCATCCACGCCCTCGCCGGTCGCGATGCTCGAGTACGTCATGTGATGGAACACGTATCGGCCGCCCACGGTGCTCGTCGTTCCGGTCACGGGGATGTCGTTGATCTCGCGCACTTCCACCGCCGACACGTAGCGACCTTCAGTGAGACCCGTCGGGACCAGCCCGAGCGAGCCCCACTTGTCCGGCGCGGTGGCGGGAACTACCACCTCGGGTGACTCGAGAATCAGGTCCGGCTCGCCGATCGCCCATTTGTCGGTGGCATTGAAATCGAGCGGCTTCGGCAGGTCGGCCGGATTGCCGCGCGGCGCGCCGCTGTCGGCCCACTTCGCAATCGCCGCGATCTCCGCTTCGCTCAACGACGGATCGTGCTTGAAGCCCTGGATGCCGATGTTCTTCTCGACGAACCACGGCGGCATCACGCCGGCGCGCGGACCGAGGCCGGTGCGCGTCCGGATCGACCTGGCCCATGGCCGCACCTGCTCGTAGGTGATCAACGGCATCGGCGCGCCGCCGTCGGGACGATGGCATCGCTGGCAGCTGCGCTGAAGAATCGGCGCGATGTGCTTCGTGAACGTGACGTCCGCGGCCGGCGCCTGCGCCGGTGCTTGGGCCGACACCAACCCGGCCATGGCCCAAGCCAGCGGAACGACCGCCGCGAGCCGCAGGAGATATCGCTTCATAGGCTGGAGGCTACGCCCAAAGACCCGGACCGTCAATAAAAGGGGTCGGGTCCATTTTTCCTTGTGACCAGGGTGTTTTGGGCCTGAATGAGTCGTGCTGGCTTCGTGAAAACACCGGTTTGATGTGTTTTACTGGCGCTTTAGAAACACCGTTCGCAAAATGAGACCCGACCCCTTTTTCAGATTCTGCGTACTTGTGTTCGTCCTTGCGATGCCGGCACTTATCGCCGAGGCGCAAACCAAGCCAGCGCCGGCGAAATGGAGCGCGCCGCGCACGCCGGATGGACAGCCGGATCTCCAGGGCGTCTGGACCAACGCCACCATCACACCGCTCGAACGTCCGGCGGCGATGGCCGGCAAGGCCTTCCTCACCGAGGCGGAAGCGGCGGCGATTGAAAAGCGCACGGCCGACAACCGCGCCGCGTCGGACAAGTTCGGGCCGCTCGCATCCGGCAGCTACAACCGGTTTTGGTACGACGATGGCACGACGGTGTTGTCCACGCGCCAGACCTCGCTGGTGGTCGATCCACCCGATGGGCGCGTTCCGGTCAGGCCGTCGGCCGAAGCGAGACGAGACGACTACGCGGCGCGCAACGGCGACAGCTACGAGTTCATGAGCCCATGGGACCGCTGCATCACGCGCGGCATTCCCGGCTCGATGTTCCCCGCCGGCTACAACAACGCCTACCAGATCGTGCAGACGCCCGGCTACGTCACGATCGTCTACGAAATGATCCACGACGCCCGCATCATCCCCCTCGACAGCAAGCAGCCACGCTCATCGCGCACCCAGTCATGGCTGGGGGATTCGCGCGGCCACTGGGAAGGCGACACGCTCGTCGTCGAAACCACGAACTTCAACAACCAGGGTTGGATCACGACGAGCGCGGCGAGCGGCCGCATCAAGGGCATCCCGCACACCGACCAGCTTCATGTCGTCGAACGCTTCAGGCGCGTCGCCGCGGACAAGATTAGCTATTCGGCCACGATCGCAGACCCCGACATCTACACCAGGCCGTGGACCGTGTCGTTTCCACTGACCGCGGATCCGGAGTACCGCATCTTCGAGTACGCGTGTCACGAGGGGAACTACGCAATCGAGAATATCCTGCGAGGCGCGCGGGCGCTCGACAAGACCGGGAAATCGCCGAAATAGGAGGTCCGCTCACCCTTCGACTCGCGTTCCGAATCTCAGATTCGAAACGCTCGCTCAGGGTTGCGAGGGCAACCCAAACGCCAGCAGCGTGGTCCCCGACGGAATCAGCACGAACTGCCGCCCGTCGAGCAGATACGTGATCGCCGCCGCGCCCCAGATCGGCGTGCCCGTCGGATACCGCCACAAGTTCTTGCCGGTGCGCGACTCGAACGCCATGAAGTTGCCTTCGTTGTCGCCGGCGAACACCAATCCCGCCGCGGTCGACATCACGCCCGCCATGGTCGGTGACGGATAGGTGAACTCCCATTTGCGCTCGCCGGTGGTCGCGTCGATGGCGCGCAAGGCGCCCGACGCGTGGTTGCGATCGATGCGAACCACGCCGCCGAAGGAGGAGCGGCCCGGCGCAATTACCGGCTCCTGCGGCTCGTAGGTGGCGCACGACTCGCGCGCGCTGACAAAGAACAGCTGTAACGCGGGATCGTACGTCGGCGGATTGAAGTTGGTGCCGCCCCACATGTCCGGAAGGCATCCCTTGCTGCCGTCATTGACGATGACGGGCCGGCCGTCCTTGCCGATCTCACGCGCCCAGGTCGTGGCGGTGAACGCTTTTCCGAGGATCACCTCCCCGGTGCGGCGGTCGAGCACGTAGAACAATCCGTTGCGATTCGCGACCATCACCACTTTGCGACCTGTCCCGCCGAAGCCGCGCGAAGGCGGATCGCCCCAGTCAGCCAGCACCGGCACGTGGTTCGAGTCCCAATCGTGAACGTCGTGGGGCGTGAACTGGTAATGCCACTTGAGCGTGCCGGTATTCGGATCTAGCGCGAGCAGGGAATTGGTAAAGAGGTTGTCGCCCTTGCGCTCGTCGCCGTAATAGTCGGGATTCGGATTGCCGGTACCCCAATACAGAAGATTCAGTTCGGGATCGTAGCTCCCGGTCATCCACGTCCCACCGCCGCCCCTCGCCATGACGGCGGCATTCGGCGGCCATGTCTCGCTGCCCGGCTCACCAGGATTCGGCACGGTGTTGAAGCGCCACAGGCGCTTGCCGGTTTGCGGATCGTAGGCGTCGAGAAATCCTCGCGTCGGATATTCGCCACCGGAGATGCCGACAATCACCTTGCCGTCGAGCACGAGCGGCGCCAGGGTGGCCGAGTAGCCGACCTTGTAGTCGGCGAGCACGATGTCCCACAGGATGCGGCCGGTCGATCGATCGAACGCGAGCAGGTGCGCATCGAGCGTGACCATGAACAGGCGGTGATCGAGCATCGCGAAGCCGCGATTCACCGGCGCCTGCGCGCCGTAGGTCAGATCGGGCGGCAGATCGCGCCGATACGACCAGAACGGCCGGCCGGTGCGCGCGTCGAGCGCCCACGCGAGGTTGTTCGAGCCGGTGACATACAACACACCGTCGTAGAGCAGCGGCGTGGCCTCGAACCCGCGTCCGCGCGTCGTCGTGCCGGTCTGGAACGTCCACTGATGCCTCAAGCCGGCCACGTTCTGCGGCGTGATCTGTTTCAGCGGGCTGTGACGCTGCCCCGTGTAGTCGCCCGAGTAGGTCAGCCAGCGTCCGGGATCCTTCAAGCCATCGAGGATGTCGCGATAGGCGATGCCAGGCAACGGATCTCCGATGGCGGCCTTCGCGGGCTTGGCCGCCTTCGCCAAGGCTTCGGCGCCCAGGCCGCGGACGATGCTGCGCAGGTTCGACTTGAGATAGCCCTGGAGGCGGCCGCCTGCCTGAGCGAGTTGAATCGAGAACGCATCCTCGTTGCGGCGTTCGCCGTGAATCTCGCGGCCGTCGTTCATGATCAGGGTGATCGCATCGGCGGCGGGGTTCGGCCGCGCATAGACCGCGGAGGCCGGCGGCGGAGCCGAGAGGGCCTTGAGGTAGCCCAATACCGCGCGCAACTC
Organism: uncultured Acidobacterium sp.; assembly: GCA_964513235.1. GTDB lineage: Bacteria > Acidobacteriota > Vicinamibacteria > Vicinamibacterales > UBA2999 > 12-FULL-67-14b. Next base: position 11,841 of record CAZEMI010000281.1, read on the forward strand.
CGCATCGGTCGCCGTGCTCGGCGGCATGATGCTGCCGGGCACACCATTCCGGATCGTCTGCAGGATGCGCTCATCGGTGCGTCCGGCGCTGAAGAGCGCGGTGAGGTTCGGGCCGTTGAGGCCCTTCCCATCGGCGCCGTGGCACGAGGCGCACGCTTCACCATAGAGCGTGGCGCCAGCCATCACGGATTTGGCTTGAGCGCGTGCACGGGAGGCTGACGGATGTGGAAGAAGGCCGGCGATAACCAGCGTCACCGAGGCGCACGCGAAGATCACACGCGGCATGTCGGCGAAGTATACTCCCCGCCTACGCGCCGGACCTTGAGGCGCACGGGCTTCGGCGAGGCAGCTCACGATTTACGAAGGTGAAGTGAGGTGGCTGGAACCCGTGACCGACGCGGTCTACAAGGCCACGCCCAGGAAATAGGGTGCACGCTATACTTGGTTGCGAGGAAGCGGCATGAGAATCCGTCCAGCGGTCGTCGTGCTCGTCGGCGTCTACTTCCTCGGCTCATCCGCTCCCGCGAGTGCCCGGCAAGTTCCGACGTTCACCAAGGACGTCGCACCGGTCCTGTACAAGAACTGTTCGCAGTGTCATCGGCCAAATGAAGTCGCGCCGATGCCGCTGATGACCTACGAGCAGGTGCGCCCGTGGGCGCGCTCGATCAAGTCGAAGGTCGTCAAGAAGGAAATGCCGCCCTGGGGCGTGGGCCGGTCGACGCTCGAGTTCAGCAACGATCGCCAGATGAGCGAGAAGGAAATCTTCACGCTCGTGTCGTGGGTTGATGCCGGCGCGCCGAAAGGCAACGATGCGGACCTGCCGCCGCCGCCCGAATATCCGGGTGGCTGGAAGTTCAACCGCGAACCCGACGTGGTGTTGAAGATGCCGGTCGAGTTCAAGATTGAACCGCGGTCGGAATACCCGATGCTCGACTTCTACGTGCCGATTCCGTGGACCGACGGCATGAAGCTCATTCAAATGTCGGAAGCGCGGCCATCGAACAAGGCGGTGGTACACCACATCACGGTGAGCCTCGTGACGTTCCCGCCGGGCACCGAAGTGATCGACGGTCAGCCGTACTCCAGAGATGCCGCCGGTAGCCGGGTGCCGCTCGATCGCCGCGCAGCGCGCATCACCGAAGCGAAGTTGCCCGCCGAAATGCAGATCCCGCGCGAGCCCGGTCAGAAACCCGATCGCCTGAGCTCGGTTGGCGGGTTCACGACGCTGCTCGCCTACGTGGCCGGGCGCGGCTTCGACGATCATCCGGATGGCGTCGGCACGCCGGCGCTGCCGGGGCAGTACATCAACTTCAACATGCACTACACGCCGACTGGCCGCCCCGAAGTGGATCGCTCCGAAGTCGGGCTGTGGTTTGCGAAGGAGCCGCTGAAGAAATTCCATTTCCGCACGCCGATCAACGAACGGCAGCACGTGAATGGGAAGCCGGTGCGCGGCGCGATCCCGGATGCCGCGGATGTCGAAGCCGGCCGCGTGTCGCAGGGAGCGACCGCGACAACCGTGTCGTCGTTCAGTGGATTGCCGCCGATTCCGCCGTACATGGGCGACTATACGGTCACGTCGGAACTGGCGATCACGCAGGACATCACCATCAACGGCTTCTACCCGCACATGCACGTGCGCGGCAAGGTTGCGGAATACCGGGTCGTCTATCCGGACGGCCGCGAGCAGTTGTTGTTCGAGGTGCCGCGGTATCGCTTCGACTGGCAGGAACGCTACGTGCTCGCACAGTCGCTGAAGATTCCCAAGGGCAGCCTCCTGAAATACAAGGGAGTGTTCGACAACTCTGCGGACAATCCGCTGAATCCCAACCCCGACAAGGAAGTGTATTGGTCCGAACAGAGCTGGGACGAGATGAGCCTAGGCTGGATCGAATACACGCTCGACAAGCAGCGACTGCCGGAACGCGCCACGAGCCGGCAGCAGTAACCGCACGATGCTGAGTCGACTCCTGCTGGCGGCGCTCCTCGTGGCGCCGCAGGCGCAACCGCCGGGCGAGCCCCCGAAAGGGCTGATGCCGAATCTCGGCCGCCCGACGCGTCCCGACGACAAGGTCCCACCGCTCGATTTCGAAAAATATTTTCTTGGCCGCTGGACCTTTGAAGCGGATGCGCCCGATAGCGTCCTCGGCCCTGGCGGCGTGGCGGCGGGTACCGTCACCTATCGCAAACTGGCCGAGGGGTTCTACGAAGCGATCGTCGAAGGGAAGGGCGAGACCGGGGCGTTCAAGATCGTCGAGTCGATCGCCTACGACGTTGAAGCGCAGATGGCGTTCCGTCATGTGTCCGATAGCCGCGGCTATTCCTACGTGCAAAAGGCGCGTGTGGGGGGCAACATCGGCGGCGACTACCGCCTCTTCTTCGAGAGTGCGCCGTTCCCCTACCAGGGCAAGCAGGTGCGGTTGAACCACACGATCTATCTCGCCGCGCCGTTGACGTTCAGGACCGATGTCGAAGTGGCCGAAGGCGCGGGCCCATTCGTGCACATGAGCCCGTGGCGGTTTCGGCGAATAAAGTAGCGAGGGTGCGTACGGTGCGTGCCTATTGCTGGAGCGACGCTTCGAAATCCGCGAGCGATCGTTGGACGCGATGAAGAAAAGCGGTTTCGAAGTCAACCCCGTCGCCGAGGTCGCGCAACAGGTTCGCAATCGCCGCGCCGCCGGCTTCGTCGAGGAGCCGGCGCGCGGGCACCGCGCTTGCCGCATAGGCATACTGCGCGTCTCCCCCGCTCAACTTCGCGAACGGCGCGACCAGCCGCCGCAGCGACGGCATCGCGCCGACCTTGGCCACCGTGCGATTTGCCCAGCCGAGATCGTCGCTCTCGAGCACTGAGGCCAGGCCCTCGTTGAGCC
>CAZEMI010000282.1:0-14186 GCA_964513235.1 uncultured Acidobacterium sp.
TGCAGTCACCGCCGATCGTGGTCAGGGACCTCGTCATCACGCCGGCGGCGATCTCGTCGCTGATCAAGATGAAGGAACAAATCCCCGGATGGATTCGCGCCTTCGATGCGCGAACCGGCAAGGTGCGCTGGACGTTCCAGACCATTCCGTCGAAAGGCGAGTTCGGCAGCGACACCTGGGCCGACGGCTCGAATGAGTATGCCGGCAAGGTCACGGTCTGGACGATGATGAGCGCCGACGAAGAGCTTGGCCACGTTTACCTGCCCACCAACACCACCGCTCCCGATTACTACGGCGCGCATCGCCTCGGCGACAACCTGTTTGCCGAAAGCGTGGTGGCCCTCGATGTGAACACCGGCAGGCGCGTGTGGCACTTCCAGACGGTGCATCACGGCTTGTGGGACTACGACAATCCCGCGGCGCCGAACCTCCTCGACATCACCGCGAATGGGACGCGCATCAAGGCGCTCGCGCAGATCACGAAGCAGGGCTACGTCTATACGTTCGATCGCGTCACCGGAAAACCGGTGTGGCCGATCGACGAGAAACCAGTGCCGCCATCGGATGTGCCCGGCGAGAAGGCGTCGCCGACGCAACCGATTCCGTCGAAGCCGGCGCCGTTTGAATACCAAGGGTCGCACCCGAACGACCTCGCCGACTTCACGCCGGAGATCCGCGCGATGGCGGAGAAGTCGATCCAGGGATTCCGAACCGGTCCGCTGTTCACGCCGCCCTCGATCGAAGGCACCATTTCCAGGCCCGGCTCCACGGGCGGAGCGAATTGGGGCGGCGCCGCTGTCGATCCGGCGACCGGCATGATCTACATCCCGTCGCGCAACGCGCATTCCGTGTTGCGGCTGGCGAAGCCTGCCGTCGCGCTCGACAGCAATTTGCTCTACATGCAGACGCCGGGGCGAAACCCGACGATGCCCGAGGGATTGCCGCTGTTCAAGCCGCCGTACTCGCGGATCACGGCGATCGACATGAATTCCGGGACTCACGCGTGGATGGTGCCCGCGGGGATGGGCGAACGCTTCCGCAACAACCCGCGCCTGAAGGGGCTGAACCTGCCCGCGCTTGGCGGCGACAGTACCTTCAGCGGTCCGTTGCTCACGAAAACCCTGCTGATTTACGCGTTGACCACCGGCGGGTCCAAGGGTGGTCCACGCCTCGTGGCCTACGACAAGGGCTCGGGCAAGGAAGTGGCGTCGGCGGACCTGCCGGGCGCGGCCATCGGCACACCGATGACCTACATGCTCGACGGCAAGCAGTTCATCGCCATTACCGTGCAGGGCCGAACCTCAACCGACATACCCGAGCTGATTGCGCTGAACCTCCCCTGAAATCCGGTGTCTAAGGACCTGATGCCTTCGAGACACCTGCTTGCCGCCGTCCTTTTGACCGCCGCCTGTGCGCCGAAGGGGCCGTCACCGCAACTCGTGGCCGAGATCGCGAAGGCCGACAGCCTGTTGCGCGCCGGCTGCTACACCTGTCTCCATGAAGCCCTCGGTATTTACCAGAAGCATAAGGTGGCGCAGGGATCGTTTGATGCAGCGCTACTAATTGCGATTCGGGAGAAGGAACTCGGCATACCTGCTGATGATGCCCTTCGACTCGTGAGGGAGCTTCCTTCGGAAGCTCCCTCACTCGCTCAGGGCGGCTCGCGATCTAACGCTTTGCTCGCCGGAGCGCAGCTTGTGGTTGGAGAGACCTCGGGCCTCGATCCGGTGCAGCGTGCCGCGCTGATGGGAGGCCGGCCGCCGATCGACAAGGACAACCCTCGCCGGCGCGCCCTCGATCCGTGGTTCGGCAAGGACGTGGTTGCGACCTACGTGGCCTTGACGCTCGATTGCGAATCGTCCCGCCTGATCGAGAGCGTCGACATGGCCGGGCTCACCAAGATCTACGAGGGTCAGCCGCTGATGCAGTTCCGGCTGTCGCGATGCGGACGTCCCGCTCAGGTCAAGCATCTGGCTACCTTGCGCGCGAACGATCCGCGCTGGACCGACACCCTGTTCTGGGAAGCGCGCGGCGCGATTGCCGGCGCGCCGGGCGGCGTCATCGACCTGTCGAAGGTCATCGCGCTGTATGCTGAAGGCCGCGCCGCATTTCCCAAGTCCCTCGCGCTGACCATGGCCTGGGCAAACGCCAACCTGTCGTCGGAAGAATTCGCGCCGGCGCGGACTGGCTTTGACGATGTGCTGTCGGTGTTCGGCGAGCATCGTGATGCGCTGATCGGCCGCGTGCAGGCCCTCAGCTACCAGATGCAACATCCCGAAGCGGTGGCGACGGCGACCCGCGTCATCGACCTCGGCACCTGGCATCTCGGCGACGCCTACTATTGGCGCGCCTGGAATCGCTACCACCTGAAGGAATACGAGACGGCGTGGGCCGACGTCGAGAACGCGATCAAGGGCCTCGCCAACTCGCGTGCCTACATGCTCGCGGGACTGATCGCCTACGAACGCAAAGAGCTGCCCACGGCCGTGCAGCGCTTCGACCGGGCCTACGAGATCGACAGCAGCGCCTGCGACGCACTGTGGATGTCGGGCCTGGTCAGCATCGATCAAACGGAGCTGGCCACCGCGGCACCGAAGTTCACAAAAGCCATGACCTGCTTCATCAGCGTGGCCGCGTCGCTGCGGCAGAATCGCACGCGGGTCGAACAACAGATTGCCGCGCGCGGCACGCCTGCCACCGATCGGGAAACGCGGGTCATGGAGCGGTTCACGCGCGACGCCGAGAACGCCGACGAGAAGTCGGCGCAATCAGCCTTCAATGCCGCGCAGTGCTACGCGCGCACGGGTGGGCGGGCCGTCGCGCTCAATCTCGTGGATGTGGCCATTGCCCACCCGCGCATGAACGAAAAAGCGGTGGCGCTGAAGGCGGCGATCGAGAAATTGCCGAAGTAACAGATAGCCCCGGCTTCTTGACCACCGACTTGTCCGCCGTAGCGCGCAGCGCGAAGGTGGAAGCGCGCAGCGCGAAGGTGGTCAGCCGGGGGAGACGTCGAAGTTCACCACCACTGGACCGTGGTCGCTCGTGCCGATCTCGCGCTGCACGACGGACGACTTCGCGCGTGACGCGAGCGCCGTCGACGCCAGCACGTAATCGATCCGCCAGCCGATGTTGCGCTGCTTCAGGTTGCGCCACGGCGCCCACCACGTGAACAAATTGTCGTTGTCGGGATCGAGCGTGCGGCCGACGTCAACCACGCCGTGGGCGATGATCCGCTCGATCATCGCGCGCTCTTCGTCGCGGGCGCCGATCTGGTTCGGCTGGCGCTCTTTCGGATGGATGTCGCGCTCCGTCCGCGCCACGTTGAGGTCGCCGCACAGGATCAGCAGCTGTCCGGCGCGCGAGGCCTCGGCCACATAGGTTTCGAGCGACTGCAGAAATCGCATCTTGGCGTCGAAGTCCTTGCCGCCGTTCGGCACATACACGGAAGCGACCATCACCTCTCCCGCGGGTGAGCGGACGGTGGCACAGGCAATGCGCTGTTCGAAATCAAAGCCGGGATGCGAACACACCGGCAGCGCGCCGGCCAACGACTTCGCCACCAGTAGCGCGACTCCCGAATAACCCTTCTCGCCGTGCCAATAACTCCAGTAGTGCTCCATGTCGCGGAGCTCGAAGTTGAGCTGATCGAGCGAGGCTTTGATTTCCTGGAGGCAGACGATGTCGGGCTTCTCGGCGGCAAGCCAGTCGAGGAGCTGACCCTGCCGGGCACGGATGCCGTTGACGTTCCACGTCGCGATTTTCATTGCGTGTCCGGCCGACGCGTCGCCGCGAAGATGGACTGCCCGTGATACACGAGGGTAATCGGCGCGCGCGCTGCACTCGATGCGGGAAGGTTGATCAGGAAACGGCGGCCGTCAGGGCTCACGTCGTAGGATCGCACGGCCGTGCCCGCGTCGAACAGCCGATTCATGGCGCCCACTTCAAGCGTGTTCCCCGTTCGCTGCAGCGCCACCGCATGGATTTCGGATCCGCGCCGAAAGTACACCTCGGTCCCGTCGCGGCTCCACCGCGGCTCGGTGCCTCCGGCCGTGGTCACTCGCACGCGCGTGCCCGGCTTCGGAAACGAATCGAGATAGATATCGAATTTCCCCGACTCATCGGATGCGTAAGCCACCCAGCGTCCATCGGGTGAGAACGCGCCAAACGTTTGATTGAAGGCCGTCGTCACGTACGGCTGCGCGGCGGCGCCTTCGGTGGGCGGTTGAATCCACAAGTCATCCCGCGTGTCGGCGTGGGTGCGGCCGACCAGCAACGCGCGGCCATCGCGCGACCAGTCCCACACCTGCACCGGCGGATCGAAACTGGCGATGGTCTGTTCGGGCAGTACGGCGCCCGCGCCGCGGATCATCACGTGCCGCCTGCCGCCGGCCCACGCGATGCGCAGGCCGTCGGGCGACCACACGCCGCTTTCGTCGACGTCGGTCGAAAGCGACAGCCGGGTGCCCACTGGCTGCGAGCCCTCGCGAATGAACACGTCGAGCGTGCGCAGTTGCGGATCGACTTCGGTGACAGCCACCCGGCGTCCATCCGGCGCGACGCGGAGATCCCAGGCGTCAACTGGCTCACTGGCTCGGCCAACCGTGTCACCGTCGCGCGACACCCAGCGCAGCTCGCGAAGGTTCGTGCCGGGAGGGCCGTAGATCATGACGTCGTGTGAGGCCGTGGCGAAGACCTGGCCGAGCGGCCCGCGTCCAACCATCAGGGCCACAGGCGTGCTGCGGGCCGATGGATCCAGGGTTTCTGCATCGAGCGGTTGGGCCAGCAACGTTTGGTCGTTGAGGAAAAGGATCGTGTGGACTTGGGACTTGGGGCTTGGGGCTTGGACGGATCTGGCGACGATCGGTTGCGCATCAGCGGCGATCAGCCGGCGTCGTGATTCAGGCGCATCAATGGCTGCGATCCAGATGCCGGCGCGCGACGGGTCGCTGGACGTCACCAGGAACACCACGTGCCGGCCATCGTCCAGGAAAGACGGCCACACATGCCCGGTTTCGCCACCCGCCGTATTCACGCTCGTCCATGGCGCGATCGATCCGTCGACGGCCCTTCTTATCAGCGCGCCGTTGGCCGCGGGCGCGAACACGATGTCGCCGGCGGCGTTCCAGGTGCCGCCGCGTGGCGATGCCGCCTCGGCCAGCGTCGAAACTGTCCCGGCGTTCAGATCGTGGACCCGCAGCTGTCCGCCGGCGAAGAATCCGACCCGCGTTCCGTCCGCGGACCAGAACGGCGTCACGCCCTGATCCGTGCCTGGCAGCACGCGGGTTTCGCCGGTGCGCAGGTCCTGCAGGAAGAGCGTCACCACCCCAGCCTTGGCGGCGGGGTAGACGACCCGACGGCCGTCGGTGGCAAGGCTGAGTCCAAATAGGTAGTCGGAACCGGCTCCCGGCTCGACGTCCGTGCCCGGCAGCCAGGTGGCGCGTAGTGGCTGGGGCGGCGGGGGAGGCTCGGGAGGGCGCTCCCGCAAGTGACGAATGGCAGGGACCGCCAGCAGGCCCGCGACGAGGACCGCTACGGTGGTCGGAAGGTGTCGTGTCATACTGTCGGCTCGGATTTTAAGGAGGTTGCTTCGCATGCGTAATCGTTTTCTCGCGCTCGCCCTGACCGTGGCCGTGGCCGGATTGGCCGGCGTCTCGACGGCGGCCGCGCAAACCACGGCGCCGACCCGGCGCCCCGACGTGATCTTCGTGCCCACGCCGGAGGCGGTGGTCGAGGCGATGCTGCAGGTCGCCAACGTCACCAAGAATGACGTGGTCTATGACCTCGGTTGCGGCGATGGCCGTATTCCCGTGACCGCGGCGAAAAAGTACGGCGCCCGCGGCTTCTGTTTCGACATCGACCCGCAGCGCATCAAGGAAGCCAACGAGAACGTGGCGAAGAACAACGTCGGCAACCTGGTGACCGTGGTGCACGCCGATTTGTTCGAGACCGATCTCAGCGGCGCGTCGGTAGTGACGCTGTATCTGCTGCCGTCGCTCAACGTGAAGCTGATGCCGAAGCTGATGAAAGAACTGAAGCCCGGCACGCGCATCGTGTCGCACGCGTTCGACATGGGCGACTGGAAGCCCGAGAAGGAGCTGGACGTCGACGGCCGCAAGGTCTACTACTGGACGATTCCGAAGCGGTAGGGGCTTGGGCCTGAAACGCCCTCGACTCATACTCCTGATTCTTGCCGTGGTGCTCGTCACCACGGCAGTCGTATTAGCCGTCAGCGGTGGTTTTCGCACCACCGTTGGCGGCTTTCGTATTTCCGCCCGGTCTCCTCTCGCGACATCCATTGCGGCGTTGATAGCCGGCGCGTGGTGGTTCTTCCTCGCGCGCCGTGAGCGATTGATCGAAGCAGATCTTGAAGGCGCGTGGAATGCTATCGAACGACACTCCACACGACTCATAGGCGTAGTCGCGTTGATCGCGGCGATCGTTGCCGCCTCGTTCGCGACGCGTTCTGCAGCCGGAGCTGACGCTTCGGGTTACCTGAGTCAGGCCGCGATGTGGGCGCAGGGTGGGATCAGTCATTTCGAAACCCTGCCGATCGCGTCCGAAGCTGATGGTTGGCTGGTGACGCCGCTCGGATGGCGACCGAGCAACGACTGCCACGAACCGTGCGAGGGCGTCCAGGTGCCGACCTATCCGCCAGGCTTGCCGCTGCTCATGAGCCTGCCGCACGCGATTGCTGGAGTTCATGGCGCGAACACGATCGTCATCGCGTCCGCCGCTGTCGCTGTGTGGGCCACTGCGATGATCGCGGGAGGTATCGCCGGCCTTGTCGCCGCGGTGCTCGTTGCGTTCAGCCCCGTATTTCTCTATCAGTCGTTCCAGCCGATGAGCGACGTGCCGGTGACGGCTGCGTGGCTGATGTGTTTCTTGTTTCTCAAGAACGGGTGGAGCGCGTTTGCCGGCGCCGCATGCGCACTCGCGATTCTCATTCGGCCGAATCTGGCACCGCTGGCAATTGTGCCTTTCTTCGTCGCAAAAAATCGGATCGCATTGACATTGCCGGTGATAGCGGCGGGCGCATTCCTCGGCTTCATCCAGTGGCTGTGGTACGGATCGCCGCTGCAATCGGGCTACGGCTCGGCCGAAGACTTGTTTTCATTCGTCAATGTCGTCCCGAATGTCAGCCGTTACTTCAACTGGCTGATCGCGACGGCGCCCGTACTGTTGCTGGCTCCATTGGGCATCGTGCGGCTCAAACAGGAAGCGGTTCCGCGCGCGCTCGCGGTCTTTGCGTCGCTCGTGATCATCTCGTATCTCGTTTACGGCGTGTTCGATCAATGGTCTTACCTGCGGTTCCTGTTACCCGCACTTGCCGTCTTTGCCATCTTCGCTGCCATCGACCTGAGCGCGTGGATTGATCGATGGCCGCCAGCGTGGCGACCACCGATCTTCCTTGCTCTCGTTCTCGCTGTGATCGCGTACAGCCTTGTCGTGGCACGGTCTCTCGACACTTTCAAACTTGCCGGCCAGTTGCAGCGAATCGGGCAGGTTGCGGAGTACGTCAACCGCACTGTTCCGGAAGGCGCCGTGATCCTTTCAGGTGAACAAAGTGGCTCGATGCGCTACTACACCAGACGATCGATTCTTCGATGGGAGGCTGCCACGCCGGAGACACTGACCTCGGCAGTGGCGCTGCTCGAACAAGCCGGGCGCCCGGTCTACGTCGTGCTGGACGCCTGGGAAAACGCGCCATTCCAACAGAAGTTCGCGGCCGTTCGCTTCGTCGCACTGGACTGGCCGCCGAAGCTGGAAGCGGGGTCGTCTCATCGGACGCGGCTCTGGCAATTGAGCGATCGCGCCCGATTTCTCGCCGGCGAAGACCTGTCGACAATTCGACTGCCATAGGCCCGTGGCCCGCAAATATTACGTTCCGCCCGGATCTCCCGGTTTCTTAAGCGCCGAATCGAACACTACGGAATCCCTCGGCGGCTGGCTTCCCGTTCCGCGTAGGATCCTTCGGCCATGGCGGAATGTTCCAAGGATCTTCGTCGAACGGTCCTGCGCGTCGCCACCGACTGGTTTCGCTGACGTTGCGTTGTCACGGTTCATCGAGTGAACCAGCGGCACCTTCGGGCGGTCCTCCACGAGTGGGCGCATGCGTGGCCGATCGCGTCGCCACGACACCGATCCTGGGTGGATTGCACCACGAGTATCGTCTCGAGCGAAAGGCGGCGTGAACAGCGCGTTCAACGATATTGCGGATGACAGGCTTTGTGGGCTCCGCGGCTCGGTGGCTTGCTGAATTACTACGAGCGAGCGGCGTGACAACCGGCGTCACTCGGGCGCCAGGTCGGCTCGAGTCTGGAACATTACGGGGCTCGGGGCGGAGGGAGGGATGCTCACCTCGTGATGTCACCCGCTCCGCACTCGTTCAAGCATCTGAGCATGCGTATTCCGCCCCTCCACGGGTTGGCCGGAGGAGCGATGTCATCGATGCCGATGATGGCGGCGTTGCCGGGCGGCCTCGTCGAACATGTAAAGCTGAAGGCGCCCCGCGCGTTCCATCGGTTCTCGGCCTTCACACCTGACCGGCGGGTGAATCCGCTGACGGGTGACTTCCTTCCTGGCACCTACGCATCTCCGGCGTCGGAGCTCACGTTCCTACCGACTGGCTTTGCCGTGGTGGGACGGCTCGCCCTTCCGAACAATCTTCCGGCGTCGCATCACCGGCAAGGGCTTTTCCGCCGAGCCACGATGAGTGCAGTCTGCTCCGTTCGTGGCCTCGGGCTGGCGTCGGGCTTATCGTCGCTCGGCCTTCGGCCTCGCAACTCAGTGCGAGTCCAGCCCGAGGAGCCACTCTCCGGTTTGTAGAACCCCACCACACAGGTGACACCTTCAGCTCTTGTGTGACCGCTCGCGAATGCCACTGCGGTCACCTCGAGCGACGCCACGCGAGGTGATTGGAAAGATCCTCTAGAAACCCCAGCCGGGACATCGCCTGCAGCTAGACGTGAAGTCCTGGAGAGGATTCCACGGTCGCGTCGGCGACTGTTTCAATTCACGGCTATCGATGATTGCACGAGGATCCGCGTGCTGAAGATCGTTGACGCAGGCAACCAACGGACCGCGATGCAGTTCATCGACGAGGTGCTGCGCCGGTTACCGTTTCGCGTGCATGTCGTCCAGTCCGATAACGGCGCCGAGTTCCAGTCCCAGTTTCACTGGTCCTCGGTGGACAGGGCAAAACCGGCCATTTGTCGACGCTTCAAAACCGGCCATATAAACCTATTTCCCGTTCGCTACCAACCCGGTACCAAACGACAGATGAATTGACCCCCTTGCAACACTAAAGACCGCCGTTGGGGGCGAGAGAATATCCAACGGCCGGCGTAACTGCGAATCCACCAGCCGCCGATTGCGCGTCTCACGTCCGCTCGGCTCTTCCTCTCCTCTCGTCTTCAACTTCTTGGCGTCTGCTCGATAGCACGACGCTCGAGCGCGGTGTTCGCTTTCAGATCATTAGGCGTTTAGTCGGACAAGGCGTGCTCGCGCGCCGCGGCCACATGCAGCCGCGGAGCGTGGCGCCGCGTCGTAGTCGCACCTGGCGCAGCGCGAAGGTCTCCGAGCCTGGTGCCTTCCTCGAGGAGCTCTTGATGTCGAGCCCGATAACTGTCCGTGTGCCATCGTCCAGTGCCAGACGCGTCCGCATCCCGCTGATGCTTGCGTTTGCGACAAGCGTGGTTCTGACGTCCTCCGGCGCTCCCACTGCCGAATCCCAACTCTCCGCGCCCGCGGTGTGTGAGGCGTCGACGATTACGGTCACGGCCGAGGCCGATGCATGGGTCAATGAGAGCAGTCCGGGCAGCAACTTCGCCAGCGACTCGATCCTCTTCGTGAATCCTGGTCCGGCTCCGCTCCCCGACACTCCGCCCAGCGGTCGAAGGCGCGCGCTGGTCAGTTTCCCGATGCCCGGCGGCATCCCCGCGGGTTGCGTCGTCGCAGCCGCCAGGCTCCGGCTCTTTTCGCCGGAAGAAGACGCGGGCACCCGAGCGGACGTTCTGAGGGCGGCTGCTGGATGGTCCGAGACGCAGGTCACCTGGGACACTCAGCCCGAGACGACCGGACTCGCGGCGCAGACCTGGTCGCGACAAGGATACATGCAGTGGAACGTGACGTCTCAGGTGACCGAGATGCTCCTGGGCGGCAGCCATGGCTTCGTCGTCCGCGATTCCAGCGAGACTGCGGGGGGAGGCGGTGGCGATCACAGCTTCCTCAGCCGCGAGAAAGGTCCGGACCCTCCGACCCTTGTCATTCAGTTTGCGGCGCCTGTTACAGGCGAGCCGGGTCCGGCGGAGGAGCCGACGCCGGCAGCCGTCAGCTGCGGTGAAGTACTGACGAGGAGCACGCTGGTCACCAACGATCTGTTCGAATGTCCCGGTGACGGACTGGTGATCGGCGCCGACGCGATCACCGTGGACCTTGCCGGCCATACCGTCGACGGCGTAGGCCTGGGAAGCGGAATCCGCAATGACGGTTACAGCCTGGTCACTGTGAAGAACGGAACCGTTCAGCAGTTCGACTACGGCGTTGAGCTGCTATCGGGAACGACGCACAACGTGATTCAAGGATTGACGCTGCAACTGAACCAGCTCGTGGGCATCGAATTGTTCGATGCCGGAGAAGGCAACGAGATCCGCGACAACATCATTGATAACAACGGCAAAGGGATCACGCTGCTGAACGGAACGACTGCGGCTATCGTCGACAACAACACCGTGACGTTCAGTATCGGGCATGGCGCCCTGCTACGGGATGCGACGGCAAACCAGCTCACGCGTAACACCTTCGGAAGTGGCGGCGACCTCGGCATCGGCCTCGAGCGTGCGACCGGCAACAGGCTCATCGGCAACGCGGTGTCGGGGAATAGCGATGGCGGCATCGAGCTCCGCTACGAGTCGCACGGCAACGTCATCAACAGTAATCTGGTCACGGGAAGCGGCGATATGGGCATCCTGGTGTCCGACTCCGATGGAAACACCCTGACCTCCAATACGGCGTGGTACATGTCCGACAGCGGCATCTCATTGGACTACGTGAACGACAGCATCGTGCGAGGCAACGATGTCCGCTTCAACCCGGGAGGGTTGGAGTTGGACCAGTCCAGCCGAAACCTGATCGAAGGCAACGACGTGAGCGAGTCGCTCGGGATTGGCATCGAACTGCAGAACGGCTCATCCAACAACCTGATCGCGTTCAACACGGCCAACGATTCTGCGGCACATGGCATCTGGCTCTCGGACGGCCTGTCGCCGCAGACCGGGAACGTGCTCAAAGGCAACACGGCAAACCGCAACAAGAACGGGATCGTCGCGGCCGGCAGCGGGCACACGCTTACCGGCAATGTCGCGTATGACAACGCCGGCTGGGGCATCAACGCCGACGCGCTCAGCATCGACGGCGGCGGCAATGCGGCAGGCGGCAATGGCGAGCCGGCGCAGTGCACCGGTGTACGGTGTGCGCCGACGCCGCCGGGCGCGTCGGCGTGCGGTTTCCCAGTCATACTCTGGGCGAGCGCGGACGCCTCGATCGATCAGAACAGCCCGTTCGCCAATAAGGGAAACGACTCGATCCTCCGGGTGATGTCGAAAGGCCCAGCGAACAACCACCGTACCCTGATCGCGTTCACGCTTCCGCCGAATCCAGCGCAATGCGAGATCGAGTCCGCGACGCTTCGCTTGTATGCGTCTGCCTCAAGACCGAATCGCACGCTGCATGCTCTGCTGGCCGGATCAGGCTGGGCCGAGCATGAGGTCACGTGGAGCAATCAGCCAGACGCGCAGGGGATGCTTGTCGCGGCGTCCTCCGGCTCTGGCTACATCGAGTGGGACGTCACGTCGCTCGTCCGCGAGATGCGCATCGCACCCGACGCCGATGTCAACCACGGATTTATGATTCGCGACGCCCAGGAGGGAAGCGACGCTGAACAGCAGTTCCACAGCCGCGAAGACTTGCAGTTGCCGCCCGAGCTGTTTATCACATTCAGCACGACCGCGCCGGAGACGGTGATCGACTCGGCCCCGGCGTCAGCGACGACGGACACGAGCGCGGTGTTCACGTTCTCGTCGAATGAAGCGGAGACGACGTTCGAGTGTGCGCTCGACAGCGCGGCGTTCGCCGCGTGCACGTCACCCGCGTCGTATTTGAATCTGAGCGTGGGCGCGCATGCGTTCGCGGTCCGGGCGACCGACGCGGCGGGCAACGTGGAGGCCACGCCGGCCAGCTACGCCTGGAGCATCGAGGCACCGCCGGTTGTTGTCGACTGTGGTCCGTCCATTACGCTGCCTGCAAGCGCCGACGCCTGGATTGACCAGAACAGCGCGTCTACGAACAAGGGAACGGACTCGATCCTGAAGGTGCTATCGAAAGGGCCAGCGGACAATGCCCGCGCGCTCGTGGCATTCACGCTGCCGGCAGCTATTCCGTCTGGTTGCACAATCGAATCGGCCACGCTCCGTCTGTATGCGGCGTCGTCCGCAACCGGACGCACCATTCACGTCCTGCCGCTCGCATCGACCTGGACCGAGGCGGCGGTTACCTGGGTAAACCAGCCGGCGACGGCCGGGTCGCCCGCCGAGGCGGTATCCCGTCTGGGATATCTCGACTGGGACGTAACCTTGTTAGTACGCGCGCTGCGTGAGAGTGGTTCTGCTGTCGGTTTCATACTGCGCGACGCTCAAGAAGGAGCGGACGCTGAACAGCAGTTCCACGGCAGGGAAAAGGGGGACGCGCCTCCACAGCTCGTTATTGCGTTCAGTCCGATCCGATGAAAGTGCGCCTTTGGGCAGACTCAGGGTCGCGCGCAGCGCGCGCGGCCTGAGTCGAAGCTTGGCGGCACCCAGACGGTCTCGGAGCTCGAGGGCGATTGCCGCTGTCGTTCTCGCGCCGTCGACGAAACCCGCGGAGCGGGCCGAAGTCGGACGTTTCCTCGAGTGTCGCTCGAGGCGAGAGCCGACCTTCTTCAGGGCTGAGCGTCTGGCCGCCGCTCGACTTCCGCGAGCCCTTCTCCACCTCGTGCACGCTAAGTGTCCGGACGCCGCGCTGCTCCGAGACATTCACAATCGTTCGGGCGTCCGTTATATTCTTCGCCATGCCGCAAGGGGCAGGGCATGGGTGCGCGCGGCTGGCGAAAACCCTTGCGAATCCGCCGAAAATAGGGCCACATTACGCCGCTTGTCTGATCAGCCAGGGTCGAAAATCTCCTCGACTCAAGCTGGATTGTCTGCCGGAGGAGTGAGCAGCTCGACATGGTACCCGAGGCTTCGCAGTTCGCGGATCATCTTACGCGCGCGTACTTTCTTGGCCTCGGTGCTCACGGCGGGACCACGTTCCTCATAGCGGATCTGCTGGTGGAGAATCTTCCAGATCAGACGGCACAGTCGGTGAGTGATCGCGCCGAGCGCCTGGGCATGGCCGAGGCGCGGGACCAGCCGGCGGTACACGACGTTGAAGATCGTCCCTTTCGCCTTCACCGCGGCGTTGGCGGCTTGATTGAGGACGCGTCGCATCTGGCGATTGCCCTTCGGGCAGCGGTGACTGTAGTTCACGCCGGCGCTCTCCTCGTTACCGGGACAGGCGCCCATCCAGGAGGCGAGATGCTTCGATGAGGGGAACGTCGCGGCGGTCGCGCCGACCTCCGCGATGATCTGCTGGGCGGAATCGACGCCGAGTCCGGGGACCTCGGCGAGGCGCTGCACCGCGTCGTGGTGGGCCGCGAGCAGGTCGGCCATCTGCTGATCGAGTTGGCCGAGGTGATCTTCGATCACGCGCAGTTCTTCCAGCGTGAGCTTCAGGAGCCGACGGTACACCGGATGCAGCGTCGGACACGCCTGGAAGGCATCGCACAGCTGCTCGGGCGTGGCACGCAGGCGCGCGGTCGCGAGTGTCGCAAGGGCGGCCGGATCGGTTTCGCCGTCCGCCAGCGCCTGCAACATGCGCCTGGCACTGATGCCGAGCAGGTCCGACACCAGGCTGGACACCTTGATGTGCGCTTCCTCGAGCAGGGCCTCCAGGCGATTCTGGAGTTGGACGCGATTACGGGTGACTTGATACTTGCGGCGCATCACGGTGCGCCAAAGCCGCTGCTCGACGTCCGGCACGAAGCTCAAGGTGAGCTCCTGCGCGACCAGGCGTTTCACCAGCCGCTCCGCATCTGGAAAGTCCTTCTTGCGACC
>CAZEMI010000283.1:0-7644 GCA_964513235.1 uncultured Acidobacterium sp.
GGTCAGCGCGTGCAGCGCGGCTTTGACCACGGCATGGTGCGGCGCGCTGTTGATCGGCGACGCGCACCGCAGGCCCGGCGCCATGTCGGGCACCGGGGTCATGCCGGGAATCCACTGCGGCGACTCCGCGTGTGCGGCGCCGGCGATCTCCCATCGTCGAAAGTGCGGGTGAAGGATCTGAATGTCGATGCGTTGCGCAGTTTCCGGAAGACCTGGAAGTTTGCGGCGACTTCATCGGTCAAACGTTTGGAGTATTTGCGAGGTTTCCTCCGATTCTGCGAAGAGTCTGAGTGGATCGAGCGAAACCCGGCGAAGGCGATCAAACCGCCACGGGTTACACAGAAGCTTACATTGCCGTTTGAAGACGCTGAAATCGAACGCATCCTGATAGCCGCCGACCAATTGGCCGACTGGGGCACCTTCGGTCCACAGCTGCGTGCGATGGTGATGCTTCTGCGGCACGCGGGCTTGCGGATTCAAGACGCTGCTTGCCTCGAGCGCACACGTCTCAAGGACGACAAGCTGTTCCTCTATACGCACAAGACTGGCACGCCGGTGAACTGTCCGTTGCCACCAGAGACGGTAAAGGCTCTCGAAGGCCTACGAAACGAACGTGCCGAGTACTCCTTCTGGGACGGCAAATCTGAACGGGAGACGACGGTCAAGAGTTGGAACCGTGTGTTTCAGAAGCTCTTCTCGGTCAGCGAGCCGCCGATCGTTGGGGGGCACGCTCACCGGTTCCGCGACACGTTCGCGACATCGCTGCTGTTGAACGGAGTGGACCTGGCAAACGTTTCTGTCTTGTTGGGCCACAGCTCCATCAAGGTCACTGAGCGTCATTACTCTCCATGGGTAAAGGCCAGGCAGGACCAGCTTGAGGCAGACGTGAGACGTACGTGGCCACAGCCAGAAACTGCGAAGGCGAAAAGGGGCAACTCGAAGAAGCGCAGGGACGTCACATAAGCCCTCGCCAAGACCAACGGGCGACAGCGACAGCACCTACAGGACCGCGATATCGAGCTCGCGAAGGCGAGCCGGGTCCCCGACAGCTTCGATTCGCGCCACCTTCTCGTTCGCGAACGTGAAGGTCACAGCCCGGGCAAGCTTGCCGCGAGGCGCGAAGATGAACCCGACGGAACCATCGATGAGCGCTGGCTGGCCGAATTGCTGGTCCAGCCCTCGCGAGAGCGCGAGCATCTGTTTCGCCCATGTCGATGCGCCCCTGAGCTCCCGCGCCTTGCCGGCGTCCGCTGCCGGGGCATCGACACGTGTGACGCCATCGAAGCGGGCCGCGGCATCGACGCGAAGGACAGCGTCCGGATCGAGCACGGCGAGGAGGCTCTCAAGGTCGCCGCTGCGGACGGCTCTCAGAAACGCCTCCACCACGGCTCGCTGACGCGCCCGGCTGGCGTCTGTCGGCGCCGGCGATCCTCGCACGCGCCGGCGAGCCCGGCTCGCGAGTTGTTTTGCCGCAGCCGGCGACCGTCCCACGATGGGACCAATCTCGTCGAACGGCATGGCGAACAAATCATGCAGGACGAACGCAAGGCGTTCGGCGGGCGACAACCGATCGAGCACCACCAGCAGCGCCACGCCGACCGAGCCCGCGAGCACGGCTTCGCCTTCCGGATCGGTGCCTTCGCCACGGACGACCCGCGGCTCGGTCACTTGCGCGTCTATCGGTTCTTCGCGCCGTGACTTCCGCGAGCGCAGAACATCCAGACACACTCGCGACACGACGGTCGTCAACCAGCCGCCCAGGTTGTCGACGGTGGCCGGGTTAATGCGGTGAAGACGCAACCACGCTTCCTGCACCGCGTCCTCGGCCTCGCTGAGCGAGCCGAGCATGCGGTAGGCCACTCCCCGCAGCCGCGGCCGGTGCTCTTCGAACCGCTCGGTCAGGCGGCTGTGCTGGTCCATGTTACGTTCCCGCCTCCTGCTCCGTCATACCCCTGACGAATGACGCCAGCTAAAGGTGACAAAGGGGGGAGTGGTCATGACGAAACCAAGCGAGATAGTGAACGTCCACTACGCAGCCGGCGGCGACGAAGCCATTGCATCGGATCGAAGAAAGTTTATCAAGGGAGTTGGCTTCGCTGTCTTGACCGTTCGGTGTCTGCCTCTGATTGTGCAGGCTTCAGAAAATCCGCCAATTGACGGCAAGGACACCGCCGACAACCTGATTATCCAGTCGAGCACAGGCTTCGTACCCCACGTGCATGATCTCCTGATTCCATACGCGGTTCTCAAGGCGCCGCCACTCAAGGGCGTACAGCTCAAGACAACCCAGGCCCTGTTTCATCAACACCACCTCGTGTTGACTCATGAGGAACTCAAGACCGTGAACCAGGGAGGAACGGTTACCCAGAAGGGTGGCAGTCACCTCTTTGTGATCGCGTTGGCCAAGGGACAGGACCGCATTCAGCGATGACGACGTCCGAAACCGTAAGGCTCGTCGCCGCGCACGCGCCGGCGCGCACGGCTCGCGAGCTGCCTTGCCACGTCGGGCGACTCTCCGACAATCGCACCGACCTCGTCAAATGGCATGGCAAACAAATGATGCAGGACGAACGCGAGGCGTTCGGCGGGCGTCAACGTGTCGAGCACCCGGAGCAGGGCCGCGTCGACCGAATCCGCGAGCATCGCTTCACCGTCAGGATCGGCGCCTTCCTCACGCACGACTCTCAACTCGGTGACCTGCACGCCGATCGGCTTTTCGCGCCGTAACTTCCGCAAGCGCAGAGTGCCAAGGCATACACGCGAGACGACGGTCGTCAACCAGCCACCCAGATCGTCGACGGTGTCCGGGTCGATACGGTGGAGACGCAGCCAGGCTTCCTTCACCGCGTCTTTGGCCTCGCTGAGCGAGCCGAGCATCCGGTAGGCCACTCGCAGCAGCCGCGGCCGGTGCTCATCAAATTGTTTGGTCAGCCAACCCTGCTCATACATGTCACTTTCCCGCCGTTCGATCCGTCAATCCACTGACGAATGACATCGGCCCTTGGTGACAAGGAGGCGAGGATTGTGACCGACTTGAAGAACACGAGCGCAGCGTCAACAGCAGATGCTCCCAACGTGACGACCGATGGCAGCGGGAAGGCTTTCAAGTGGATTCGGTGGTTGATGGTCATCAATCTTGGCCTCGTTGCGCTCCAGCCAATATCGGCAGGATTCCTCCTGTCTGGATACGACCATGCTTCGACCATCCACGCCGCCGTCGCGGTTGCATTGCAGCTGGGCGCATTCACCCAGGGTGTTACCGCTGTGGTGTTGTGGATCAGACGCCGTGTAAGCGGGTGGGTGGCCGGTCTCAGTGTCGGCCTGTTCGTGATGGTACTTCTTGAGGTCTGGGCTGGCCGCAACCGGGAATACTGGCTGCACGTGCCAATTGGCGTAGGCATCCTCGTCTGGCTGCGGGGACGAATGAATAGTCTGGACACACTCTGGCGTTGGTAGCCGCCGCAGTCAGCTGGCAGACTCGAACAGTTCGTGACACTGCGAGATCCTCAGCGCTCCACTTTCGCGATTCTCCATGCAACCTGAGGGGCAAGGAGCTATCGTGCCGCTGTTTCATCACCCTCCGCAGCCTTATCGGCGACGTCATCCTTCTTGAGCTGCTCAGGCGTGATTCCGTCAAGCGAATAGGCTTGTTCGGCTCTTACGTACGCGGAAAGCAGACCTCTGCCAGCGCTATCGACTTCATCGTGGAGTTCGAGAGGCCAACCTACGACAATTTCCACGGACTTTGCGTTTCGCTGGAGAAACTCAAGCGATAAGTAGAAGTGCTCACGCCGGACGCAGTCGACAGCATCAGAGTTGATGAAGTCGCACGGAGCATCCGCGAGACCGTGGTCTATGTCTAAGCGCGGAACGATCCCCGCGCTTAAGGACATTCTCGAAGCAGTTGGTCCGCTCGAAGTGACATTGAACTGGACCACGGGCTGAAGCCATGAGCCCGTCGAATCGTACGGCGATTCCTGCCGGTGGGCTACAATTGGCTGATGAAAGCGACCCGTCAACTCACCGCGATTATCGAACGCGAGGGCGACGCCTACGTGGCCCTGTGCCCGGAGCTGGATATCGCAAGCCAGGGCGACACGGTTGAAGCCGCGCGCACCAACCTGATCGAGGCGCTGGAGCTGTTCTTCGAGTCGGCCGACCCGACTGAGGTTACTCGGCGGTTGCACAGCGAGGTCTTCATCACCAGCGTCGAGGTTGCGGTTGGGTAAGTTGCGGGTTCTCTCGGGCCGCCAGGTCTGCGAGATTCTCGAGGCGGAAGGGTTTTCAGCGGTTCGTCAGCGCGGTAGTCACATCGTCATGCAGAAGCGGGCCGACGGCAGCACCACCACGGTCCCTGTCCCTGACCATCAGGAACTCAAAATTGGAACGCTGGCGAGCATCATCCGACAGTCCGGTCTGCCAAGAACTCTCTTCGAGAGCTAGAACACCGCGGCTTCTGCGAGGAGTGGTTCAATGAGCCTCTTGCCAGGGAACCGCCTCGGTCGAGCATAAAACTGGAACACGCGTTCTCTAACCGCTTGATTTCAAATGCGGATAATTCATAGGAGAGGGTGGAAATAAATCCAGAAAGTAGACTACAACTGGCTTGATATCAATTAGTTGTGGCGGAGAGGGTGGGATTCGTTCCTGCAGAACCCGCGCCCTTCAAGCACTTAGGCGCGATCGCAACCGCCAGAATCGGCCAGATCCACTAGAAATGCCAGTATCAGGTACAAAACAGGTACAGCGCAATGATTAGTCGGTTCTGAGTACTACATTGGGATCCAATCGCGACGCGCGCCAGGCAGGGAGCCAGCACGCGCCGGCCGCCACAAGAGTAATCGTCATAATCACGGCCGCCAGCGTTGTGGGATCCGTCGGCTGGACGCCAAACAAGACCGACCCAATCAGCCGATTCAGCCCGAGCGCGCCTGCGAGTCCAACGACGACCCCGATGATGGTGAGTTGGAGACCCTGCTTCATCACCAGCGCGACCACGCTTGAACGGGCCGCGCCCAGCGCGATGCGGATGCCGATCTCACGCCGGCGCTCCGTCGCCATATAGGAGAGAACACCGTACGTGCCGACGGCCGCAAGCAGCAGCGCTAGGACGCCGAACGCGCCAAGCAGCTGCGCCAAGAGCCTCGGCCGGCGAATCGATTCCGCGAATACCGATTCCATGTCGCGGAGCCGCACTATGGGAACGGCGGGGTCTACTTCCCGCACGAGTCGCTCGAGCGTGCGTGACAAGGCAGCAGGCGGCAGAGTCGTTCGCAACACCACGTTCATCGTCGGCGCAGCCATCGCAAGCTGGTCGAGGGATACGTAGAGTTCGGTTCCTGTCTCTTTCTCGACGCCGCCCTGCTTGACATCCTTGGCGACTCCAATCACCGTATGCCAGACGTTACCGCCAAAGCCAATCGCCGCACTGAGGTTGGGCTGCACACGCTGCCCAATCGGGCTACGCCCTTTCCAGATCCTGTTCGCCAGCGTTTCGTTGACAATGACAACCCTGCCTGGTGACACCTCGTCGGCCGGTTCGAAGCTGCGGCCCGCGACGATCGGCACGCCCATCGTCTCGAAATAGTCGCCCATGATGAATTGGTAGTAGTCGATGATCTCAACGGGGCTCCCGTCAGAGGCGGTGTGGTTCTCAATACGCGTAGGGATGGCCTCTGGAGATCGATTCGGCGGCAGACCCGACATGACGGCGGCCCCCTGCACGCCTGGTGCAACCCGCAGCGTATCGAGAAGGCGTTGATACGCCGGACCGCGCGTGTCGGGGTCGTATGGCTCTGCCAGCGTCATCGAGAACGTCACCAGGCGCGACCGATCGAATCCCGCATCGACGCTCGTGAGGTTGTAGACCGTGCGGATCAGCAACCCCGCGCCCATGACGAGCATCACCGCCAGCGCGACTTCGGCCACAACGAGCGCGCGGCGGATGTGATGGCGTCCAGCGCCGCTGGCCCCTCGGTCCCCGCCCTCATTGACCGCAGTCACGAGGTCGTTGGTCCGTCCCTGCGCGACGGGCGCCAGACCGAAGAGCACGCCCGTCGCCATTGACACACCGAGCGCAAAGAACAGCACGGACAAGTCGATGGCGATTTCACTCATCCGGGGCACGCTGGTTGGGTATGCGTGGATCAGCGCTTGCACGGCGACACGGGCGAGCCACAGGCCAAGCAAGCCGCCGGCAACACATAGCATCAGGCCTTCGGTCATCGTCTGCCGGAGCAGCCGGCTTCGGCTGGCGCCAAGAGCCGCGCGCACCGCAAATTCACGACGCCGGGATTCGGCACGAGCCATGAGCAGGTTGGCGAGATTCGCGCACGCGATCAGCAGAACGAACCCGACAGCCACTTGCAATATCCAGATCGAAGACCGGGCATCGCCAACAATCGCGTCCTGCAAAGGCTCGATCCGAAGAGTGTGATCTGCCGCGCGCGACGGACGATTCGTGGGGACATGGTCCGACGAGCCGGTACGCTCGCCCCAGTTCTCGAGGAACGCGTTCAACTCTGTCTGCGCCGCCTGCGCCGTGACGCCGTCTTTCAAGCGCCCGATGACATGGAGGATGTGGAAGGCGCGGTTCTGACGAATAGCCGCAGGGAGCCCGAGGGGCAACCAGATTGCGGTGCGGTTGTCCATGACATCGATGCCGGATGGCATGATGCCAATGATCTCGTGAAGACGGCCCTCGACATTCAGGGTTTGTCCAACGAGTGGTTGGCCTCCAAAGACGGTTTGCCACAACTCGTACGAGAGAATCGCGAGCGGGGGCGCCAGGCCCCCGGCACGGTTCGTTTCTTCCTGGCTGAAGAAGCGTCCCTGCGCCGGCTGAACGCCAAGCGTGTTGAGCAGGTGCGCGTCGACAGATACCGAGCGCACGCGCAGAGGTCGATCGCCTGCCGTGAGGTTGACTTCGCCGGTAGTGTAGGCCCCACCCATCGTTCGGTACGCGCCGGCCGCAGCAAACGATCGATTGATCTGCCGGAATTCCAAGTACTCCTGCACCGAGAGCGGGTTCCTGGTCAATCCGAGCGCCGGAAAGTCCGTGGTCAGATACATCAACTGCTCGGGTTTGGGAAAGTCGAGCGGACGCAGGATCACGCCGTTGACGATCGAGAAGATGGCCGTATTCGCGCCGATTCCTAATGCCAGCGTCAGGAGCGCGACCGCCGTGAACACGGGAGCGCGCCGAAGCGTGCGCAGCCCATGGCTCACGTCGCGCGCCAGGTCGTCCAGCCACGGAACGCCTCGCTGATCCCGGAGCGCGTCCATGGCTTGCGAGGCGCCTCCCGCCTCAATCCGCGCGGCGCGCGAAGCATCGTCGGGGTCGAGACCACGACGTCGCTTGTCCTCTGCGGCGATTTCCATGTGCGACCGGAGCTCGTGTTCCAAGTCGGCGTCGCGCCGACCTGGAAGCAGCGTTCCGTGAAGACGCTGAATCCATTCGCGAAAGATGCGCATGCGATCTCCCTGACTCACGCCTCGCCGCGCAGCGGCCCGAGCGAATCCAGCGTCTGAAGGACCATCAGGCGAGGGTGCCCTGAGAACGTCAGCTTTGGGGCGAGCCCTCTCTATTAGACACGCCAATGGAATATCACCGACACCATTAGAGCGTCAAATGAAATCACGAAC
>CAZEMI010000284.1:0-10809 GCA_964513235.1 uncultured Acidobacterium sp.
ACCTTGCCGTTTACGGTGGCGCGTCCTTCGAGCACGCCCATCCGAGACCGTAACCGCATCACCTTGGCTTCGACGATCACCGTGTCGCCCGGATAGACCGGGGCGCGGAAGCGGACGCGCTCCATGCCGCGGAAGAAGATCAGGAAATCCTTGTTCTCGGGTTTGGCGAGAATGAGGATGGCGCCCACCTGAGCCACAGCTTCCGTCAGAACAGTTGGAGGCAGCGAGGGCCGCCCGCCGGCCGGACGCGACAAGTACGGCTCGTTAATCGAGACGTTCTTGATGCCCACAATCCGCTGATCCGGCTCGAGCTCGATGATGCGATCCACCAGCAGGAACGGAAAGCGATGCGGGAGGATCCGCTCGATGGCGGAGGTGTCTAGGGGAAGCTTCAGCATTTCAGATCTCGGATTTCAGATTGCAGATCAATTTCCGATTGGCGAAGGATGATTGAAATTATACTTCGCCATCTGGAGGCATTTCCCATGCGTAAGGTCCTGGTGCTGGCGTGTGTTGTCGTAGCGTCGGTTACCGTTTCCACTCCCTTCGACTCGGTTCTCTCCGCAAGCGGAGACAACCTCGCTCAGGGCAGGCAGACCAGGCGGCCGGCTACCTTTGACGACGTGTTGAATCTCAAGGCGGTCCAGGGCGCTCAGGTGTCGCCGGACGGCAGCCAGGTGGTCTATACCGTGCGGCAATGGGAGTCGGACCAGGGCCCTTCGACTCCGGTTGCGGAAACGCAACCGTCGCTCAGGGCGGGCAAAATGGAGGGCCGCACGCGGGTGTGGAAGGTGGCCACGAGCGGCAGCTCGCCGGCGCGGCAAATCACCTTCGGCGAAAAGGGCGACTCGCAGCCGCAGTGGTCGCCCGATGGAAAGTACCTCAGCTTCGTGTCGGCGCGCGGCGGCGCAGAGGCGAAGGCGCAGATCTACTTGATGCACGCCGACGGCGGCGAAGCGTGGAAGCTGACCGACGCGAAGGAAGGCGTCGCGGGCGGCGGCTTTGGCGGCGCCTCGTATTCGTGGTCGCCCGACAGCGCGCGCATCGCGTATGTGACCACCGATCCGCGCAGCGCCGAGGAAGAAGCCAACATCAAGAAACGCGATGACGAGCGCGTGTTCGAGGGCGACTTCCGCTATCAGCACGCCTGGGTCGTCGACGTGGCGACGAAGACGTCGACGCGGATCACTGAAGGCACCAACTACACGCTGCAGGGCGCGCCGTCGTGGTCGCCCGACGGCACGCGGTTCGTGTTCGGCGCTTCCGCCACGCCGATGCTTCGCGACCACCGCCGCGACGTCTACATGGCCACGATCGACACGAAGCAGGTCGACAAGATCAGCACCAACTGGGGCACCGACGCGCAGCCGAAATGGTCGCCCGACGGCACGACCATCGTCTGGGTGACCGAACCCAACACCACCGCGCCACTGCCGGACGGCACCGCGTCGAGCGTGGTGCTGCAGCAGCGCCTCGTGCTCTACGACGTGAACGCGAAGACGATCAGGGACATCGGCGGCACCTTCGATACCGACGCCGGTAATCCCATCTGGACCAACGAAGGCAAGCGCGTGATGTTCATAACCGGCACGCGCGCCTACAACGAGGCGTTCGCCTACGACCTGACCTCGGGCGCCTACACGCAGCTCACGCAGAAGCGGACGATCAACGGCGGCTCGGTGAGCAAGGACGGCCGCACCATCGTGTTGACGATGGACGCGCCGGATTCGGCGACGGAGGTGTTCGTCACCGATCCGTCGTTCGCGAACATTCGTCGTCTCACCAACACGAACCCGCAGTTGGCCGAGATCGCGCAAGGCAACACGGAAGTGGTCACGTGGAAGAGCAGCGACGGCGTGGAGATCGAGGGTGTGCTGCTCAAGCCGGTAGGCTTCGAGGCCGGCAAGCGTTACCCGACGCTGGTGGTCGCGCACGGCGGCCCGGCCGGCGCGTTCGTCAACGGCTTCCGCCTCGGCGGACTCGAGGGCGGACAGGTGTATGCCGGCAAGGGCTGGGCGGTGTTCTATCCGAACCCGCGCGGCAGCTCGAATTACGGGCAGAAAACGCTGGCCGCCAACGTCAACGACTGGGGCGGCGGCGACTTCAAGGACATCATGACCGGCGTCGACGCGCTGGTGGCGCGCGGCATCGCCGATCCCGACAAGCTCGCCCACATCGGCTGGAGCTACGGCGGCTACATGACCGCGTGGGTGATCACGCAGACCACGCGCTTCAAGGCGGCCATGGTCGGCGCGGGCCTCACCAACATGTGGAGCATGTACGGCACCAACGACATTCCCAGCGTGCTGATTGCGTATTTCGGCGGCATTCCCAACAAGCAAACGCTGCCGCTCTATCTCGATCGCTCGGCCATGAGCCACATCGACAAGGCGACCACGCCGACGTTGATCCTGCACGGGGCCAACGACCAGCGCGTGCCGGTGGGCCAGGCGTATGAGCTGTATCGGGGTCTGAAAGATCGCGGCAAGACGACGGAGCTCGTGTTCTACCCGCGCGAGGGCCACGGCATCCAGGAGTATTACCACCAGCAAGATCGAATGCAGCGGATCTACGATTGGGTGACGAAGTACACTCTAGGGGCCGCTGCCTCGCGGACGACGGCCCAATAACGGGATCCGGGATCCGGGATCCGGGATCCGGAAAGACACTTGTCCTCGAACATACCTGTCAATGCCTCGGCGTCTGACGCCGAACTGCTTGCCATTCTCGCTGAGCTTGGCCGTGAGGTCAGCTCGGTGCTCGATCTCGACGAGCTCCTCGAGAAGATTCCGCAACTGATCTCGCGGCTGACCAACTTCACGGTGTTCTCGGTGTACCTGCTGGACGAGAAACGCGAAGAGTTGAG
This sequence comes from uncultured Acidobacterium sp., assembly GCA_964513235.1. Classification (GTDB taxonomy): domain Bacteria; phylum Acidobacteriota; class Vicinamibacteria; order Vicinamibacterales; family UBA2999; genus 12-FULL-67-14b. The sequence goes on from CAZEMI010000284.1 coordinate 2,867, forward strand.
CATCGCCTACGCGGTGGGCTACCCGGACGAGATCGTCAAGCATTTCACGTTGAGGGTCGGCCAGGGCACGGTCGGCGTCGCGGTGGCCGAGCAGCGGCCGATTCTCCTGAACAACGTGGACAGCGACCCGCGCTACCTGGCGGTGGTGCCGGGCGCGCGGTCGCAGCTGGCGGTGCCGCTGCGCAACAAGGGCCAGGTGATCGGCGCGCTCAACCTGCTGAGCGATCGCCTCGGCGCCTTCACCGAGCGCGACGAATGGATCCTGCGCCAGTTCGGCGCCCATGTGGCCCAGGCCATCGCCACCGCGCGGCTGTTCGAATCGGAGCGCGAGTACTCGGAGACGCTCGAGACGCTGGCGGAGATCGGCCGCGAGATGAGCGCGATTCTCGATCCCGACGAGCTGTTGACCAGGCTCGCCCACCTCATCAAGCGGGTGATCGATTACCGCATCTTCGGCATCGCGCTTCTCAACGAAGACACCCAGACGCTGGAGATGAAGGTGGCCATCAGCTACGGCGACGATTCGCGGGCGACGGCGCCCGTGAAGCTCGGCGAAGGCCTGGTCGGCTATGCGGCCCTGCACAAGGAAGTGGTGCTGGTGCCCGACGTGACCCAGGACCCGCGCTACATCCACGCGGTTCCCGACGTGCGCTCGGAGCTGGTGATCCCCTTGCTCCTGAAAGACCGTTGCATCGGGGTGTTCGACCTCGAGAGCCCCGAGCGAGACGCGTTCAACCGCAAGCACGTCAAGCTGCTCACGCTGCTGGCGTCGGAAGCGGCGGTGGCGATCGAGAACGCCCGTCTCTACGAATCGATTCGCGCCAACGAGGCGCGGTTCGAGAAGGAATTGCGCTTCGCCCAGCGCGTGCAGATGGCGCTGCTGCCGCAGGAGCTGCCCAAACGGCTGCGCGGCGTGGACGTGGCGTGGCATTTCGACCCGATGCGCGAGCTTGGCGGCGACCTGTGCGACTTCCTCGCGCCGGAACCGAACACGCTGGTGGTCACGCTCGGCGACGTGTCCGGCAAAGGCGCGCCGGCGGCGCTCTACGGCGCGGCGATCGGCGAGATGATCCGCGGCCGCACGTTCCGGCGCCGGCTCGAGAAGAAAAGCACCACCCCCGCCGAGCTGCTCGCGGGCATCAACCGCATCCTGCACGATCGCCATCTCGAGGAGTATTACTGCACGCTCTGCTATGCGCTGTTCGAGTTCAAAAAGCAGATCGTGACGTTTGCCAACTCCGGATTGCCGTTCCCGGTGAAGTGCTCGAACGGCAAGGCGGAGCAGATCAACATGCCGGGCGTGCCGCTCGGGTCGTTTGGCAGCTCCACCTACGAGAACTTCACGGTGCCGCTCGCCGTTGGCGACGTGTTCGTACTCTGTTCAGACGGCATCTCCGAAGCGTTCAGCGAATCCGGACAGGAATTCGGCGCCGCCCGCGTGATCGAGGTCGTCGAGCAGAATTACACGATGCCGGCGAAGGACATCGTGAATGCGCTGTTCTCAGCGGTCCAGAATTTCTGCGGGGATGCGGAACAGTCGGATGACCGGACCGTGGTGGTGGTGAAAATCAATCAGCTTGGGAAGCCGGCAAATTGACGATCGACTGATTGACAATTTAGCGACTGTTGACGAATTGGCGATCGGCAATCGGCCGATTCGATTTGGCCATCGCCAAATTGGCGATCGCGAAACAGTCACTAATTTATCAATCGACGATCGTCAATGCGTCGCAGTGTGAGGATGCGCAGCATCCGAACCGCCGTACTCATCCCCGTGGTCATCGACGTGGGTGGCCGCCGTTAAGTAGATTGCCCCGAGCGTCAGGAAAATGAACGCCTGCAGCGGGCCGACGATCAATCCCAGGAACTGAATCGGCAGCGGCAGAATGAACGGGATGATGCTGGCGATGATCAGCACCACCAGGTGTTCGCCGAAGATGTTGCCGAACAGGCGCAGCGTCAGCGACAGCACGCGCGAGAGGTGGCTGATGATCTCGATCACGAAGATCAGCGGCGCCATGATCAGCGGCACGCCGGGCATCACCGCGAAGTGCTTGATGTACCCCAACACGCCGTTCGCCCTGATGCCCTGCCAGTGATAGTAGAGCCACAACGTGATCGCGCACGCGAACGGCACGTTGATGTTGCTGGTCGGCGATCCCAGGCCCGGGATCTGGCCCATCAGGTTGCCAATCAGGATGAAGACGAAGATCGTGCCGAGCAGCGGCAGGTACTGCCGGCCCTTCGGGCCCATGTTGCCTTCGAGCACGCCGACGATGAACGTGACGATGTCTTCGAGGATGATCTGCAGCTTGCCGGGCTTGTCGACGCTCAGCGTGGAGCGGATGGCGAGGCCAATGAAGAGGATGAAGAGCGTGATGAGCGCAACGAACACCAGGTGGTCCGGCACATGGATGTGCAGCGGGGCGAACAGGAGATTGATGAACGCGACTAGCGGGGATGGGTGTTCGAGGGCTTCCACAACGGGAGATTGTACAACGTTTCACAAACTCGGGACCTGGGTCCTGCGTCTTGGGTCCTGGCCAAGAACGTTCTGGCCCAAGTCCCAAGTCCCAAGACCCAAGTCCCTTATTTACAGGAACTTAATCGATTTTTCCCGAAGGTGAAGTCCGAAGGAGCGTCCGCCAAACAGGCCAAACTCTTCAACCTCGCCACGGACGCGAACGCGAGCGTTCTTGCCAGGAACCCGGCTGTTGTCCGAGATGACGAGCATTTCCCCCGACCCGTCGCTGACCCTGTAGACCTTGAAGGGAACCAGTGGGATGCCCCACGAGGTGGTGACGATGCCTTCAACGGTCACGGTTTTGTCCGCGAATTTACCGGGGTTGGTCTGCACTTCGGAAATCGAGCGCGAGCCCATCGAGGCGCAGGCGCCACCGAGTGCGGACGCCGCGATGATGAGACCCATGACGAAGTTGCGTGTGCGACCCATTAGCGTTTCTCCTGTAAAGCCCTTCGACTCGACACAGTCGAATGCTTCGACTGTGTCTCGCTCAGGGCGGCCCCTCTGAATTCAGAAGGGGCCGCGAGCGGATCGTGAAACTGCGTTCCGAAGGGCGGCGATGCCAGCGCCTGCCTGATAGTTCGCCCCCCGGTGATCCGCCGCGGCTACACCTTCAGCTATCAAGGGTTGTGCCACGTAGAAATGGCCTGAATCTGTTGATCTTTTGAGCTGTTGATCTGTTGATCTGTCCACGCGGACGGACGGGCTTGTCCGCCGATCAATACACTCCGAGGTAGCGATCCATCTCCCAGGGCGAGACGTGGCGGACGTATTCGGCCCACTCCTCGCGTTTGGCTTCGAGGAAGTGATTGAAGATGTGCTCGCCCAGCGTTTCTTTCACGAGCGCATCCTTTTCGAACTCATCCAATGCCTCGCTGAGGGTCGCGGGGAGGTCGTCGATACGCAAGTGGCGGCGTTCGCGGTGGCTCATCTTGTAGATGTTCTTGTTCACCGGCGGACCCGGATCGACCTGCCGATCGATGCCGTCGATGCCGGCGCGCAACATCACCGCCATGGCGAGATACGGATTGCACGACGGATCGGGCAGGCGGAGCTCGACGCGCGTGGAGGTGCCGCGCGCGGCCGGCACGCGCACCAGCGGGCTGCGATTCTTCTCGGACCAGGCAATGGCCGTCGGCGCCTCGAAGCCGGGCACGAGCCGCTTGTACGAATTCACCAGCGGATTGGTGATCGCGCAAAACCCCTTGGCGTGCTGGAGCAGGCCGCCCACGTAGTGCAGGCAGGTGTCGCTCAGGCCGATGTCATTGTTCTCGTCGAAGAACGCATTCTGGCTGCCCTTGAAGAGCGATTGATGGGTGTGCATGCCGGAGCCGGCCACGCCGAAGATCGGCTTCGGCATGAACGTGGCGTGCAGATCGTTGTGCAGCGCCACGTTCTTGACGATGAACCGGCACGTGCTGACGTTGTCGGCCGTCGTCAGCACATCGTCATAGTGAAAATCGATCTCGTGCTGGCCGGGCGCCACCTCGTGATGCGCGGCTTCGACGTGCATGCCCATCTGCTCGAGGGCGATGACGATCTCGCGGCGGACGTCTTCACCGAGGTCGATGGGCGCGAGATCGAAATAGCTGGCGCGGTCGTGCGTCTGGGTGGTCGGCCGGCCGTCCTGTCGCAGAAAGAGGAAGAACTCGGTTTCCGGGCCGGCCATCATGGTGAAGCCGCGCTCGCCGGCCAGGGCGATCACGTTCTTCAACGTGGAGCGGGGGCAGCCGGCGAACGGGCTGCCGTCGGGATTGGCGATGTCGCAGATCAGCCGGCCGACGCGCGCGCCCTTGTCGTCGGCCCAGGGGAACACCTGGAAAGTAGCCAGGTCGGGACGGAGGTACATGTCCGATTCCTCGATGCGGACGAAACCCTCGATCGACGACCCGTCGAACATGATCTTGCCGTCGAGGGCGTCGGCGAACTGGCGGTTTGGGACCTCGACGTTCTTGATTACGCCGAGGATGTCGGTGAACTGAAGGCGCAGGAACTTGACTCGCTCCTTCTCAGCGCGTTCGAGGATGGTTTTCTTCGCGGACATGGGGAAAACCCTCTGACTACCGACGACTGACTACTTCTGCGTAAGCAATCTTGTCACTTCCTGGGCGAGCGCGGTGGCGTCGATGGGCTTGGACAGAAAGACGTTGGCGCCCAACTGCTGCGCCTGCAGTTCGGTGGCCGAGCGATCGGTGCCGGTGACGACAATCACCGGTATCGATTCGCCGTTTCGCAATTCCTTGAGACGCGCCAGCACCTCGAAGCCGTCGATGTTCGGCATCACGAGATCGAGGACCAGCAGGTCGATGCGATCGCGCTCGACGGCGGCAAGGGCCTCGGCGCCATCACGTGCCGCCACCACGCGATGGCCGCTCCTGGTCAGCGAGGCGGTCAGCACTCCACGAAGGTCGGCGTCGTCTTCGGCGACCAGGATCGTGGCGCCGCGGCGCCCGGCCAGCGCCAGGCCGATCTCGCGCAGCAATCGATCGGTGCCTTCACCCTTGGCAATCACGGAGACATCAAGCGGCAGCGTGCGGGACGTCTTCGCGTCGGATGCTCCCGACACCACGACGATCGGAATCGCCGCCAGCGATTCTTCTTCACGCAGCTTCTCGATGAACCCCCAGCCGTCGATGCCAGGCATCAACAGGTCCACCGTGATCACGTCGGGCCGCGCGGTGCGGGCGATCTGGAACGCCGACTCGGCGTCGCGCGCGTCGAACACCACGTAACCGGCCTGCTTCAAGTGCGTCCGCATCACGCCCCTGAAGTCATCGTCATCGTCGACGATCAGGATGCGGCGCACGCGAAGACTCGCAGACCCATCCCGGTTGGTCACGACCGGCGCCACCGCGGCGGCCTCTTCGGGTGTGGCGGCTGGCAGCGTGAACGAGAAGCGCGTGCCCTTGGTCAGCTCGCTGTCCACCGAGATGCGGCCGCCATGCTGTTCGACGAGGGCCTTGGTAATGGCGAGGCCGAGGCCGGTGCCGCCTTTGCGCCGCGACGACGAGCTGTCGACCTGCTGGAACTTGCGGAAGAGGCGATTGAGGTTCTCGGGCGCAATACCCTCGCCCTGGTCCGAAACCACGATGGTCACCACGTGCTCGGATCCGGTAGCGGTCACGGTGACCGTCGACCCCGAGGGCGCGAACTTCACCGCGTTCGAGAGCAGGTTGACCAGCGCCTGGATGATCCGATCCTGGTCGACCATCACCGGCCGGAGGCCGGCCGGGAGCTTCGCTTCGAGCAGCACGTTGGCATTCCGAGCGGGGCTCTGCACTACTTCCAGTGATTGACGCACCAGCTCGGCGACATTAACCGCCTTCTTGTGCAGCGTGAGATTGCCCGACTCGATCTTCGACACGTCGAGAATGTCGTTGATGATCCGCACCAGGCGCTCGCAGTTGTTGAGCGCAATCTGCAGCAGGTGGCGATGCTCCGGATCGGGAACGGAGCCGGGGTCTCCCACCACGAGCTGAATGGAGCCGCGAATCGACGTCAGCGGCGTGCGCAGCTCGTGGCTGACGACGGAGACGAACTCCTCTTTCATGCGATCGACTTCGCGCAGGCGCGAAATGTCCTGGAACGCCATCACGGCGCCGGTGACGTGGCCCAGCTCGTTCTTGAGCGGGGCGCCGCTGGCGATGATCGGATAGACGCGGCCGTCGGGATGGTGAATCTCGAGCTCGTGGTTGCTGACGGTCTCGCCGCGAAGCGCCCGTGCCGACACCCACTGGTCGGGCGGAATCACCGAGCCGTCTTTCGCGACGCGCTTGAAGCGGCTCCAGTAATTGCGCCGCAGCTCCGGGTTCTGGGGCTCGATGCCGAGCACATCGGTGGCGGCGCGATTTCTCAACCGGACGCCGCCGTCGGGGTTGAAGATCATCAGCGCGGCCGGCGTGGTTTCCAGCGTCGCCAGCAGGTCGGCATGCGCGGCTTCGACACGCCGCCGGGATTCCGCGGTCACGGCGGCCAGCTCGCGCGTTTCGCTGAGCGCGTGCGCCAACTCGCGCTCGCGGGCTTGCACGGCCTGCACCATCTTCGCGAACGAGTTGAACAGCACGCCGATCTCGTCCGATCGCAGCGTCTGGTGCGCCGCCGTGAAATCGCCCTGTTCGATGCGGCGAGCGCAATCGGTGAGTTCGGTGAGCGGGTCCAGGACGTTGCGTTTGACCGACACCACGACGAACGCCACCACCAGGATGCCGATTAACGCGAAGCTGCTCACGATGGTAAAGAACAGCTGGCGGCGACCGGTCATGAGGCTGAAGGCGTCCTGTGAAAGCTGCCGCTCGTGCTGGCTGAACTCGATGATCAACGAGTTGATCGGGGCGAAATCACGTTCGCTGGTCTCGAACAGCTCCGCCGACGAGGTCGTGCCCGGCAGGCGCGGCGACTGCGTCCATTCCGTCATCCACCGATCGACGCTGATCGTGAGCTGCCGCAACCGCTCGGCTTGTTCGGGATCGGCGACGATCTCCGTGAGGTGCGACAGGTAATCCGTGATCCTTCGCTTGTGCTGCTCGACGCGGTCTTTCACCGGCGCCAGTCCGGTCAGCAGGTAGTAATGCTGGTCGTGTTTCATCTCGACCAGCTCGCGCCACATCGAACCGTGAATATCGTGAATCTCGGCGATGCGCAGGCGTTCGGCGTCCATCCCCGCCGCGACGACATTGAGCGAGAACACCACGAACCCAATCGCGCCGATGGCCAGGATCGACAACAGCCACAGGCCGACGAACGCGCGGGTCCTGATCGTCATGGCGTCTTCATCGCGACGATGTCTTTGACCTGCTGGCCGAGGGCGAGCGCGTCAAACGGCTTGGTGACATAGCCGGCGGCGCCGACGCTGAGGCCGCGCTGGATTTCCGCTTCCTGTGATTTGGCCGTGAGAAAGATCACCGGAATATTGGCGGTGTCAGGATTGGCTTTCAGCCGCCGGCAGGTTTCGGGCCCGTCGAGCTCGGGCATCATCCAGTCGAGGAGGATTACGTCGGGCGGCTGCTGTTGGACGGCGTCCAGCGCCTCCTGGCCGTTTCCGACCACCCTGACGGTGAAACCGGCGCGTTTCAACGCCAGTCGAGCCACCAGCTGAATGTCGGGGTCGTCTTCGGCCAGAACAACGGTCATGGGGCTTGGGGCTTGGGGCTTGGGGCTTGGGACTTGGGGCTTGGGGCTTGGGACTTGGGACTTGGGACTTGGGGCAAGACTCACGACTATAGAGCGGCGGTCTTGGACTGTTCAACCTTCGAGGCAGGTCCGCCTTCGCGGCCGGAGGCCGCTTCGGCGCGGTCTCGCCGTAGCTCGCCTGATTGTTCGCGCGCGGCGGCGGATGCGGACGGGATCGGATTGGCCAGGGTGGCGAGTTGGGCGGCGAAGATAGTGGCCAGCGCCACGCGGGCATCGTCTGCCGGGACAT
>CAZEMI010000285.1:0-27550 GCA_964513235.1 uncultured Acidobacterium sp.
TTCGACGCGTGGCTGGCTCTGCTCGATCGCGGCCTCACCTCCACACTGGTGTTCGTCGGCGCGACGACCGGCGCCTACTATGAGATCGATGCGCGACTCGCCGAGCGCATCACCGCCCGCGCGCAGCAGCGTGGCGTGAGCGATCGCGTCGTGTTGGTCGAATCCGCCGATCGCATCGAAGACTATTACCGCGCCGCTGATGTCTTCGCGTTGCCGACCGCGCGCGAGGGACTGCCCAACGTGCTACTCGAGGCGATGGCGTGCGCAGTACCGCCGGTCATCACGCGGCTCGCGGGCGTCACCGACTGGATCGTCGATCCCGGTGTGACCGGCGAACTGGTGCCGTCAATCGACCCACGCGCATTTGCGAGCGCCCTCGAAACGCTGTTGGCATCGCCGGCGAAACGCCGGGAGATGGGTGACGCGGCGCGCGCGCATGTCGCCGCGCACTTCAGCATCACCGCCACGGCAGAGGCGACCCTCGAGGTGTATCGCCGGCTTACGAACGGAGCACCGGCATGAACGTGATGGTCGTATTCGGCACGCGGCCAGAGGCGATCAAGCTGGCGCCGGTGATCCAGGCCTTGCGGCTGCGCCATGCGGTGACGCTGCGAATCGTCGCGACGTCACAGCACCAGGAGCTGCTACAACAGGCATTGGCCGTGTTCGATATCCGCGCGGATATCGACTTGCAGGTAATGCGTCCGGGACAGACGCTCGAGGAGTTGACCACGCGCGTGCTGCCGGCCATGCGGACGGTGCTCGCCGACGAGCGGCCTGACGTGCTCGTGGTGCAGGGTGACACGACGACCGTGTTCGTCGCCAGCCTGGCCGCCTTCTACCAGCAGATCCCGGTCGCGCATGTGGAGGCGGGCCTCCGCAGCCACAACCCCTACAACCCCTTTCCCGAAGAAATGAATCGGCGGCTGACCAGCGCGATCGCGGCGATGCATTTCGCGCCGACCGATCTGGCGCGATCCAACCTGCTGGCGGAAGGTATTCCGGCGGCGCAGATCTTTGTGACCGGCAACACGGTGGTCGATGCGCTGCACGCCATCTCGCGCAGCGACGCGTTTGCGCGCGCGGCGTTGCCGTTCCAGCATGACGGCCGGCTTCTGCTGGTGACGCTCCATCGCCGCGAGAGCTTTGGCGGTGCGATGCGCGAGATGTGCGGCGCTTTGCGCGTGCTCACCGACCGCTATCCCGACGTGCGCGTGGTGATCCCGGTGCATCGCAACCCGGCGGTGCGCGATGCCGTGCTCGATGAGTTATCGAGCGTAGCTCGCGTGTCGTTGCTCGAGCCGCTTGATTACGTGACGTTCCTTCGCGTGCTGCAGGCCAGCACGCTCGTGCTCACCGATTCCGGCGGTGTCCAGGAAGAAGCCCCGGTGTTCGGCAAGCCGGTGCTGGTCTTGCGCGACACGACGGAGCGTCGAGAGGCAATCGACGCCGGCGTCTCGCAACTGGTCGGCACCAAAGGCGCCGACATCGTGCGCGCGGCGGCAGCGCTGCTGGACGACCCGGCCGTCTATGCCGGCATGGCGAGACGTTCCAGTCCCTTCGGTGACGGGCACGCCGCCACGCGAATTGCCGATCTCCTGGTGCAACACTTCGGCGGCAAGGACGCCACCTAGATGTGCGGCATCGCCCCAGCGATCATCTCCTGAGCCATGCCTGGCGTTCTGACCATCCTCACGATCGTCGGCGCCCGCCCGCAGTTCATCAAGGCTGCTGCGGTGAGCCCGGTCGTGCGCCAGCGTCACCGCGAGATCCTGTTGCACACCGGGCAGCATTACGACGATGCCATGTCCGAGCGCTTCTTTCAAGAGCTCGCCATCCCCACGCCCGATATCGAGCTCGGCGTCGGCTCCGGTCCGCACGGCGAGCAAACGGGGCGGATGTTGGTTGGCATCGAGCGTGCCATTGCCGACACGAAGCCCGACGCGGTGATGGTCTACGGCGATACGAATTCGACGCTCGCCGGCGCGTTGGCGGCAGCGAAGATGCAGGTGCCGATTGCGCACGTCGAAGCCGGATTGCGGTCGTTCAATCGCGCGATGCCCGAAGAAATCAACCGCGTGGTCACCGATACACTTTCGACCATGCTGTTCTGTCCGAGTGAAACTGCCGTCGCCAACCTCGCCCGCGAAGGCATGGTGCGTGGCGTCCATCACGTCGGCGACGTGATGTGGGACGTGCTGAACGTGTTCGCGCCGGCCCGCGCCGATGCAGCGATCCTCGCCGAGACCGGTGTGACGGCCGGTGAGTACGTGGTCGTGACCGTCCATCGCGCCGAAAACACCGATTCGCCGGCGCGACTGGCCGCCATTCTGCGGGCCATCGAGCGGCTGCCGGTGACGGTGGTTTTTCCCGTGCATCCCCGCATTACGCCGTCGATCGCCGCCCAGGCGTTCGGGCCGCACGTAAAACTCATGGCGCCGCTGGGGTATGGAGAGATGATGACCCTGGTCCGCAACTCGCGGGCAGTGTTAACCGATTCCGGCGGCTTACAGAAAGAGGCGTACTGGCTCGGCGTTCCGTGCGTGACGCTGCGTGACGAGACGGAATGGGTCGAGACCGTGGCTGCCGGCTGGAACACCCTCACGGGGGCCGATCAGGATCGCATTCAGGCGGCCGTGCAGCGGTCGACGCGTCCCGGCCGGCGCGACCCGTTATACGGAGAGGGTGGCGTGGCGGCGAAGATCGTCACATTACTCGATGATCTGCGGCCTCAACCGCATCAACACTTCGGCGACAAGGACGCGACCTAGATGTGCGGCATCGCCGGCATCGTGGACTTCGACGGCCGCGACATCGCACCAGGATTGGTGAGCCGGATGTGTACCGCGATCTGCCATCGTGGTCCGGATGACGAGGGCGTGCTGGGCATTCCCGCGTCCCCATCAGGCAGCGAGCCGCGCGCCGTGCTCGGCAACCGGCGCCTCAGCATCATCGACGTGGCCGGCGGCCACCAGCCGATCGGCAACGAGGACGGTTCGATCTGGACGGTGCAGAACGGCGAGATCTACAACTTCCAGGCGCTGCGCGACACGCTCGAGGCGTCGGGACACCGCCTGAAGACGAAGAGCGATACGGAAATCATCGTCCACCTCTACGAAGATCTCGGCGAGCACTTTGCGCGTGAGCTCGACGGCATGTTTGCGATTGCGATCTGGGACAACCGTCGGAAGCGGCTGGTGCTCGCGCGCGATCGGTTCGGCAAGAAGCCGCTGCTCTACGCCGAGTCCGGAGGGCGGTTGTGGTTCGGCTCGGAGTTCCAGGCCCTGCTGGCCGATCCCGCCATCCGGCGCGACATCGATTACGAGGCGCTCGACGAATACCTGTCGTTCATGTCGGTGCCCGCGCCGCTGACCATCTATCAGCAGATTCGAAAGCTGCCGCCGGCGCACGTGCTGGTCCGGGATGCCGCCGGCACCCGGGTCGAACGCTACTGGCAGCTCGAGTATCAACCCAAGCATCGCATCACTGAAGACGAGGCCGCGGCCGAAGTCCGCCGGCTGCTGACCGAGGCGGTGCGCAAGCGCCTGATCAGCGAGGTGCCGCTTGGCGCATTCCTGAGCGGCGGCGTGGATTCGAGCGCCGTCGTGGCGCTGATGGCGGGGTTATCGAGCGAGCGGGTGAAGACGTTCTCGATCGGGTTCGACGATCCGCGCTTCAACGAATTGCCCCATGCGAGGCGCGTGGCCGAGCGCTACGACTGCGATCATCACGAGTTCGAAGTCCATCCGAAGGCGATCGAAATCCTGCCGTCGATGGCCAGGCATTACGGCGAGCCCTACGCGGACTCCTCAGCCATTCCCAGCTTTTATCTCGCACAGCTGACGCGCAGGCACGTCACCGTTGCGCTCAACGGCGACGGCGGCGACGAGGCGTTTGCCGGTTACGGCTGGCACCTGGCCGGCCGCCTGGCGGAACGCTGGCAGATGCTGCCCTCGCCGGTACGGCGAGCCCTCGAGAGCGCCGCGCGTGCGCTGATCCCCGCGAGCGCCAACCGCCGCTCCACGATGGCGAGGGCGGCGCGCTTCATCAGCGGCGCCGGACAGCCACGGCCCGAGATGTACCGCCGGTTCCTGTCGGTTTACACACCGGAATTGAAACAGGCGCTGTATCTGAAGCCGGAACGGCATGGCACGACCGATCGACTCGCGGCGGTCTTCGCGCGTCTCGAACCGCTCGACGCCGTCGACGCGATGCTGGCCGCCGACGTGGCCTGGTATCTGCCCACCGATTTGCTGGTGAAGATGGACATCGCCACGATGGCGCATTCACTCGAATCGCGGTCGCCGTTTCTCGATTGGCCGCTGACCGAATTCGTCGCGAGGCTGCCGAGCGATTTCAAGCTGCGCGGCCGGACGTCGAAGTATCTTCTGAAGAAAGCCGTGGCCGATCTTCTCCCCGACTCCAACATGCATCGGCCCAAGCAGGGGTTTGCCGTGCCGATCGGCCAGTGGTTCAGGGGCGAGCTCAAAGACTTCCTGGCCGACCACGTCCTGAGCAATCGCTTCGCTGCGCGCGGCCTGTTCCGGCCGGCGGAGGTGCGGCGGATTTTCGACGAACACCAGCAAGGGGCCTACGATTACGCGCATCATCTGTGGGTGTTGCTGATGCTCGAACTGTGGTTTCGCTCGTTCATCGATCGGCCGGCGGGTTCCTGACGATGATCAGCGGCCGCGACGTCATTTGCCTCTCGTCGATCGACTGGGACTTCATCTGGCAGGGTCACCAGGAAATCATGTCGCGGCTCGCCGCGAGCGGCCATCGCGTGCTGTTCGTCGAGAATACCGGCGTGCGGCCGCTGCGATGGTCCGACATGCCGCGCCTGAAGCAACGGCTTCGCAACTGGCGGCGGGGCACGAAAGGATTTCGCGAGGAACGCCCCAACCTGTTCGTGCAGTCGCCGCTGGTGCTGCCATTCCCGTACTCCGGCCTGGCGCGGCGGATCAACCGCTGGATGCTGACCCGCAGCATCACACGCTGGATGGCGGCGGTCGGGGCGTCCCGGCCCGTCGTGTGGACATTCCTCCCCACGCCGCTGGCGCGGGACGTGATCGCCTCGCTCGATTCGGCGTTGACGATTTATTACTGCATCGACGACCTGGCGTCGAGCTCGCTGGAAGCGCGCAAGATCGCGCCGAGCGAAGAGGCTCTCTTCAGGTCGGCCGACCTCGTGTTCACCACGTCGGAGAAACTGCGCGCCCGCGCCGCGCGTTTCAGCGATCGTGTGCACCTCTTCCCGTTCGCCGTGAACATGGGCGCGTTCGAAAAGGTGCGCGATACCGTCGGCCCGCTGCCGGCGGACCTGGCGGAACTGCGGCGGCCGATCGCCGGCTACGTCGGTGGTCTGCACCAGTGGGTCGACCAGGAGTTGCTGGCCGCCGCCGCCGAGCGGCTGCCCGACGTGACGTTTGCTCTGGTTGGTCCGCCGCAGGTTGACGTCTCGCGGCTGCAACGCGTCAAGAACATCCGCCTGTTCGGTCAGCGCGCACACGCCGAGCTGCCGGGCTATGTGAAGGGCTTCGATGTCGGGCTGGTGCCGTACCGGATCACCGAATACACGGCGAATGTCTACCCGACGAAGCTCAACGAGTACCTGATCATGGGCATCCCGGTCGTGGCGACCGACCTGTTCGAGATCCGCCGCTTCAACGAGGAACATGGCGAGTTGATCCAGATCGCGTCGTCGGTCGACGCTTTTGTGGACGCGGTGCGCGGCGCCCTCCCGCATGCGCCGGCCGGCATTGTCGAACGCCGCATCGAGGTGGCCCGCACGAACAGTTGGGACCGGCGGCTGGCCGCGATGTCGGACCTGATCGAGCAAGCCGCCAGATCCCGAGAGGCGACCACGCTCGGCTGGGAGCAGCGACTACGGAGCATCTATCAGCTGACCCGACGGCGCGCCTTGCAGGTGGTGGTCCCGATTGCCTTGTTGTTCGTGCTGACCTTCTATACGCCGCTGGCGTGGTGGCTGGCCGAACCGCTACGAATCGCGGAGCTGCCGCGGCCGGCCGACGCCATCGTCGTGTTTGCGGGCGGCGTCGGGGAGTCAGGGAAGGCCGGTGGCGGCGTACAGGAGCGCGTCGGCCGCGCGGTGCAGCTCTATCGCGATGGTCTTGCCCCAGCGATCGTGTTTTCGTCGGGTTACGTATTCGCGCTGCGCGAGGCCGAAGTCATGAGGGCGATTGCGGTGGCGAACGGCGTGCCGGCCGACGCCGTCTTTCTCGAAGAGGCGGCGGCGAGTACCTACGAGAACGTGACGCACTCGAAGCGCATCCTCGACGAGCACGGCTGGACGCGCGTGCTGCTGGTGAGCTCGCCGTACCACATGCGCCGCGCCGTCTCGACGTGGCGCAAGGTGGCGCCCGAGGTGAGCGTGATCCCGACGCCCGCCGACAGCCAGTTCTACCTGCACACCAACGGCGCGAGCCTCGACCAAATCCGTGGGATCGTGCACGAATATGCGGCGTTGATTCAGTATTGGTTCAAGGGCTGGGTGTAACGCTCAATCCGGTCGCCGCGATACGACGAAGGCCGGCGTATCGTCGAGATTGAGGATGGTCGAAACTGTTTCCAGCTTCGCGCGGTCACGAAAACTGGCGTCATCGAGATCGTTGCCAGTGACGAACAGGAATGCACCGTCGTCGCCGGCCGCGCTCGAGAGGGCCACGTAGCGCACGCGTCGGGGGAAGTCGGCGCGGCCGTGCTGGACGGAATAGAGCCGGACGTAGTAATCCGCAAACGGAATCTCATTGCTCACGGCGATGAGACGCTGATCGCCTGGCGGCGAGTGCCGCAGCACTTCTTCGATAGCGCCGCGGAGGTTCGACGCAAAGTGCGGGGCACTCCGCAGGCGGTAGTCACCGAAATAGTCAGTCAGAAAATACGTGAACTGGGCCGCGGTGAGCAGCAACAGGGTGACCACCACCGGCGCCCACGTCCGGAAACGGTCTGACCAGCGCGCGCTCGCGTAGAGAACCACTGAAGCAACCAGCAGGGGCACCGGCGATCCGCTCAGCTGGCCACGTGTGCTCAGCGTATACCCGGCGTAGAGCACGGCGAGAGCCGCCCCAGCGGCCGCGATTGGTGTTACGGCCCGTGTCAGCGAATACTTTTGTGGATGGGACCGGAGGAGACGCGCGCCGAACACCGCGAGCAGTACCCCGAACGGCAAACCGGCCAGGTGCCGATCGACCGTATAGCGTTCCATGATGGTCACGGCCGGCACCACCGCATACACGAATACAAACAGTACTGCCCAGCCCTCGATGGTTGGGCGACGGATGACCGCGTACAGACCGGCAGCCATCAAGATCGCCAGCGGCAGCAGAAATACCCCGACGGTCCGCGTCGAATCAACCGGGTTCGACCCGCCCGAAAAAAACAAATAGCCCCAGTTGAAGAACTCGGAAAAGAGTCCCGCTCGGGCGCTCAAATTGGTGTGGTTGAAGAGCTCCCGCAGACGCTGCAACGGATCGCCCACTCCGGCGCTGCCCGGCCCATACCGATTGAGGGTGGCCTGCACGTATTCGGGAATTTGCAGTGCCAGCCACACGCCGAATCCGGTGATGACGACAAACGGAACGATCGCGGCCACGTAATGCCGCCACGACCGCTGGCCTCGAAGGTACATCGCCGCCACCGTGAAGAGCATGAGACCTGGCATCAACCCCGTTGCGGCGATGTAGCTGAAAAAGCCGACGCCAAGCAACATTGACCCAATCGCGAGCGCGCGCCACGACTGCGACTCGAGGTAGACGAGCAGCGCGAGATACCATCCCAGTGCAAATGGCACCGGGTAGAGGTAATCCATGGCGACACGGCCAAGAATGAAATGGGGAGGTGTGGTTGCCAGCAAAGCGGCGGCCAAAAGTGCCCACCGCCGCTCCCTGAACAGCCGCAGGCCGATGAAATAGATGAGCGCGACGTCGATGGCGGCAACAACGGCGGTCGGCAATCGCACGGTCACGTCGCTGAGCCCGAGTAGCAGTTGGAAGAGTGCGCCCCAGTAGACGAGGAGAGGCTGATACCACGCGTTCTCGTACACCTGAAAGAACATCGGGAACAAGCGGCCGTTTGTATCATGAAGGCTGGTTGCAATCGCGTGGGACTCGAGCGCGAAAAACACCTCTTCGTACTTGAGGAATGCCGGGACGACGTCCAGCTTCCATGAGTACAGGATCAGCGTCCCGAGCGCGATCCCGCCGGCGAGTAAGCGATCCATTCGTCGGTTCAAACTGCGCGTCTACTATACACGCGGGCGATGACGCGCTTGCGGCATCGCTGGATGCGGTCAAGGCGTTGCAGATCGTGCATCGCGAGGGACGCCATCGTGTCGTATGCTTCATCAACATGGCGCCTGGCGTGTTTGAAAGCTGACGTGTTGTTCCGCTACCTCCGCGACGCCGTGCTGCCTCCGCTGGTGCCGGGCACCCCCGCTCAATGATCGACATCGTCGCAAAGCCGTTTGCGATCGCGTTCGTGTTAGCGGTCGCGCTGGTCCCACTCTGCCGCCGGCTGGCCTTCCGCATCGGCCTGGTGGCCCATCCGCGCGACGACCGCTGGCACCGCACGTCGATCCCGCTGCTTGGCGGGATTGCCATTGGCGTGGCCACGTTTGCCGCAACGTTCGTCCTGGGCATCGCGACGGAAGTGGCGGTGTTCCTCGCGTGCGCGATCGTGATTTTCCTGGTTGGCCTGGTTGACGACATCCTCTCGCTCAAGCCGTCGACGAAGCTGGTCGTGCAACTGGCCCTGGCCTCGGGGCTGGTGGCGTTTGACTTTCGACTCAATTGGGTCGAGTCCCGGTTGCTCGACAGTATCCTGACCATGGTCTGGGTGGTCGGCCTCACCAACGCCTTCAACCTGCTCGACAACATGGACGGCCTCTGCGCCGGCACGGCCGTGGTGGTGGCGCTGATGATGGTGGCCGGCCTCTGGACGGGCGTGACGCGCGACATCGCCGGAGAGGAAATGATGTTCCTCTCGATCATCGCCGGCGCCGCGGCCGGGTTTCTGGTTTACAACTTTCCGCCGGCGTCGATCTTCATGGGAGACTGCGGCGCCCTGATGCTCGGTTTCAGCCTGGCCGCCATGACGTTGGGCTCTGGCGGCGTCCGCGGCAGCCGCACCGACGTGCTCACGGTGATTGCGGCGCCGGTGTTCGTACTGCTGCTGCCGATTTTCGATACCACGCTGGTGACCGTGGCGCGGCTCCTCTCGGGCCGCTCGCCGGCTGTTGGCGGGCGCGATCATTCTTCACATCGGCTGGTCGCGATTGGCCTGTCGGAGCGCAGCGCCGTGTTCCTGTTGTGGGCGTTGGCCGCGATGGGCGGCGCCATTGGCCTGGTCGTGCGCAACGCCACGGCGGGCTGGACCCTCGCCGTGGGCGGCTTATTCCTGCTGACGATGGGGATGTTCGCCGTGTATCTCGTGAGAGTGCGGGTCTACGACGACGCGGCGCCAGCGGTGGTGCAGGCGAGCGGGCTGACGCCGCTCGTCACCGAGTTCATGCACAAGCGACGCGTCGTCGAGGTGATCGTGGACTTCGCGTTGATCGGCGCGGCGTATTATGCCGCGAACCGGTTACGCTTCGATGTCGAAGCGTATGCCGCAAACGCGGAAAGCTTTTACGGGTCGCTGCCGATCGTGATCAGCGTGCAGCTGATGGCGTTTTTCATCGTCGGGGTCTATCGCGGGGTCTGGCACGTATTTGTTTGGCGTGACGCGATCACCGTGATCAAAGGCGTCCTGCTCGGTGCGTCGGCGATCGCGCTGCTGGTGCTCGCGATCTATGACTACACCGGCGACCCGAGGTTGATCTTCGTGTATTACGCCGCGCTGCTTGCCGCGTTCGTGATTTGCGCCCGCGGCTCCCTCGGCCTGCTCGAGTACTCCCTCCGCTAAGCCACCGATTGACACCGATTAGACACAGATTAATCAGTGCCTAATCAGTGTTAATCGGTGGCTCCAGCCTCAGCGCGGTCACCACCGCCAACGCCACAAACACGAACATCAGCGGCTGCACCGTGACGGTGTAGCGCATGTTGGTGAGGACGAAACAGATCGTCACCGGCACGTAGACGATCGGTATCAGCAGCCACAGGAGGGCGGAGCGCTGCCGCCACGCAACCCACGCTCCGGCCAGGAAGACCAGGAAGTAGGTGGCCGACAAGAGCGTGCCGGCGCCATAGGCCAATTGGCTGGCGGAAAATTGCTGCGCGGTGGCCGAATCGGTCGTGCCGCGAATGATGAACAGGCGCACCATACGATACGCGGAGGCCGCGGCAAACGCCCACGGGTCGCGGCCGATGTTGTCGGACGCGAGCGCCAGGTAGCGGCGCATTAAATGCGGTTCACGACGATAGAACACCGCATTCACCTGCATCGACTCGATCAGCGGGCACCCGTCGGGCGACACGATAGGCGGCTTTTGTGATGCCGAGAAGCGGCGCGACCGTGAGACGAGCGCGCCGGCCAGGCGGCCGCGCACCTCGAGGTCGGTATGACGGCCCGACCACTCGGCAGGAATCGCCACCGTCGACGCATCGCTCAGCGTCATCACCACCTGCCGGTCGTTGACGTCAACCCCCGTGACGGTTGGCGCCGGTTGCACGTCACCAAAAAGCAGCGCAACCGCGCGATCCAGATCGCGTCGCGACCAGCCGCCATCGCCATCGAGATCAAGGCGCGGCGTCCGCACCGGCTCCTGCCAGGCCAGGTGTCTGGCCAGGACGATCACATCGAAGACATCGATCAGATCATCGTGCCGATCGATGTTGCCAAGGTGGTCGTCGTCCACGAACCACACATAAGGGTCCTGGGCGCCGTCGGGCGGGTTGACGAGCTCGACGGCGCCGCCGCGAGCCGGCCGCGTCGCGTGAAAGTAGTAGTAGAGCGCGGTTGGTGCCGGCTGTCCCGGGATCACGTAGTGATAGCGGCGGCCCGTCACACCGGCGGGTGCGAGGCTGACGCGCTCACGATTGCGGTCTGTCCAATAGACCAGCGTTGCCGGTGTGGGTGGCGAACAGAGGTAGTCGTCGGCGTCGACGAGGACTGGCGTATCCGCGAGGCTGGTATAAGGGAAAGGGGCGGATTCAAAGATCGAGCGTGGATTGTGCGCGCGGCTTTCGAGATACGGCCCGACTTGCAGCGAGCCGTACCACAACTGAACGCCGCCATGGGTGCTCGTCGGCAGGAACAGGCCGGTGAGCTGGTAGTTGCGGATGATCCATGGCGCGAGCGCGACCACGACGAGCGCGCTGTAGATCACGGCTTGGCGAAGCTGACGCCCAGTACGGTGATACAGAACATAGCCGCCGGCGAAGAGCGCCGGAAGCAGCACCATGTTGGGCCGGAACTGCGGGACCAGGCCGGCAATGAAACCGCTGAGCGCGAACAGCCACAGCCGGCCGGTGCCGATGGCCCGCGTCAGCGTGAGCATCGACAGCAGGAACAGCACCGTACACAGCGCATCCGACGCCTGCGTCGACGCGTAGACGTTGTTGAACGACAACACGCCCGTAATCAGGCTGGCGAGTACCGCGACGCGCTGCGACGTCAACGGCCGCACCAGCTGATAGAGAAGGATCGGTGCCGCCGCATTGATGATCACCTGCGCCGTGACCGGCAGCCATACGCGATCCCCAAACAGCCAATAGAACGCGGCCGCGAAGTACGCGTACCCCCACGGGACGTCGGTGGTCGCGAAAGGCTCGCCCCTCGCCAGATCGGACGCGAGATAGTGATACTGATCGATGCCCTGCCAACCCCACGGGTGCGGCGCCCAGATAAAGGTGAAGAACAGGCCGAGCGCCAGCGACATCGCCGCGGCCATGTAAATGGTTGAGGTGTGGTCGAGCCGCTGCGCCAGCTTTCGTCTCATCGGGTGGCGCGGTCAATCGGTCCGGTGAATTCCGGTCCACCCGCGGCCGGGTGCCCGTTACTGTGGCCTTGCAGGTTCTCGCTGACCCAGAACGAATAGAGGCGGCCACGCGTGAGGATGAAGCGGAACCGCACCGGCGTTCCACCCACCATGCTCAAGGATCCACTCCGCCACGACATGCGCTGCCGCGTGCCCGTGCCGCGCGCCGGCTCACACGTGTCGCGCGTGAAGGGCTGGACGACTTCGCCGGTCCGGTCGAGCACTTCGACCCTCAATTCGCCGCCGTTCAGGTCTGCATTGACGAACAGGTAACCGCCGGAGAACATCAGTGGCCGCGTCGTGAGCATGCCCTCATTCCATCCAGGCAGTAGCCGCACCACGCGGGCACTTGCGGTGTCCCACTCCATCGAGGCAAAGCCGTCACGACGCAACGTCGCCAGGCCCGTGGTGCAGACTCCGGGTAACCGCGTGCCCGGATAGCCCTGCCGCGCGCTCATGTAGAAATACAACTGGTCGCCCACGACCAGGCAGCCACCGCCGGCGGACTGCACGTTGGCCCAGTTCCAGCTGCCGGGGACCGTGGAAACAGGAATAAACGCCGCGCGATCCGGGCGATGCCAGTGGAAGCCGTCGCGACTGAAGCCCAACGTGATCTCGTTGATCTTCTCGCGATCGTCCGGCTCTCCGCGCCAGATCGAAAACAGCCCGAGCATGAGGCTTTCATACGCGACGCAATCGAGGTTGTACAGCTCCGGCTGAATACCCGGGCCGGTGACCGCAAAATCACGTGAGTCCGCCTTCGCCCACGCGACTGGTGGCGACCCATTCCAGTTCGCTGACGGCGCGAACGTCGGCGACTCCCAGTAGCGGCGGTAACGCCCGTTGATGAGAACCACGGCAGGGTTGTCGCGCAGGCTGAAGCACCACCGGCCGCGAAACGGATTATGGAAAAACGTCGAACGATCGTATGTAAAGGGCGTGGTGCCGATGCCGTCCCAGTGGACGCCATCGGGTGACACGAACAAATGCAGCGACTCGTTGTTGAACAACGACATCTTGAAGCGGCGCCGGCGGTTCGTGTCGAATTGATCGAGCCACACGGTGCTCGAATCGCGGGCCATCGTACTGACGATGTTGGTTCCCGCAACGACGTCGAAGCTCGGACGCGCCCAGGTCACGCCGTCTTCGGAGGTCGCCAGGCAGGTGGCCATGCCGTAGCCGGCCATGTAGAACATCTTGAACAGCCGATCCTGCGGATCAAACCAGACGCCGTCGCTGAACACCATCGCGGTCGGGTTCTGCACCGCGCCGGATCGGGCGGCGCTTTCGTTGTGGAACTCCCACGGCCGCTCGGGCCGCAACACGGGATTCGCCGGATGATACGTGGCGTGATGCCAGACCCGCTGCAGATTCGTCGTCTCGATGAGGAAGTCGTCGACGAATAATTGCCGGCCGACGTCGATGGGAATGATGGGCGGCGGGTCGGCGAGGTACGAGGGGAGGACCGGATGCTCATCAGGCTGCCGCAACCGCGGTGGCCACGGTGTGCCCAGCGTGATGCCGTTATACAGCCGGTCTCCGGATTGGGCGGCCGCGGCCTCGGCGCGAGGGCCGAGCGGCCACGCCATCGCGCCCGCCGCCGCCTTGAGAAGCGTCCGTCGAGAAAACACAGTGTCGATGTACTATACCAGCGCGGTGCCGAGCAGACGAATGCAGCTACTGGTCCTGCGATCGTTGACGGTCATGATGATCGCGGCGCCGCTTGCTGCACAGCCATCCACCGCCGACGCACAACGCACCTGGGAGAACGCGGCGGTTGCGGCACGCGTGGATGCGCCAACCGCGTCAATCATCTCCGCGTTTACCGGCACGCACGCTATTCGACGCGAGCCCATCGACTCCGCCTTGGGTGCCATCACCGTCACGTTCCTGGTGCCCGAAGCGGATTCGCCTGCTGCCGATCGGCTGGTGCAGGCCACCGAGTTGGCCATCACGCGTCTCGTCGACTGGCTCGGTCCACTGCCAACGCCTTCGCTACTGGTCGTGGATGTCCCGTGGCAGGCCGGTGTGGCCGGTGCATCGTATCCTGGTGTTGCGGTCACCAGCACGCGCTGGCTCTCGACACGACGGGATTTCGCGCTGGAACGGCCGCTGCTCGCCGCGCTCGCCCGGCAGTACACGTTCTCGATTGCGCCGCCGGACGCACCCTGGTTTGCGGAAGGTCTCGCGCTGTATCTGGGCACCCGCCTGATCCATGAGCATCTCGAGGGCCGAAATTTCGAAACGCTTCGCTACTTCGGCGGGTTCGTGCCGTTTTCGCTGCGTTCGGTCCTGAATTCGCCGAATCCCGCGGACCCGCGGCCACGCATGCGTCATCTTCCGGATGTCGAGGAACCTGCCGGTGCGCCATGGCGAGCCGCACCGGCCACGCCCGGCGGGCCCGCACAGCGCACCGCGGCGGCATTTCATACGCTGGAGCGGTACGTCGGATGGCCGACGTTTCAGCAAATGCTCGAGCAGTTCATGGGCCGCTTCGGCGGCCGTCCAGCGACGCCGCTGGATTTCGCCGCCGTCGCTTCAGACGTGCGTGGCCGCGACCTGTCGTGGTATTTCGATCAGGCCTTTCGATTCGACAACGGGTTCGATTACGCTATTGCGGCATTTCACAGCGGCGCGGAGCCAGCGGAGGGATTCAGCACCAGCGTGACGGTGCGCCGTCTCGGTTCCGCGATCTTCGCCGGTACCAACGAGCCACGTCTGAACGGATTCGGCCACTCCGCGGCGCTGCCGCTGCTCATCCAATTCGACGACGGTACGGAAATCACGGCATGGATCGACGGTCGTGATGTTGAGCAGACCTTCGAATACCGCGGATCAGCTCGTGCCGCGTTGGCGAGCGTCGACCCCGATGCCGTTCTGCTACTGGACGAAGATCGCAGGAACAACACGCGAACGATCGGCCCTCGACCCAGCGCACTTGGCGTTCGCCTGGCGATGAACTGGGTGATCTGGCTGCAAGACGCCATGCTCGCCTATACGGGAACGCTGTGACCGGACGGGGCTGCTGGTAATGCTCGCCGTTCGTGCGTTGTGCGCAGGCCTGACGGCGGTCCTGCGGTCGCCGGTACTGATCTTCGCCGCCACCGTGGCGATGCTCGCGGCGACCATCCCATTCGGGCTCCTGCTCGGTTCCCAACTGCAAACCGAACTGGCCTCCCGGCAGCCGGTATCGCAGGGCATGAACGAGATCGATCCGGAGTGGTGGCTGGAATTTCGGGAGCATGCCGAAGGACTCGCGGCCACTTTTACCCCGACCATCCTCGGCTTCGCCGCGCCTCTCGACAACCTCAGCTCCTTGCTCGATGGCACACGGCGGCCGGCGATCTTGTTCGTCCCGTTTGCCATGTCGGTGATGATCTGGGCGTTTCTCTGGGGCGCCGCGCTTCACCGTTTCGCGCACGGCCCCGGCGGTTCCGGCGTGTGGCGCTCAGCTGCGCGCACCTTTGTGCCATTCACGATCATCAGCCTCGCGGCCGCGGTGGTGGTCTTCTTGTTGTACGTCACGGTGCATCCGGTTCTGTTTGGGCCGATCGCCGCCCGGCTGCAACAGGCCGCATCAACGGAGCAGGGCGCATTCACGGGGCGCTCGTTGCTTTACGGGTTGTTCGGCGCGCTGTTGATTTCGGTCAGCTTGATTGCCGACTACGCGCGCGTCAGCATGGTCATCGCGCCCGCGCGATCGGTGCGGAACGCACTCGCGCACTCCTGGGGCTTTCTGAGACGTCACTCGGGCACCGTGGTGATCCTGTACCTGGCGACCGGGCTGTTATTTGTCGCGCTGATGATCGCGTACGGGACACTCGAAGTCGTGGGCGGCAGCCAGGTTGGCGGGTGGCGAGGCATTGCGATCGCGCAGGCCTACATCGTCGCTCGACTGGTCATCCGGCTGACCTTCGGCGCTTCGGAAGTGTGGCTGTACCGCGCGCTCGAGCCAGGCGCTGCTGCTCAGCCGTCGTAGTTTTTCGTATAGCCGGGGCCGCCTGCAGCCACATATCCCCGGCTGTGGGCCGCGGCGGAATCGGCGATCCAGAACGCATAGAGGCGCGACCGCAACAACGAAAAACGCAAACGGATCGTCTCTCGATGCAAGCCGTCGAGCGTAGCCGCCCGGTTCCACCTGACCGCGTGTGTGGTACTGTCGCCCCGCACTGGAACGCAATCGGCGGCTGAATAGCCGTCGACCACACGCCCGTTGGCGTCGAGGACTTCGACCCGAATCTCGCCGGCCGCTTCTGCATTCACGAACAAGTGGCGACCGCGAAATCTGAGCGGCCTCGTAATCACGCTCGTGCGATCGCCCAGCACACGCCGCGGTGCCCCCACCGGCCATTGATCCGTCAGCGAGGCGAACCCGTCGCGCCTCAGGATCGCAAGGCCGGTGCTGCACCTGCCCGGCAGGTTGGTGCCGGGAATGCCCTGTCGACCGCTGACATAGAAATACAGCCGGTCACCCACCACCAGACAGCCGCCACCGGCAGATTGGACGTTGCCCCAATTCCAGTCGCCGGGCGTTTCTGACACGGTCAGGAACGGCTGGCGCGCGGATCGATCCCAGTGAAAGCCGTCGCGGCTGAACGCCACACAGATGTCGTTGGGTTTTTCCCGATCGCGCGACTCGCCTCTGAAGATCGTGAACAGCCCGAGCATGACGCTTTCGTAGGCCACCGCATCGAGGTTGTAGAGCTCGGATTGCGCCTGCAATTCTGGGCGAGCAGGATCCAGCGCATCCGCCGCGACCCACGACACCGGGTCGGTGGCGCGCCAACGGGCTGGAAACGATCGCGACTCGTGGTAGCGTCGATAGCGGCGTACCCCGCCCTCGTCATCCGCCCGCAAACTGAACACCCACACGCCGCGAAACGGATTTCGAAACAAGGTGCTGCGGTCGGCGCATGGTCCGCTGTCGCCGACGGTGCGCCAACGGATGCCGTCGCTCGACTCGCTGAGGCGCAAGGCGTTGGCCGCGAAGACAAACGACGCCATCTTGTAGCGCGATCGGGGCGGTGCGTCGAGGTCGACCCACACCGTATTCGAATCGCGCCGATCCGGCCACACGATGTTCGTGCCCTTGACGACGGGCAAGTTCGGCCGCTGCCATGAGACCCCGTCGTGCGAGACGGCCAGCGCAGTGGCCTGTTGATAACCGGCCATGTACCACAACTTGAAGAGTCCGTCCGCCGGATCGAAGAACACGCCGTCGCTGAAGGGCATGGCCGACGGGCTGGGTTGGATCTTCGTATCGATCGCGTGCCGATCCCGCATCTCCCACTCCCGTTCCGGCGTCAGGACCGGACTCGCCGGGTGATACGCGGCGGGATGGAAGGTGCGATATAGAGACGACTCCTCAATCAGGAAATCGTCCACGAATAGTTGACGCCCGACGTCGATGTTGACCAACGGCGGCGGCGACGCGAGGTAAGGCGGCTGCTCGACGCGACGTGATGGCGGTACGCGATTCGGCGGCCACGGTGTCGGCAGCACGACGCCGTTGTACAGCGTTTCTGGATCGCGAGATTGGGCGAGAGTGTGGCGGGACAGCGCCAACCCCACCGCCGTCGTGAAGAACGTGCGTCGTGTGACGCGAGGCGGCTCGAACACCGCTAGGTATACTAACGCATGCTTCGACGGGCCTTCGTGCCCACCTGCCTCGCCTCGGTGTTTCTGCACGGCGTCCTCTTTTCATCCGAGGTTGAGGCGCAAGGTGCATCGGCAACGCGAATCGCGGCCGCGTCTGAGCTCGCCTCGTCTCTGTACACGCAATGGCTGGGCCCGGCACAGTCGCCGGTGGTCACGGACACCGTTGCGGCATCCTTCGCTATGGCCGGCTCAATGAGCATCGAAGCGGACGTCGCATTTGCAGTCGCCCGCGAACGATTTCATCACGTCGCCAGCGTCGACGGCGCGCTGGCCGATGGCATTGCCTGGTACCTGCAATCCCGGGTTGTCGAACGCGCTTTCGATTTGGCATTCCGGGCGCCGGGTTACCGTCTGCAAACCACGTGCTTTTTCGGTTGTTACGTTCGCTGGGCCTTTCCGCCGTTGATTGTCAGCCGCTGGGGCGACGGCATCGGCAGGGTCGAGTTCTTGCGGCACTCTTCCGATCGTCAGTGGCCCCTCGTCGATCGCCGCCCTGCGGCGCGCCTCGAGGCGCGGGCGCTGGGGATCGCCCTGGCCCTCGCATCGCTGGAGCGGGACCTTGGATGGCCGACGCTCCAGGGAGCGTTGCGGGTCGCCGCCAACGTACAGGATGACCGTCCCTTCGTGCAGATCCTCGAGCAGGCGACCGCGCGCAATCTCAAGGCCGTGTTCGCGGCGGCGTCAAGCGCGCCGGCGGATTACGGGCTTGGATCGGTCTCGTCAACCGCAACAACGTGCGGGACCGCGCCCTGTCACCTCACCCGCGTGTCGCTGATCGGCGGCGACGGGATTCCGTTCCCCTTGTCGGTGCTTGTTGAATTTGAAGACCACACACAGGTGCTCGAGCGGTGGGATGGCACCGTCGACGCGTTCGAGTTCGAAAGTGCCGCGGTGGCGACACGCGTGCGGCTCGATCCCGATCGGCGATCGCTTCTCGATGCCGATTACGCGAATGGCGAGCATCTGCTCGCCCCGCGGACCGCCGTTCGTGTTTCCAAGTGGGTGTTCGCCTGGATCCTGTGGCTTCAGGACGCGATGCTGACCTCCACCTTCCCGATATAATTACGTCGAAGCATGAGGTTGTTCGTTTTTGTCGCAGCGCTGTACCTCATCGCACCCGGACATCCCGATGTCTTGCTTGCCGGCCTGCCGGTCGGACAAACCGGCACCGTGCTTCTCGTTCTGCTGGTCGGCGCGTGGGCGTGGACCAGGGATGTGGCCTGCCAGGCGCCCAAGCCGCTTCTGACCGGCCTGGTCGCCACCGCGATTGCCGTGAAGGTGGTGATCGCCGCGCTGGCGCCGCCCTCGGGGTGGTCGGCCAGCTATTACGCGAACGATCAGTTCACCCCGCCCGTGCAGCCCTCGCTCGACTTCCCGGGTCTGGCCGCGACCCGGATCGATCGTCAGCTCTCGTTCACGGATACCGAATTCCCCGTACATTTCTTCAACTACCACGGGTTCAATTTCGGATTCAGACGGGAAGTCACGGAGCCGTTCTCGGTGCATTGGCGCGGCTACCTTCAGAGCACCGAGCCCACGACGATTACTGTCGAAAGCCGCGGGCCGGTCGACATCGATGTCGACGGGACGCGCGCGGCAATCCTGCCCATCACGATTGAGGCGGGCACCCACATTGTCGACGTCCGGCATCGAAAACCCCGCGACACCGACGGCTTGCTCCGGGTGTTGCCCGTTGATGCCGGTGGCACACCGCGCGAATGGCGGCGCGGTGAGGTCACCCCGGCCCCGGTATCCGTTGGGCGGCGTGCGTTGACACGTTGGCTCGTGGTGCCGGCCTGGCTGCTTCATGCGTGCGTACTCGGCATCGTGCTTCGTGGCGTCGCTCCAGCGGTCGCGGCGAAGGCGACAACGTCGTGGCGCCGCACGGTCGCCAACCCGCTGGACGGCTTGCACCATTGGGTCGCGCCGGTGGTGCTGGTGCTGCTGACGGCGCAGGGCCTGTGGAAGTCGCGCCACCTCGTGGACCATGTGTGGACGCTCACTGGCGGCGACGACTGGTGGGCGTTCGAGGTGAACGCGCGTGACGTATTGGTCAATGGCTGGCTGATGAACGAGGGTGGTCTGTCAACGACGCCGTTTTTCGTGTATCCCGGTTATGGGTACTTTGTGGCCGGCGTTCACGCCGTCACCGGCGAATCGCTCGCAGGAGTGATCCTCGTCAATTTCGTGGCGCTCGCGGTTGCGACCATTCTCGTATACGCGATGGCACGAATGATCGTCACTCCGCTTGCGGCTTACGTCGCCGTGGCGTGGTTGCTGATCCTGGAACAGCTTGACTTCGTGCGGTACTACACCGTCACGCTGCTGAGCGAGAACCTGTTTTTGCTGCTCGTTGCCGCCACTCTGTATCTGTTCGTGCGGTTTGCGAACCGCGGCGGCTGGCGGTGGCTTGCCGGCGCGGCGTGGTGCGGCGGATTGGCCACCGGGACACGCCCGACCATGCTGCTCTATCTGCCACTGGCCATGGTCCTGGCGGCCGTCGTCGCCATGAAGAGGGATGGATGGCGCCGTGCAGCAGGCGCGGGGCTCCTCGTGGCGTCGCTGTGGACGCTGGGCCTCAGCCCGTTCACGTTGCGAAATTACTTGGTGGCCGGGACACCAGTACTCGTCACGTCAGGTCAGGGCCTGACATTTCTCCACTACAACATGCCGCCGGGCACGCCTGAAGAGAACAGAAAATACCTCGTCTCCTTTACCGGCACGAACGTGTCTGCGCTGAAGACGCTGTTGTGGATCCTCTGGGATCATCCGGTGGCCACGTTGCGGCAATGGGGCGTCAAGATCGGCTTCAGTCTGGGGATGGTGCACTGGATGGGCATGGCGCCGCATCCGGAGTTCGTCATCACCAGTCTTCTGTATCTTGCTGCGATAGTGTTTGTTCGCCGGGGGAGGACGACCAGCGCGTTAATCGTGCACGCCTTCATCGCGACCCACCTGGCGACACTGTTGCTCACCGCGCCATCGAACTATGGCTATCGAATGCTGCTCGCCATGTTCCTGTTCATGCCGGTCTTCGCCGGTGCGCTGCTGGCCGGGCCGCTCGAAGCTTGGCTGCGTCGGCGACGGCCCTCGTGGGTCGTCTCACAAGCATGATCGTCGTGGCGCTGCCGGCGTACAACGAAGCCGTCGCGTTACCGCGGCTGCTGAAGCGCATGCGCGACAGCGCGACGCGCCTCGGTGAACCGCTGCAGGTGGTGGTGGTCGACGATGGCAGCGCCGACGACACCGCCGGCGCCGCCGAGCGTGAAAGTAGCGCGGCGATGCGCGTCGACGTCGTCCGGCACGATCGGAACCGGGGCCTTCACGGAGCACTGGATACCGGGTTTCGCGCCGCCGTCGAGCGCACGGGTGCCGGCGATTGGGTAGTGACGATGGATGCCGATGATACGCATCCACCGAATCTCATTCCCGCCATGCTGGAGAAAGGGCGCGCCGGCGCGGACGTGGTGATCGCCTCCCGGTTTCAGCCTGGCGCCGAGTGGTTCGGATTGAGCTGGGATCGTCTCCTCTTCAGCAACGGGGTGAGCTGGCTCTTCCGAATCTCGTGGCCGATGCCCAACGTTCGGGACTACACCTGCGGCTACCGGTTGTATCGCGCGGATTTGTTGCGACGCGCCTACGACAGGTATGGTGACGATTTCGTGAGTGAGCCGAGTTTCGCCTGCATGCCCGATGTGCTGTGGAAAGTCAGCCGGCTGCGGCCGGCATTTGCTGAAGTGCCCCTCTCGTTGCATTACGACCGCAAGCCGGGTGCGAGCAAGATGAACGTGGCGCGCACGATTCGCCGCACGTTGGCGCTGATCGTGAAGCGGCGCTTGTTGCCATCATCAGCCAGATGACGCCCGCCATCGCCCGCGCGCTCTGACGATCACGAGTAGCCGCCACAGCGCGATGGCGGCGTACGGCACCAGCAACGCATGAATCGGCACGATCAGGCGCTCACCTTTGGGATACACGATCACGACCGCCACGAATTGCGTGACCGCCACCATCGCGGGGATGAGCGCCACCGCGCGGGCGGGGGTGTGCAGGCGCAGTGAGAAATAGATGCCGGCGATCGCCGTCACCCAGACACCGATATAGACCGGCGAATAGCCCCAGCCCGGCGCGTACGGCTCGTAGAAGCCAAGCGCGAACAAGGCCTTGCGCCCCTGGTGTCGCAGGAACGCCTCGGGCGCGGTGATCGCATATTCGATGACCGTCGCGGTGAATTCACCGATCCCGAATGTCGTGTACAGGCGCCCGCGGCTGCTGAAATCAATGACTGCTCCTGGCGGCACCTCGTTGCCGCCGAGGAGCGTAATCCCCAGCTCCGTCGACGCCGGCGCGAACGTTCGCGCCACAATCCAGTTGCGGATGGCGATCAGCGAGAACACGGCCAGCGTGGACGCGATCAGCAGCGCCACCATGGTGTTGCGTTTGGGCCGGCCCTTCCAGGTGATCCAGCACGCCGGCCAGACCAGTGCGAATGACAGCAGGACGGTCGATCGGGTGATCGCGGTTGTGCCGCTGAGCAACCCGGTCAGGCCGACGCGCCGGAGCGTTGGCGCCGGCGCGGTCCAGATGAACGAGGCGACCGTGGCCGCGAGCAACGGGACATACAACGATTCGTTCAACGGCTGCGCGGCGATCGGCCAGAACTTCCACGCCACGAAGAACGCCGCCAGCGGAAGCGCCGCTACCCACACCCGCTCGTCGCTGAGCGCGATGGCGATCCTGACGAGGATGAACATCAGCAGGGCGGCGAGCAGGCGCTGGACGAGCACCACGCCGAACATGCCTTCGCCGAACAGCAGATGGACGGCGGCGAGAAAATACGGATAAAACGCCTGGTAATAGAACGGTTCGCCCTGGCCGGGTGGCAAACCGCCGTTCATCAGGATGCCGTTCAGCAGGATGTCGCGGGCATAACCCTCATAGGTCATGGTGTCGTCGCCGCCGATCAGCACCATGTTCTGCTGCCACCAGCGCAGCGCGAAGATCAGTGCCTCGGCTGCGGCGACCGCAGCGAATATCCACATCACCGGCGTGAGACGCGCCGCCGGGGGGCTCGGTTGTCGCCGCTGGCGAACCACGCCAACCAGCTTGCGCGCCAACACCCAGGCCAGGACCCCGACCAGCGCCAGGTCCGCCGCGGTCTTGATCCACTGCAATGCGCGAGCGGACGCCATTTGCCAGCCGCGTATCTGCTGCGTCACGACCATCGACGTATCAAAGGGGACGCGGCGATCGCCGTCCATCACGCCGCTCGAAAACACGCGCGGCGATCCATAGGGCGCTGAGAACGTGACATCGAGGCGGTGCCAGCCTGGCGTGAGCGCCACTTCCTGAACGGCGGGCGACCCGCCACCGGCGCCGACGGCCAGGATCTCGGCGCCATCGACATAGATCTCGCTCGCCGCTGCCGGGGCGTCGAGGTAGACACGCGGGCGTTGGCCATCGACCCACCACAGCCCGCTCCAGCGCACCGCGAACGCGAGCCGCCGCCGATCCGGTTCGCCGGCCTTATAGAAATTGAAGCGGCTGTTGTCGTTGAAGAAGGGCAACGGAACCTGGCGTGCTTCGGATGCGAAATCCAGCTCGCGATCGATGCGCGTGAAGGCGTCGCCGCGAAACTCGGTGCTGCGCTCGTGCGCGCCCGTTCCCGCGGCGTTGGCGAAATAGCGCGCGCGAAAGCCGCCGGTCCCGGGAATGGCAGCGCCGGCAAGCCAGGTACTGGCGAGCAGCGCCGCCACCACCAGCGCACCGGGGAGTCGCGCGCCAGTGCCCGCGAGCCACGCGAGCATCAGCAGCGCCGCCGCTTCGAGAGGGCCCAGCGGGACGCCGTGCACGAGACCGCCGGCATCGTTGGGAACGACGAAATACGCGATCCAGATCAGCAACGCTGGAACGCGATCACGGGGCTTGGCACTCGCGGTCAGGATGAAGACGAGTCTATGACATCCTTACCCCGCATGCAGTCGTCTTTCCACGCGCTCGACTGGGCGATCGTCGGCATCTATCTGATCGCCATGGCCGCCATTGGCTTGTACTTTTCACGCCAGCAGACCTCCCTCGATCAGTACCTCCGCGCGAGCCGGAGCATGGGATGGCTGCCCGTCGGTCTGTCGCTGATGGCCGCTCTCAACAGCGGCATGGACTACCTGATGCAGCCGTCCTCGACGATTCGCTACGGGCTGGTGCTCGCCGTCGGGATTGTGTCGTGGGTGCCGCTCTATCCGTGGGTCGCGAAGGTGGCCTTTCCTTTTTATCACCGGCTGAATTTCTACTCGGTCTACGAATATCTCGAAGCGCGATTCGACGTGCGCGTCCGCACCCTCGCGGCGATAATTTTCCTGCTCTGGCGCCTCGGGTGGATGGCGACGGCGATGTATGTGCCAAGCCTCGCCGTCAATGCCGCCACCGGCGGGCAAGTCGATCTCAACACCATGACCATCATCGTCGGCGTGGTCGTGACGATGTACACGATGCTGGGCGGGATTCGGGCGGTGATCTGGAACGACGTGATTCAGTTCTGCATCATGTTCGGCGGGTTGGCCGCGACGGTGGCCATCACGTGGGCGAGCGTGCCCGGAGGCTTCACCGAGATCTGGTCGACCGCATCGGCGGCGGGCAAGCTCGACGTGTGGCCGCCGCTGGCCGATCCATCCGCGACCGGCGTGGTCGCGCAACTGCGCAGCTTCTTTCAGCAGCCGATGACGGCGATCACGCTGCTGGTGGCGCTGATGATTGGGCGCATGGCGCAATACACCACCGACCAGGTGTTGGTGCAGCGCCTGCAGACCACCCGGTCGCTCCAGGAAGCCCGCCGGGCATTTACCGTGAATGCGGCCGGTGACGCGTTGTGGATGATCGGCCTGTCGTTTGTCGGCCTCGCCCTGTTTGCGTACTTCGAACACCACACGCTGCCATCCGGGTACGAGACCGACAAGCTGTTGCCGTATTTCATGTCCGTCGCGTTCCCGGTCGGCGCGGTCGGCCTGGTCATTGCCGCCATCATGGCCGCGTCGCTGTCGAGCATCGACTCGGCGATCAACGCCTGTTCGTCGGTGGCGGTCGTGGATTTGTACAACCGCCTCTGGAAAGGCCGCGACGTCCGCGACGTGGCACAGTCAACAGCGTCGGATCGCGAGCAGGTGATGGCCGGCCGTGTGGCAACCGTGATCGTGGGCGTGCTCGGGACCACGCTGGCCTGCAACGTGGCGGCGATCGGGTCGCTGCTGGAAATCAACGCCAAGGTCGTGAACGCCTTTACGGGTCCGCTGTTCGGCATCTTTCTGCTCGCGATGTTCAGCGCGCGGATACGAGGCGGCGCGGTGCTGGCCGCCGGTGTGGCGGGCGCCGTCACCGCGTACTACGTTGCGTATCACAGCGGCATTGGCTTCATGTGGCCTTCGACGTTCGGCCTCGCCGCGACGCTCGCGGTAGGTGTGCCGCTCGCGGCGGCCTGGCCATTGCGCCCTGATGACCCGCGCCGGTTGCTGACGTGGCGTGCCGTCATGAACCGCCCGTCGTAGGAACGCGGCGAACCTTCCGCCTTCGCCCGGCCAATCGTGACCAGGCTTCGGCGGACTTCGACTAGAATCGTCCGGTTGTGAGCACATCAAAGCGCGCGCTGATCACCGGCATCACCGGCCAGGACGGGTCGTACCTCGCGGAACTGTTGTTGGAAAAAGGCTATGAGGTGTTCGGCCTCATCCGTCGCCTGAGCGCGCCGAATGTGTGGCGCATTCAACACCTGCTGTCGCGCGTGACGCTGCTGCAGGGCGACCTCCTCGATCAGCTGTCGTTAATCAAGGCAGTGGAAACCGCGCAACCGTCCGAGTTCTACAACCTGGCGGCGATGTCGTTCGTGCCGGCCTCGTGGGATCAGCCGATGTTGACCGGCGAGTACAACGCCCAAGGAGTGACGCGTGCCCTCGAGGCGGTGCGCAGCGTGAATCCGAAGATCCGCTTCTACCAGGCGTCCTCGAGCGAGATGTACGGGCGCGTGCGCGAGGTGCCGCAAACCGAGACGACGCCGTTCTACCCGCGTAGCCCGTACGGGGTGACGAAGGTGTTCGGCCACTACATCACGGTGAACTACCGCGAGAGCTACGACCTGTTCGCCTGCTCCGGCATTCTCTTCAACCATGAATCGCCGCGGCGCGGTATCGAGTTCGTGACGCGCAAGATTACCGACGGCGTGGCGCGCATCAAGCTGGGTCACGTCGATAAGTTGATGCTGGGTAATCGCGACGCGTGCCGCGATTGGGGCTTCTCCGGCGATTACGTCCGTGCGATGTGGATGATGCTGCAACAGGATCAGCCGGACGACTATGTGGTCGCGACCGGACAAGCGCATTCCGTGCAGGAGTTCGTCGAAGTGGCGTTTGCGCATGCCGGGCTCGACTGGCAGAAACACGTCGGTGTCGATCCGCGCTACCTCCGTCCCGCGGAAGTCGACCACCTGATTGGCGATCCGGCCAAGGCCAGGCGCCAACTGGGCTGGGAGCCGAGCGTCGACTTCAAGGGCCTGGTGCACATGATGGTGGACGCCGACCTTGCGCGAATCGAATCGGGCCAGCTGATCGCGTAGGATTCTGCGCCCGTGAAGGATCAGACCAGGGCGACCAGCGAACGATTCGGCTACGGCTGGACGGCGGGCGGCTCACCGTCGCCGACCGTCGAGCCTGGCCACTATCACCTCCACGTCATGCAGACCGCGGTGGGCGCGGCGCCATTCCAGGGGCTCATCCTCGACGCCGGATGCGGTGATGGGGTTGACCTGGCGAACACCGGCCTCGCCGAAGGCTGCCGAGCGGTCGGCCTCGAGTTGAGCGACGGCGGCGTGCAGGCGTCGGCGTCGCGCATCATCGCGATCGATCGCGCGCATCTCGTGCAGGGCAGCCTGCTGGCGCTGCCGTTTCCGGATCGGATCTTCGACGGCGCCTATTCGTACGGCGTGGTGCATCACACGGTGGATCCCGAGGCAGCGGTGCGCCAGATCGCCCGTGTGTTGAAGCCGAATGCCCGCGTCCTGATTTACGTTTACGAAAAATTCGATCGGCGCGCCTGGCCATGGCGCATGGCGCTGGCAGCCGTGAACGCCGTCCGGCAGCCCGTGAGCGCCATGTCGCCGTCGACGATTCGCCGCCTGTGTGCCTGCCTCGCGCCATTGGTGTATCTGACATGCACCATTCCGTCGCGGCACTTCTCGTGGGCCGCAAGGTTCCCGTACCCCGCAACACAAAACCCCGACAGGCGCAGCCTCATCCCGGACTTGTATGACCGATTCGCGGCGCCGATTGAAGTGCGCTATACGGAAGCGGGCGCGAGGGCGCTCGTCGAACAGGCGCAACTCCGGGTGCTGGCGATCGCGAACGTGCGCGGGTGGATCGTCTGGGGCGAGAAACCGTCGCGGGACTAGCGCTTCAACAGCGCCATCGCCGGTTCCGCGAGATGCCCAGCCATTGTCGCGTTGCCGGCCGGCGTCAAATGCACGCCGTCATACGTCAGCGTGGTATCGGTGAGGTCGATCGCGCGTCCCAAGTCGAGGTAGCGAACGCCGCTGTCGCGGCCATGTTGTTCGCGCAACATGACCTGCAGCGCTGCCTGGATCTTTATCTGGAACGCCGTCTCATACGGCTGATTGACGACGAGTGTCGGCAGCCCGAGCGATCGCGCGTACGTCACCGCGTTGTTGATCGCCGCGCAGAAACCGCGGAATTGGTTGGCGCAGCTGGGGGGCACCGCCGCCGTCATCTCAGGACTGCTCGCCAGCGGTCCGAGCATGCTCTGGACGTAATCGGCCACGTCGGCGGCGCCCTTCAGGGCCGCGGCACCGGCGCGCTCCGCCACGCGCGGCCGGAACACCACTTTATTCGCCCCGTATGCCGCTTCGATGTCGCCACCGTGCTGCATCATCAACGCCTTCTCACGAATCGCAATGTG
>CAZEMI010000286.1:0-76499 GCA_964513235.1 uncultured Acidobacterium sp.
ATCGCCGTTCCTCGGCTCGACCACCTTCTGCTCGTCGGTGAGCTCGCTGCGCAGGTGCATTTGATCGTGCCGGTATTCACCGCCCTGCGGAAACAGCGCATGGAAGGCGCGGAAGAACTGCGACACCAGGTCGTGGCGATGGTGCAGCCGCACCGACAGGCTCTGATCGAGATAACCGGCCGTGGTGTGAAACGACGCGTAGAGCGCGCGGCGGTGGCGGCGCAGGATGTCGCCGGCCTCTGCGGCAATGCGACGGTTCACGTCGATGGCCTCGAAGCGGCGCTGCGGCGCCAGGGTCAATGTCAGTTCCGTCGGACGGCTCCCAATCATGCGTAGCTCTGCGAACCTTGTGTCATCTCGGCCGGCGGCGTCAAATTGCCGACCACCTGTCCCCGCAGTGAGAGCATGCGCTCGATCACTTCGCCGACCACGCTGTCGGGCGTCGAGGCGCCGGCGGTAATGCCGATCCGCACGTCGCCGTCAGCCAGCCAGCCGGGGGTCTGGGTTTCGTCGTGCGATCCGATCGCGCGGTGCCGGATCCCCGCCGGGTCGATGCATCCTGGGCTGTCGATGTGGTAGGTCTGCAGCCGCGGCGCGCACATCTTGGCCAGCGCCTGCGTGTTGCTGCTGTTGTAGCCGCCGATCACGATCATCAGATCGAGGCCGCCGGCGCCCAGCATGTCGAGGACGGCGTCCTGGCGCTCCTGGGTCGCCGAGCAAATCGTGTCGAAGGCGCGGAACCGCGAGGCCAGGTCCGCCTCACCGTAGCGATCGACCATTGCGCGGCGCAGCAGCTCCTGCACCTTCAACGTCTCGCTCATCAACATCGTCGTCTGGTTGGCGAGACCGAGGCGCTGCAGATCGCGTTCGGGCGTGAAGTCGCTGCTCGCGGCTTCGCCGAAGCGCGACATCAGCTCGCCGGCGCCGATGCTGCCGCGGAGATAGCCGCATACCAGCTCGGTCTCCGCGAGATCGCGCACGCAGAGATACCGCCCGCCGGCATGCGTCAGCGCCTGTGACGCGGTGGCGCGGGTTTCCTCGTGATAGTGCTTGCCGTGAATGATCACGGTGTAGCCGTCACGCGCGTAGTAATTCACTTTCTTCCAGACGTTCAGCACGCTGCCGCAGGTGGTGTCGACGAGCACGCAGTTCTTCGACTTGAGGTGCTCGAGTTCGGGCACGCTGACGCCGAACGCGGGCAGAATCACCACGTCGCCGGCCGCCACGTCGTGGAAGCGTTCAACCGGATCGCGCGAATCCGCGAGGATCTGGATGCCCATCGCCTCGATGCGCTGGTTGACGTCGGGATTATGAATGATTTCGCCGGAGAGAAAGACGCGGCGATCGGGAAACTTGCGGCGTGTTTGGT
Source organism: uncultured Acidobacterium sp. (assembly GCA_964513235.1). Lineage (GTDB taxonomy): Bacteria > Acidobacteriota > Vicinamibacteria > Vicinamibacterales > UBA2999 > 12-FULL-67-14b. The sequence goes on from CAZEMI010000286.1 coordinate 1,370, forward strand.
AGGCGTAATCGACGGCGCGATCGACGCCGTAACAAAAGCCGAACTCTTTCGCGAGCTTGAAGTGGAGACCGCCGGCCGCCGCTTCGTAGCCCAAGGCTTTGAGGCGTTCGACGACGGCGCTTTGATAGGTACGTGCCAGAACAGGTCCGACCTCGGATCTCAGGCCGAAACCCTTCTGGAAATACAGTTCCTTCAACGTAACAGCAGTATAACCTTTTTGGCCGCCTGAGCGGACAACTCCTTTATGTAGCGGGAGTTACCGGCGGCGGGGTGCGGCCGCCGGCGTGCCGGACCCCCCAGTCCACCATGGCCCGCAGGATCGGGCGCAGCTGCTCGCCCTTCAGCGTGAGGACGTATTCGAGACGCGGCGGGTGCTGGCTGTAGCGCCGCGGGGAGATCACGCCGCTGGCGGTGAGACGTTTGAGGCGATCCGCGAGGATGTTGGTGGGAATGCCTTCCGGCGATTCGAGAAACTCCGTATAGCGGCGCTTGCCGCGCACCACGTCGCGCACCACCAGCAGCGACCACTTGTCGCCGAGCACATCGAGGGTGCAGGCCACCGGGCAACGCGAACGCCGCGCGCGGGAACGCATGCCGCGAGTGTAGGGCGAGTCACTTGCAAAATGCAAGTGACTACGGATAGCATCCTGCGCATGCGTTCGTGGTGTGTCTTGATGCTGATCACGCTGATAGCCGGTCCAGCCTTCGCGCAGCCGCAGGCGGCATCCGCCTCCGCTGGCCAGGAATCAGGCCAGCGACGGCGCGATCTCGCCGTAGCGACCAAAGGTCGCGGAGGCGGACCGACCGTGCGCGCGCATCGGGTCGATCAACCGATCCGCATCGACGGCAGGCTCGATGAAGAGATCTACCGCCGTACGGCCGCGATCACGAATTTCGTTCAGCAGGAACCTGACGAGTACGCACCCGCCACGGAGAAAACCGAGGCGTGGATCTTCTTTGACGAGAACAACGTGTACGTGTCGGCGCGCAACTGGGAATCGCAACCGGCCCGCCGCGTCGCCAACGAAATGCGGCGCGACACCGCGCAGTTGCGCCAGAACGACACCTTCGCGGTGTTGTTCGACACGTTCCACGACAAGCGCAACGGCTACATCTTCTACGCCAACGCCATCGGCGGCATGGCCGACAGCCAGGTCACCGACGAAGGCCCGCCCAACGCCGACTGGAACACGGTGTGGGACGTGCGCAGCGGCGATTTCGACGGCGGCTGGATCATCGAGATGGCGATCCCGTTCAAGTCGCTCCGCTATCAACCGGGCCGCGACCAGACGTGGGGCGTGAACCTGCGCCGCGTCGTGCGCTGGAAGAATGAATGGTCGTACCTCGCCCAGGTGCCTCGCGCGCTGACCACCTTCCGCGGCATCCTGAAGATCTCCTCGGCCGGCACGCTCGAAGGCATGCAGGTGCCATCGGGCAGCCGCAATCTCGAGCTCAAGCCGTTCGCGTTAGCCGGTGTGTCGACCGACCACACGGTGGCCCCGCCAACGTCCAACGCGCGCCACGGTCGCATCGGCGGCGACCTCAAGTACGGCATCACGCAGAACATCACCGCCGACCTGACCGTGAATACCGACTTCGCGCAGGTGGAGGTGGACGAGCAGCAGGTGAACCTGACCCGCTTCAACCTGTTCTTTCCCGAGAAGCGCGATTTCTTTCTCGAAGGCCTCGGCACGTTTGCGTTCGCCGGTCGCGCCAGCGCCGGCCTGGCGGCCGGCACGGGCGACACGCCGTACCTGTTCTTCAGCCGGCGCATCGGCCTCGATCAATCGCGCGTCATTCCCCTTCGCGCCGGCGGCCGCGTCACCGGCAAAGCCGGCAACGTCACGTTTGGCGCGCTCAACGTGCAGACTGGAGACGACGACCAGGCGAGGATCGAGGAGGCGAACTTCACGGTGGTGCGGGCCAAGGCCGACGTGCTGCGCCGCAGCAGCATCGGCGGCATGGTGACCCGTCGCACCGCCACTCCCGGCCGCATCGGATCGAATGACGGATTCGGACTCGACGCGGCGTTTTCCTTCTATCAGAACGTACGGCTGGACGCCTACGTGGCCGGCACGCGCACGGAAGGCCGCGAAGGCAACAATCTGAGTTATCGCGGCTTCTTCGATTACAACGCCGACAAGTACGGACTCCAGGCCGAGCGCCTGGTGGTGGAGCCGAACTTTCTGCCGGAGATCGGTTTCGTGAGGCGCACCGACATGCGCCGCAACTTTGCCTCGGCTCGCTATAGCCCACGGCCGAGGGGCGTCCCGAATCTACGCCGCCTGACGACGCAAACCAGCCTCAACTATGTGACCAACAACGAGAATCGGCTGGATACGCGCGAGGCCATCGCGCGCGCGGAGGCCGAGTTCACCACCAGTGATTTGCTGAGCGTGTCGTACACCGATAATTTCGAGCGCCTGGTTCGCCCGTTTGCGATCGCGACCGGGGTGGTGATTCCGGTCGGCAGCTACGACTTCCACACCACGCGTGTCGGCTACGTGGCGGGCCAGCAGCGGCGATTCTCGGGAGAAGTCGTGTTCGAGTCCGGCGCCTTTTACAGCGGCGATCGCACTTCGATCGCCGTCAATACGGGCCGGCTGCAGGTCACGCCGCAGGTGTCGCTCGAGCCGAGTTTTTCCCTCAACTGGATCGATCTCGCCCAGGGTTCGGTCACGCTCAAGGTCGCGCGGACCCGGGCCACGTACACGATCACGCCGCGGATGTTCGTGAGCGGCATCGTGCAGTACAATTCCGCGGGCACGTCATTCGGCAGCAACGTCCGGTTCCGGTGGGAATATCGTCCCGGCAGCGAGTTGTTCGTGGTCTATACCGATGATTTCGACACCGCGGCGCGCGCGGGCCTGCCCGCTCTGCGCAATCGCGCTTTCGTCGTAAAGTTCAATCGGTTGTTCCGGCTGTAAAGGGAACCTGCTTCCCTCTTCCTTCCTTCTTTCAATTCACGTAAAGCGATCGGGGTCTTTTCGGGAAAGGGAACCTGCTTCCCTTTTCCGATTTACGTAAGTGACCGCGCGGGCATGGGTGTTGCCTCAGGGATTGGGCAAAGGAGTTGGAGCTTATGCCCAAAGGAAAGCGAATTGTGCCGCCAGGATGCGTCCTTCACATCGTCAATCGCGGCAATGACAAGAAGATCATCTTCCCCGAACCTCTTGATTACGCAGCGTTTCTGGTCCTGCTGCGCGAGGCGCGTGAAAGGTTCGGGGTTGAGCTCTACGCGTATTGTCTGATGCCAAACCACTTCCATCTCGTAGTCAGGACGGCTGGCCTCGATGAAATTTCTGCGTACATGCACTTCGTCCAACGTGAGCATGCCTGCGATCTGCGCCGGTGCTGGCGATCCAAGGGTCACGGTCATGTGTTCCAACGCCGCTACTGGAGCAAGGTCGTGGAGGGCGACGGCTATCTGATGACAGTGATGCGGTACGTCGAGGCGAATCCATTTCGCGCCGCCCTCGTCGAGGCCTCGCAATCGTGGGAATGGAGCAGCTTGTGGGACCGTGAAAACGGCGAACGTGATCTATTGCACCCCTCGCCGATCTGGCTCCCGGATGCGTGGAGGACAATCGTCACCGTCCCACTCCAGTCGATTGACCTCCAACGCATTCGTCGGCCTGAGAAGATCGGCCGACCGCGCACACGCGACTTACGCGCCGCGTAAAAGGTAAGCAGGTTCCTTATCGACGCGGGGACCGATGTCGATCGACCCAGTAGGCCCATAGGACGAACAGCCACGACAGATGCCCCGCAATAGCGACCGCCTGAGGATTGGGCGGCGGCGGACCGTAGAGCGCGGCGAAGTAGATGGCGACCAGTGTCGCGATCAACGCGTACAAGCCAATGCGGCCGATGCGATCGCGCGCTCGGGTGACGCCCGCGTAGATCGCGGCGCCGATGATGAACAGCGCCGACTCGGTGGCGAGCGTGGTGCCGGGATAGTTCCACAGTCCTAATCCGAGTCGCTGGGCACCGTTGATCGTGATCGGCAGGTCGGGACGATGGGTGATCAGGTCGAGGAGGTAGTGACTGAGCACCAGCGCGCCGACGGTGACGACCGCGAGGCGCGGGCCGCCGCGGAGCACTCGATACAGCAGCGCCAACAGCGCCGACCACACCAGTAGCATCACCAGGCTGTGCGAGTACGGGTAACTCACGAAATTGAGCGGGGTGACGAGCGTGTTGCCCGGATCGATCTCGACCCGCTCGAGGCCGAGTATCAAGAACGTCGGCCACAGCAAATCGGCGAACTGGCACGCGAGGAACAGCGTGCCGAGCGACACCTCGGGCGCGAGCCGTTTCGCGCCGAACGCCAGGGCGTAATGTCCAATGAACATCGCTAAAGCTTCGCGTGCTCGAGGACCAGGCCCACGGCCGTGCCGCGCCTGAAGCCCTTCCAATAGGTGTGCGTCGCCGCGGGCCTGCGGTCGCGATCCATCGCATACACCGCATCTTTGCCGTTCGGCACGACGTCCAGGTAGGCCTGCTTGTCTGACTCACCTTTCAGATAGATGCCGAAATAGGCGGTCGCGAAGTGCGGTGTGGGACACCGTGCGCATGAACAACATCTTCCACCAGGGTACGGGGCCGCGGCGTTGTGATTGGCGTTGATGAACGTCAGCAGGTAGCGATCGGCATTCACCGCGCCCTGGGTGCGACTGGTGTCCACCATCGCGGTCAGGAAACTGCTGGAGCCCAATCGATTCAGGCGCTCGATCGCATTCAGGACGAACAGTTGATCGAACGGGCGGTTGTAGAGCGTGCTGCCAAACGCCTGCTGATCGTCGTAGGTGCTGTCCTTGTGATCGATCGACACAACCACAAAGCCTCTGCTGGCAAGGTTCTCACCCCTGTGGCTCATCAGGAAGCGGTTGCCGGGATAGCCGTGCGAAATGATGACGAGCGGATACCCACCAGGGGCCGCGACGCCGGTCTCGAGGCGGCCCGAGCCTGCCTCGCCGAAGCCTTGGCGAAGGCGGGGTGAAGCGTCACGAACGGCCCGGCCATAGAGCGTCGCGATCGTGGCAGGGTCGCGTGTGATCACCTTGTACTCACCGCCGGGCTTCTGCCCCGGCGCGAGCATGGCCGGATACCAGACCTCCAACGTCAACGTGCGGTCGTAGCGGGGCGTGGGGGCGCCTTCCTTGGTATTGAGGATGTCGGGACGGTTCGTGTCGGTGACCCGAGTGGTCCGCACGCCGACCGCCAGCGGGCCATGAGCCGCCAGCTCGGGTGCCGACGGCGACACCGTGTCGATCCGGTTGTTCTGCGCGTGGATGGCAGCGGAACAGACCACGGCCATCACGACCACAAGGGAGCGTCGCATCAGTCCTCCAGGAAGGCCTGATTGTGGATCAACTTCACCGTAGTAGGATGCGCGCATGCTGAACCGACTCGCGGCCTATGGCACGGTCCTGATCATCGCCGGCGCGGGAGCGCCGTCACTGGCGCAGCCCCAGGTTCCGGAGAAATCCGTCGACGCCATCTTCTCGAAGTGGAACAACGCCACTCCAGGGTGTGCGGTGGGCGTGGCGGTGCGCGGCAAGCCGGTGTTGATGAAGGCCTACGGGATGGCCGACCTCGAGCACGACGTGCCGAACACGCCCGACACGATCTTCGAGTCGGGATCGGTCGCGAAGCAATTCACCGCGATGGCCATTCTGCTGCTGGCCCAGGACGGCAGGCTGTCGCTCGACGACCAGGTGCGCAAGCACATCCCCGAGCTCCCCGACTACGGCGTGCCGCTGACCATCCGCCACATGCTGACGCACACGAGTGGCCTTCGGGATTGGGGCAGCATCGCCGGCATTGCCGGCGCGCCGCGAACCTCGCGCGAATACACGCACGCGCACGTGCTGGACATCGTCTCGCGGCAGAAGGCGTTGAACTTCACGCCTGGCACCGACTGGTCATATAGCAACACCGGCTTCAACCTCGCGGCCATCATCGTCGATCGCGTGAGCGGGATGCCGTTTGCCGAATTCTCGAAACGACGGATCTTCGATCCACTCGGCATGACGCGGACGTCGTGGCGCGACGATCACCAGCGCATCGTCAAGGGACGGGCGATTGCTTACTCCACCACCACCGGCGGGTACCAGCTCGAGATGCCTTTTGAAAATGTGCATGGCAATGGCGGCCTGCTGACGACGGTCGGGGATTTATTGAAATGGAATGAGAACTACGTGCAGCCACGAGTCGGCGACGCGGCGCTGGTCGGCGAACAGCAGAAAGCGAGCAAGTCGCACGAGGGCCGCGATTTCGAGTACGGCCTGGGACTGTATGTGCGCCCCCTCGACGGCGTGAAGAACCTCTACCACAGCGGATCGACGGCCGGATACCGCGCGCATCTCAATCGCTTTCCCGATTCGCACACGTCGGTGGCGGTGCTCTGCAATACGAGCAACGGCGACGCCACGAACGCGGCGAACGCCGTATCTCGTCTCTACCTCGGGAAGCCTGGCATCGTCGGCGGGCGCACTTCCGCCGCGGCGGCTCCGGCCCCGTTTGAGGCGGCGAACCTGAACGATCTCCTCGGCGCCTACCGGAGCGACGAGGCGGAAGTCACCCTCACGGCGATGATCGACAAGGGACGATTGATGTTGAGACGCCGTCCGGGCGTGCTGATCGAGCTCGAGCAGACCGGTCAAGATACCTTCCGCGGGCAGCAGCTCGGCACGGTGACGTTCCGGCGCAACGCTTCGGGCGCGGTCGAAGGCCTGAGCCTCAAGCAGGATCGCGTGTGGGATCTCAGGTTCGTCCGGCAAAACTAGAATGGAGGAGTGAGACCGCTCGCCACGCTCACGTTTGTTCTCGCCTCAGCGGCCCTGCTGGCGCAGGCCGGGGCTACCGGCGCGCCGTTGCCCGCGCCGCTGCCGGGCTCGCGCCTCATCAGTACTCGACCGATCAACGAACCGCTCGAGCTCAAGCAAGCCACGGCCACAGACGAAGCCGTCATCGCCGGGCAGTCGTACGTTCAGCACACCTACGATCGGCCCAATCACATCACCGCGATCGTCTTCCTGCAGTCGTTCCGCGACGCGTTGTTTGCGTCGGGCTGGAAGCTGATCGCCGTCACCAGGCTCGAAGACATCGCGATCCAACCGGAAACCGTCAATGTGTCCGCGCACTATCGCGAGAACGGCCGCAACGTCTACGCACGGTTCACGCAGGAGCCCGACCGGCCATACCACGTCAATGTCGCGGACGTGGACGCCGAGGACTGGGCGTCGCAGCTGGCAAAGGAATGCCGCGTGCGGATCTACAGCATTCATTTCGAACACGATCGTCCGGACATCAAGCCGTTCGAGTCGACACCGACGCTTCGCAAGCTGGCCAGCCTGATCGCGTCGAAGAACGCTCCGGCCGTCGAGGTGCAGGGCCACGTGGACAACATCGGCGAGGCCGCGGCGCCGGCCAGGGAGATGTTGTCGCTGGCGCGGGCGAAGTCGGTGGCCGGCTGGCTCACCACGCAAGGCGGCGTGCCGATGAAGAAGGTGACCGCCAGGGGCCTGGGAAAGTCGCGGCCGATAGCCGACAACGACACCGATCTGGGACGCGCGTTGAACCGGCGTATCGAGGTCGCAAGGGCGGGCTGCGCACGATAGAATCCCCGCGTGACGCGGTTGCAGCTGGTCCTCATCGGGATGGCGCTGGCGGCCGCCGCCTGCGAGCCACATCCGGCTCCCGCAACCGGGCCGCGTGTGCGGCTTGGCTACACCGCGGAATCTTCCACACGCCAGGCGGACCTGGAGCGGCAATTCCAGTCGGGCGTCACCGCGCAATCCATCTCGGACCTGCACCGGCCACTCACCGAACGGCCGCATCCCGCAGGCAGTGAAGCCACCGCTGCCCTGGTCAGGCACCTGCAGTCCACCTTGAGCAGCTTCGGTCTCGACGTCTCGGTGCATGAGTATCAGGCGCTGCTCTCGCGTCCGCGCTCGATCACGATCACGCTCACGACACCCACTCGTCGCGAGATTCGGATCACCGAACCACCACTCGCCGACGATCCGACCTCGAAACACCCTGAGCTGGGCGGCGGCTACATCGCGTATTCCGCATCCGGAAAAGCATCCGGGCCAGTCGTGTTCGTCAACTACGGTCTCCCCGACGACTACGCCACACTCCAATCGCAGGGCGGGTCGGTGAAGAACCAGATTGCGCTCGCGAGGTACGGACGTAGCCACCGCGCCGTCAAGGTTCACACCGCGCAGGAAGCCGGCGCGCGCGCCCTGATTCTCTATAGCGATCCCGAAGACGATGGCGAATTGAAGGGGCCGGTGTGGCCGAGAGGTTATTGGCGCGGCGGCGACATGCTGCAGCGCGGCAACGCCAAAATGAGCTGGTTCTGGCACGGCGATCCACTGACACCCGGTGTGGCCGCCACACCCGATGCCAAGCGCATCGACGCGAAGATGGCACCGACGCTGCCAAAAATTCCCGTCGTCGTGATCTCTGCCAACGAAGCGGCGGCGCTGAAATCGGCGATGACAGGATCCGGTCCCGAACCGGCAACCGTGCAGATTGCGGTGGAGATGGATCAGCGTCTCCGCCCCATCTACAACGTGGTCGCATCGCTCAAGGGCCGCGACCAACCCGATCGCCGAATCATGCTTGGCACGCATCACGACGCGTGGACGTTTGGCGGGGTCGATCCAGGAACCGGAGCGGCGGCGCTGCTGGAAGTGGCGAAGGGCCTCGGCGCGCTGGCGAAGTCGGGATGGCGACCGGCGCGCACCATCGACATTGCGTTCTGGGATGCGGAGGAGTTCGGCCTCATCGGCTCGACCGAGTATGCCGAGCAATTCCGCGCCATGCTGCAGGAGCAGTTGATCGCCTACGTGAATACCGACATGTACATGAAAGGCCGGTTCGATGCCGGTGGCGTCCCATCGCTGCGCGAATTCGTCACCGAGGTGGCACGCGACCTACCCGGCACGATCACGCAAGCGTCCGACGAGCGCTCGCTGCCGTGGAAAGCGCTTGGCAGCGGCGCTGACTTCGTCCCCTTCCAGGACCATCTCGGTGTGCCGTCGTTGTCGATCGAATTCATTGGCGCCAATGGCTACGGCTTTGGCACGTATCACTCGAATTACGATTCGCGGGCCTACGTCGAGCAGGTCGCCGACCCGGGCTTCGAGCAAGGCGTGGCGATGGTGCGGGTCCTCGGAACGCTGGCGCTGCGCCTGAGCAACGCCGACATCCTGCCCTTCCGATTTGCTGATTATGCTGAGCGACTGAAGCAGGGAGTGGCCAACATCCTGAGTGAGGTCCACGAGGCGAAGATCGCCGTGGAGATCGAAGCCTGGCTCGCGCGCATCAAGGAGATCGCAGCCGCCGCCACTCAACTCGAGTCGGCGATCGATCGTCGATTACAGGCCGGCGGCGCCGGCGACTTCGCCGCGCTCAACGACCGTCTCGCCCGCCTCGAGCAGAAGCTGGCCGATGACGATGGCGCGCCGGCGTCGCGGTGGTATCGCCACGTGTTCTACGGCTGGAATATCTATTCGCTCTACGACGGCCAGCTGTTTCCCGGCCTGGCTGACGCGCTCAGGCTCCGCGATGCGGAGCGGGTCACACACGAAAGCGCGCGAATAACGCGCGCCTTCGATCGCATGCACGCCGAGCTCACCGCGGCGCTGACTGAAATTCCCTAAGCAACGAAGGCGGCGTACTCTTCGTACGCGCCTTTGAAGTCCTCGATCTTCCCGTGATCGAAATGCCACACGCGGGTGCCGACCTCTTCCATCAAGTCCTGGTCGTGCGTCACCAGCAACACGGTGCCCTCGAACTTCTGCAGCGCCACGTTCAGCGCGTTGATGGCCTCGAGATCGAGGTGGTTGGTCGGCTCGTCGAGGACGAGCACGTTCGGTTTCTGCAACATGATGCGGCAGAACAGCAGCCGCGCCGTCTCACCGCCCGATAACGCCTCGGTCGGCTTCAGGCCCTCCTCGCCGCTGAACAGCATCTGTCCGAGCAAGCCGTGGATGTCCTGGCGCGACGCATCGGGATCGAACTGATGCAGCCACTCGGCGGCGGTCATGCCCTTCTGAATCAACCCGTTGTGGTCCTGCGGGAAGTAACCGATCGACACTTCGTGTCCCCACCGTAACGTGCCGGTGTCGAGATCGGCCGGCGACGCGGCGAAGCCGGGCGCGTCCGACAGCAACGCCTTGAGCATGGTCGTCTTGCCGGCGCCGTTCCTGCCGACGAGCACGATTTTTTCGCCGCGATTGATGATCCCCGAGAACTTCGCGAACACCTGGTGGGCGCCAAACGCCTTCGCCACGCCGTCGAATTCGAGCGCGGTGCGGCCCGATGGGCGGTTCATCGCGAACTTGATATACGGACGTTGAATGTTCGACCGCGCCAGCTCGGTGGTCTGCAGGCGCTCCACTTCCTTGCGGCGCGACTGCACCTGACTGGACCGGGTGCCGGCGGAAAAGCGCTGGATGAAGTCGTTCAGTTGCGCGATCTTTTTCTCGCGCTGTTCGTTCTGGGATTCGAGGCGCGAGCGAATCTGCGTCTTGGCCATCACCATCTCGTCGTAGCCGCCGGTATAGGTGATGATGGTCTGGTAGTCGATGTCGGCCGTGTGCGTGCACACCGCGTTCAGGAAGTGGCGGTCGTGCGAAATCACGATCAGCGTGCCGTCGTAGCGGACGAGAAAGTCGCGCAGCCAGTGGATCGAGTCGAGGTCCAGGTGGTTGGTCGGCTCGTCGAGAAGCAAGGCCTGGGGATTGCCGAACAGGGCCTGCGCCAGCAGCACGCGCACCTTCTGGCCGCCCTGCAGCTCGCCCATCAGGCGATGATGCAACTCGTCGGGAATATCGAGACCCTGCAGCAGAACCGCCGCGTTGCTCTCGGCCTCGTAGCCGTCCTCCTCGCCGACGATGCCCTCGAGCTCGCCGAGGCGCATGCCGTCGGCGTCGGTCATCTCGCCCTTGGCGTAGAGAAAGTCGCGCTCCTCGAGCGCGCTCCACAGGCGATGGTTGCCCATGATCACGGTATCGATGACGCGGAACTTGTCGAAGGCAAACTGGTCCTGTTTGAGGACGCCGAGCTTCTTCGGACGCGTCACCCTCCCCTTCTGCGGAGGCTGCTCGCCGGTGAGCAGCTTCATGAAGGTGGACTTGCCCGAGCCGTTGGGGCCGGTCAGGCCGTAGCGGCGGCCGGCCAGAAAACTGGTGGTTACTTCGTCGAAGAGAACCTTCGAACCGAAGCGCATGGAGACATTTTCGACGGCGATCACAATCTCTCATTGTAACAGCCGCGAGCGTAGGATCGGGAGTGGAGGTTCAAGTGCGCTGGTACACTCTGCCCGCGGTCCCGCTCGCGCTGGCGGGCTGCCGCGACGCACGCACGCCGGTGGCACCTACTCCACCACCAACGTCCCAACCCGTTCTCGTCGAGCAGCGCGGCCCGGTGGAGATTGTGTTTCTCGATGCGACCCCATCTCCGGGGTCCACGGTCACCGGTTGCGGCAACCGCATCAGCGGCTGCCCAACCGGGTGACCATGCGGTTCTCACTGCGCGCGCAGGAGGCCGGGCCGGTGCTCGGGGTCCATGCCTTCCTCCACGCCACCAACCTCATCGCCTGCCTGCTGACGACCACGGGGCCGTTTGAACTTGGACGGGGCGAAACGCGCGAACTGTCCACGTCTTCGACCGATCCGACGACTGTCTGGTCCCGCTCACTATCGCGACCATGGCGATCGTCGTCGGGGGACCCGTGCAGGTGGAATCGCGGCGGGCGTGGACCGTTTCATATACGTTCGCCCCGTGACGTCGGTCGGCAGCGGCGCGATCGTCAAGGGACACGCCCAGACGCGTGCGCAGTGCTGGCAAGGAGGCCGTGTTCACTACAGCACACATCGTATGCGGCGAACGGCCTAGGCTGGCGCCATGGGTACCAAATGTCTCGGACAACGGATGTTATGCGTCGGCACGCTGGCCCTTCTGATGGGGGTGCTGGCGTCAACTTCTTGCGCGTCGGTCACGATCAACAAGGTTCTCGCCGACCCGGGTCGCTATCGCGACCAGGACGTGACCGTGTCAGGCGAGGTTTCCGACAGCTTTTCGGTGATGTCTCGCGGCGCGTATCGACTCAGAGACGGCTCGGGGCAGCTCTGGGTCGTCTCCGAGCATGGCGTTCCGCGCAACGGCGCGCGAGTCGTGGTGAAAGGGCAGATTCGCGAAGGCTTCAACCTGAGCGGCTTCGGCGACCGGTTGCCGGCGGGACTGGGATCCGGCCTCGTGCTCGTGGAGTCGTCTCACAGAGCCAGGTGATTTGCTCAACGTCGCGTTCCTTGAGTGCGCTCCACAGGCGGTGGTTGCCCATGATCCCCGAGACCAGCCGCATCAATCACGTCGCCGAACGCGGCGGTACACGCCAGCGCGCTGGTAACGACGACCGACAGTTGTTCAGCGCGCGTCACGTGACGCGAACGATTCTATCGTCGGCACTCGATCCCGGGCCCAAGGAGAGAATCTCAGCCGCTGTTGGACGTTCTGCTACACTGGCGGCAGGACATGTTTGCCGTCTGGGAAGCCCCCGCGAAACTGATGCTCGACAAGCGCGACCGGTTTACGCGGCCGGCCATCGAGGAAGAGTTCGAGCGCTATCTTGCGGAGAAACCGCTGCTCCTCGAACGCTCGATCGAATTCGATCCCGATAATGCGGGATACCTCACACCCGTGTTCGACGACCGGTTCAGCGTCATCTGGTATCTCGAGGACGAGCTGCCCATCGTGCGGGCGGTGGTGCCGACGGCGCGATTCACTCGCGGATCGACTGGTTTGAAGTCGCGGGTCGAAGAGATCGTCCGGCAAGCGTCGGACGACCGAGTCAAGTTGCCTTAGGCGTGAACGGCGACGCACCATCCGCGCAGCGCGACTCCACCACTACCCCACCTCCACCAGTACCGACGCGCCAGGTGCATCTCTTGATGGTGCACGGCGTCGGCCGCCACGATCGGCTGTCGTCGCTGCTCGAGGTGTACCAATCCATCCGATCGAACCTGCGAAGTCCCGAGGCCCCCGCGCTGAGCGAGGACCGCATTGCCGACTGGCGGCTGGAACGTTTCGACGAGGGTGCCAACCCGCCGTATCTCAAGTTGCGATTTGCGTATCCTCCGGAACCTGGCGACGCCACGGTGGTTTACGTTTACGAGGTCAACTATTCACATCTCGCCGGAGTAATCCGCGCCAATCATCGCCTTGACCTGACGACCTTGTTCGTGGGGCTCGACGTGGCGATCTGCTCGGCGCGCCAGAAGCAGCACGGCGCGCTGGCCTCCATGTTTCCCGGCCGGCCGGCGGCAGTGGCGCGATCGCTGCAACGCGTGTCGGGCGTGATGGCGGCGGCCACGGGACCGTTACTCGGGGCGCCGTCGCTGCTCCTCAGCCGCTACGGCCGGAACTTCCTCGCGGCCTTCACGCGCTTCTTCGAAGACGTCGCGACCTATGCGCTCGACAAGAGCGGCGAGCAATTGATTAGCGAACACCTCGATCGCGTCGTCCAGAACATCCGCAACTCCGACCAGTTCGCGGCGGCCGGCGCCGGCGTCCAGAACGACTTCGTGATGGCCGGGCATTCGCTCGGCAGTGTCGTGACGCACAGCTTTCTCGTGAGGCACTGGCAGGACGCGATGCTGCCAGGAACGGTGGTGACGTTCGGATCACCGATCGGCATGATCAGCTGGCTGTGGCTGTTCCTCGACTTCACGGACTTCGACTTCGGGCAGTGGCGCGAAGTGAACACGTATTTCTGCTGGGGGCCAGAGGTCAACACCGCGGGACCACTCACGCCCGTCAAATGGATCAACGTGATCAACTGCCTCGATCCGATCGCGAGCGCCTTCCCGGACCAGGCTGCCGACTTTTCGCGAAGCCCTGGAGAGTTGCAGCGCGACTTGTGGAACGGTGGCGTCATTCACCGCTACTGCGGTCCCGCCAGGTTCACCGCCACGGGACGCGCACACACCGAGTACCTCCACGATCGTGAAGGCTTTCTCGAAATCCTCCAACGCGCGGCCGGTCTGCAGCGGGGGCCGGCGGAAGGGGTGGTGGGCAACGACCGGGCGCAGCATTGGCTCGGCACGGCACGGGTGCTCGGACGCGTACGAGTGGTCGCGTGGCTGACGGCAGTCGCGTTCGCGGTGGGCTATTGCGCCATCGTCGCGTGGCACTACCGCGATTGGCGTGTCCTCGCCGCGGCAGGTGTTTACGTGGTGCCGGCGATCACCGTGGGCGGCCTGGCGTTTGTGCAACGCCTGTGTTTCGGCCGCCGCACCAAGCGGATCACGCGCGACACCATCACCTCGCTGCGCTGGGACTTCGTCTCACTGCCCTATCGCCTCAGGCAGGTTGCCGGCGATGCGCGGCGATGGATTTTCGGGAAGCCGGTGGATGATGACAAACCGCCACGGCATCGGCCGTGGCGGCATCTGATCACCAAATTCGTCGCCTTCGGGCCGACGATTGCGGCGATGCTGCTTCCCGGAGTGATCGGTTTCATGATCACCGGACACGGCCCCGTGAGGCGCATGGCCTGGAGCGCCTACCTGATCCCGTTGATCGTGTTCGTGATCTACCTGATGGCCTGCGCCGCGTTCGAACTGGTCTCGGCGTGGCGGTCGGTCCTGGCCGATCTCGATCTCGTGGCCGATCCGCCGCCGCCGGCCCAAAACTGACTTAAGATCAGGCGCATGCTCAAGGCGCGGGTAGTGGCGGTGGCCGTAACGGCGGCGGTGTTCGGGGCGTCGCCGCACGCCGCTGACAACTGGGTGCGATTCCGCGGCCCGAACGGCACCGGCATCTCGTCGGCGAAAAACCTGCCCGTCGAGTTCGGCCCGGCGAATCACGTGAAGTGGAAAACGCCCCTTCCGCCGGGGCACTCGTCGCCCGTGTTCACCGACTCGCACATCTTTCTCACCGCGCACTCGGCGGAGAAAGACGCCTATAAGCTGTTCGTGCTCGCGCTCGATCGCAAGACCGGCAGGCAGCTCTGGCAGCACGAAATCCCGCGCCGGCAGGCCGGCCGTCGTGAAAACGTCAACGGGCCCGCCTCGCCGGGCCCGGTCACCGACGGCGCCAACGGCTATTTTTCTTCCAGGACTTCGACGGTGCTGTATCAGGGCGTGCTCTACATGGTGAACGACAGCGGTATCCTGGTCTCGTTCCACCCCGTGACCGGAGACGTGATCAAGCAGGGCCGCCTCAAGGGCGCGATCGACAAGTATTTCGCGTCGCCGATTGGCGCCGACGGGAAAGTGTGGCTCGTCAGCCAGGACGGCACCGTCTCAGTTGTCACAGCCAAAGGCGACTGGGAAGTGCTACAAGTCAATACCCTGGACGATGAAGTGTTCGCCACGCCGGTGCCGGCGGACGGCGCGTTGTTCATTCGGACCCGAAGCGCACTTGACGATTTTGCGAAATAGTGTCCTGACGCTGATCGTTCTGCCACTGCTGGCCGCGCCGCAACCGGCGCGTCAGACGGTGGACGCCCGCGCGAAAACCTTTCGATCCGCCTCTGAGCTCGTCACCACCGCGGTCACCGTGCGCGACGCCGAAGGGCGCCTCGTCACCTCCCTCGAACGGAACGACTTCATCGTCGAAGAGGACGGGGTGCCGCAGCCGATCACGCAGTTCACGAACGAGCGCGTGCCGGTGAGCTTGTCGCTGACGCTCGACATCAGCGACAGCATGCGCGGCGTGCGCATCGCGGACGCGCGCGTGGCGCTCTCGCACTTCCTCGACAGACTCCTGGCGACCGACGACGAGGCCGCGCTGGTGGGGTTCAACCACGAGGCGCGCCTCTTCGGCGCGTGGACCATCGAGCGCGCCGGCATCCGGGGCCGGCTCGAGGCGATCAAGCCGTCGGGCGGGACCGCGATGTACGACGCCATCGACGTGTCGCTGCCGCTATTCGATTCGCGACAGCACCCGCGCGCCGCGATCCTGCTGGTCTCCGACGGCGCCGACACCGCCAGCGACACCACGCCGACCATCCTCAAGCAGAAGCTGAATCGCAGCGACGTCTTTCTGTATGCGATCGGCATCGACACGCTGGACGCGCGCAACTCGACGCGCATCAATCCGTATACGCTGCAGGAGCTGTCGGGCCAGGGCGGCGGCTATACCGAGATTATCCGCTCGACCGCCGAGCTGGGACCGGCGACGGAACGGATCGCCGAGGAGCTGAACAATCAGTATGTGATCGGCTACACACCGGCGAAGCGCGGCGACGGGAAGTACCACACCATCCGCGTCAAAACCATCAATGACACCTACCGCGTCCGTTCGCGGCGCGACGTCGTAAGGTAGGCTAACGGCCATGAGAAAAGCTGCCCTGCTGCTCGTTGCAGTCATGATGTCGGCGTCCCTCGGCGCGCAGAACGTAGAGCCCGACTGGGGAAAGATCGACGAAGAAACGATGCGCCATTTCCAGGCGATCGTGAAGGTTGATTCGACCGACCCGCCCGGCCGTGAAGCGGGCGTCGTCGACTATGTCAAGCAGGTGCTCGAGAAGGATGGCATCCCGGTCCAGATCTTCGCGAAGGAAGCCCATCGGCCGAATCTCGTGGCGCGCATCAAGGGCACCGGCAAGCAGCGGCCGTTGCTGATCATGGGGCATAGCGACACGGTGAATGTCGACCCGAAGAAGTGGACGCATCCGCCGTTTGGCGCCGTGCGTGATGGCGGATACGTGTATGGCCGCGGCACCGTCGACGACAAGGACAACGTCGTCAGCTCGCTCATGGTGATGCTGATGCTCAAGCGCCTGAACGTTGCCCTCGATCGCGACGTCATCTTCCTGATGGAAGCCGGCGAGGAGGGCAGCTCGAGCCTCGGCATCCAGTTCATGGCCAACGAGCACTTCGCGGCGATTGATTCGGAGTTCTGCTACGCCGAGGGCGGCAGCGTGACACGCGTCGGCGGCGTCGTGAAGTACGCGTCGGTGCAGACCGTGGAGAAGATTCCGCGCGCGATTAGCGTGACGTCGCGGGGCGTGGCCGGCCACGGCTCGGTGCCGCTCGAGAACAATGCGCTCGCCCATCTGGGCGAGGCGGTCGGCAAGATTGCCATGTGGACGCCGCCGATGCGGCTCAACGAAACCACGGCGGCCTACTTCAAACGACTCGCCACGGTATCGTCGCCTGAAGAGGCGGAGCGCTACCGCGCGCTGCTCAGTCCCGATCCGAAGATCTCAGGACCGGCGGATGCCTACATGCGCAAGAACGAGCCGCGGCACTGGTCGATGCTGCGCACGTCGCTGTCGCCCACGGTGATCGGCGGTGGCTATCGCACCAACGTCATCCCGTCCGAAGGCACCGCCACCATCGACACGCGACTGGCGCCGGACGAAGACGCGACCACATTTCTCGAGATGGTCAAGCAGGTCGTCAACGACCCGCAGGTCGAGGTCAGCTACGGCCCGCGCGACACACGCCCGCCGACGGCGCCGATGAAGCTCGACACCGACGCGTTCAAGGCTATCGAGTCGAACCTGACGAAGCACTACCAGGCCGTGACGCTGCCGACCATGAGCACCGGCGCCACCGACATGGCCTTCCTGCGCCGCAAGGGCATTCAGTGCTACGGCTTCGGGCCCGCCACCGACATCGAAGACATCCCGAAAGGCTACGGCGCGCACAGCGACCAGGAACGCATCCTCGAGAGCGAATTGTTCCGGTTCGTCCGCTTCAACTGGGACGCGGTGGTCGATCTCGCGCGCGCCAAGTAAGCCTTGCGCTATCCGGAGTCGCGCCAGGGCGACGTCGTCGATCAGTACGGATCCATCCGCGTGCCGGATCCGTATCGCTGGCTGGAGGACCTGGATTCACCCGAGGTGGCACGCTGGGTGACCGAACAGAGCGCGGTCACCCAGGCCTACCTTGAAACGCTGCCGCTGAGAGATCACTTCCTCCGCCGTCTGACGGCGCTGTGGGACTACCCGCGCACGGGCTTGCCGGCCATTGAAAACGGCCGGCTGTTCTACGCGAAAAACTCGGGGCTCGAGCGGCAGGCGCCGATCTTCGTACGCGCGGGCGTGTTCGATCCGCCGGAGGTCGTGCTCGATCCCAATCAACTGTCGCCCGATGGATCGACGTCCGTGTCGCAATTCGTGCCGTCGCCTGATGCCAAATGGCTGGCGTATGCGGTTGCGAAAGGCGGCGCCGATTGGGAAACGGTGCGCGTGCGCCACGTCGCCACCCGTGAGGATCTCGCCGACGAGGTTGCGTGGGTGCGTTTCTCGGCGCTGTCGTGGACGCACGACTCGCAGGGGTTCTTCTACTCGCGTTATCCGGAGCCCCCCAAGCACAAGGTGCTCGAGGCCGCGCTCTCGGGCCAGGCCGTCTACTACCACCGTCTCGGTACTCCGCAATCGGATGATGTCCTGATCTATCAGCGGACCGATCATCCGTCATGGATCGTCAACGCGACCGTCAGTGACGACGGCCGTTACGTCTTTCTCACGACCTGTCGCGGGTCCGACAACAACAACCAGCTCCACTTCATCGATCTTGAATACGCCGGCGCGCCGCGACTGTCGTCGACGATTCGGCCGATTGTCGAGACACGGGATGCGGAGTTCACGCCGATCGGCAACTACCAGTCGCGGCTCTATGTGCGCAGCGACAAGGACGCGCCGAATCGGCGTGTCCTTGCCATTGATCTCGAGGATCCGGATCCGGCATCGTGGAAAGTCGTGGTGCCGGAGCAGCCGCACCCCATCGAGCACGCGCGCGTGATTGGCGGCCGCGTGGTGGTGCACCACCTGGTGGATGTGCGCAGCCGGTTGCAGGTGTTCGGCCTCGACGGCAGGGTCGACGGCGAGATCGCACTGCCCGTTGTAGGCTCCGTCGCCGACGTGTACGGCCGCAGCGATCTTCATGAAGTGTGGTTCGCCTTCAGCTCGCCGCTGCTGCCGGGCACCGTGTATCGCTACGACCTCGACACCCGCGGTCGCATCGCGTTCGAGCCGCCGTCACCGCCGATCGACCCGGCGCGATTTGAAACGGACGCGATGTTTGCGACTTCGAAGGACGGTACGCGCGTACCATTTTTCCTGACCGCGAAGAAGGGGCTGACGCGCCACGGCGGCCACCCCGCGATGATCTACGGGTATGGCGGCTTCTCGATCAGCCTGCTGCCCGGTTATCGATCGGACGTGCCGGCGTGGCTGGAGCTTGGCGGCATCTTCGTCACGGTCAACCTGCGCGGCGGCGCCGAATACGGCGAGGCGTGGCACAAGGCCGGCTATCTCGAGCGCAAGCAGAACGTGTTCGACGACTTCATTGCGGTGGCGGAGCACCTGGTGCGGGAGAAGTTCACCTCGCCCGACCGCCTCGGCATGATGGGGGGCTCCAACGGCGGACTGCTCGTCGGCGCGGTCATGGAACAACGTCCGGAATTGTTTGCCGCAGCGTTGCCGGCCGTCGGCGTCATGGACATGCTCCGGTACGATCACTTCACCGGCGGACAACTGTGGGCCACCGAATATGGATCGTCATCCGATCCGCGGTACTTCCCGGTGTTGTTTGGATATTCGCCGCTCCACAACCTGAAGCCGGGCACGTGCTATCCGGCCACGCTGGTGACAACCGCCGATCACGACGATCGCGTGGTGCCAAGCCACTCATTCAAGTTCACCGCAACGCTACAGGCTGCCCAAGGATGCGATCGGCCGGCGCTGATTCGTGTCGCGATCGACGGCTCGCACGGCTATCGCCCCACCGACCGCTTGATCGCAGAACGCGCCGATCAGTGGGCCTTCGCGGCCCACCACCTTGGCATGACTCTAGATTAATCGGTGTCCAATCGGTGTCAATCGGTGGCCTAGGTCCTGATCGAACGCATCGTGCTGAACAAGTCGATATGCGTTTCGACGATGCGTTGACGTTCTTTCTCGTTGACGTCGAGGGACCAGTCGTCCCGAAGCGAGGTGCCGCCGAGCACGATGCCGTCGGTGCGCGGCATCATGTGGATGAAGCCGGCCTGTGGCGTCGCCGGCGGCCGCCCACCGCCGCTGGTGGAATAGGTGATCTCGGATTGCGGCACTAACACCGTCAGCTGACCCTTCAACGGCATCAGCTCCGGATCGTTGAACAATGCCTTCGACCCGAGCCCGGTGCAGTTGACGACCACGTTCTCGGCGAGCGCGGCCACGTCCGACGCGGTCTCGAACTTCCGAATCACCACCTTGCCGCGCCACAACAGGAAGTCGTTCATCAACGCGTCGAGATAGATCGACGGTTCGATGCGCATCTCCGAACGCTCGATCGCGTACCTGGTCGGGAAGGGATGCTCGCCCGGCTGCAGGATCACGCGCGGGCTGGTGATGCTCGCCGGCATCAGCGGGTTCTCGCCGCCGAACCCGCCGCGGCCGGCGGCTTCGTTGTCGGTCGGCGCGTAATTCATCATCCAGCTGATGCCGTACTTCGGACCGGCAAGCAGCTGGAGCCGGCGATACGCGATCAGCACCGCCGCGCGAAACTGCGCGTCCCACTCCGGCGTGCGATTGGACTGGTCGAGCAGGCCCGACGTCGGCGTGAAGCCCGCCAGCGACATGTTCGAGGTGGTATCGGGAGGAACGGTGGCGGCGTAAATCGTGACGTCGAACCCGCGACGCTGCAGCTCGCGGGCGGAGGTGAGGCCGACCACACCCGAGCCCATCACCGCGGCGCGACGCTCGGTGTGCGCGAGCGCCATGTCGGCGGCCATCGAGCCGGTGCCCCACGACAGCGACATGCCGGAGCCGCCATGGCCGAAGTTGTGAATGAGTGTTTTCGCGCCGAACCGGTCCACCTTGAGGACGAAGCCGGAGGGGCGATGCGGCCGGAGTCCGATCGTCGTGCGAATCACGCGATCCCACGACGCATTCACCACCGGGAGCCGCAGCGGCGGACGCCGCGGCGCCAGTTGCGGTTTCGCTGTGGCCTTCGGCGCGCAGCCCTCGGCTAGGAATCCGATCGCCGCCATGCCGCCGAGGTGTAAAACGGTACGACGATTCATCGGCGGCATGATACTCCACGAGGACACGGAGGAGTGCGGAGGACACGGAGGCTGTTTGGCTCTCGCGTTTATGGTTCCTCGCGGCCTCCGTGCTTGGTCACGGCCTCCGTGTTCTCCGTACTCCTCCGTGTCCTCGGAACGGTTGCCTTAGTCATCCCGTAGCACCACGTTCGGATCGACCCGCGACGCGCGCCATGCCGGCAGCCAGCAGGCCACTGCCGCCACCAGCGTAATCGTCGCCACCACGGCAACCAGCGTCGTCGGATCGGTCGGCTGCACGCCGAACAGCAGCGATGAAATCAGGCGATTCATCGCGAACGCGCCGGCCAGGCCCACAACGATGCCGACCGTCGTCAGCGCCAGGCCCTGCTTCATCACCTGGGCGAGCAGGTTGCCCTGGTCCGCGCCGAGCGCCATGCGGATACCGATCTCGCGCCGCCGCTCGGCCACCATGTACGACAACACACCGTAGGTGCCGATGGCGGCCAGCAATAACGCGAGACCGGCGAACCCGCCGAGCAACTGCGCGAGCAGCCGCGGCCGGGTGATCGATTCCTCGAACACGCCGTTCATGTCGCGCAGCCGGACGATCGGCACGGACGGATCCGCTTCTCGGACGATTCCCTCGATGTTGGTCCGCAGCGTGGCCGGCGGCAACGTCGTCCGCAACACGATGTTCAGCGTGGTCGGCGCAAAATTGATCGGCGGCTTGGCGATCGCGATCTGATCGATCAGCGCGTAGAGCTCGGTGCCCGTGCGCTTGTCGACGCCGCCCTGCTTGACGTCCTTGGCGACACCGATCACCGTGAAGTCGGGGATCTGCGCGAACGGTCCGAAGCCGGGCTTGAGGGTCTGGCCGATCGGGTTCACGCCCTTCCAGAACGTGTTGACCAGCGCTTCATTGACGATCACCACCGGACCCGAGACCGCGTCGCTCGGCAGGAACGATCGCCCCTGCACGATCGGAATGCCCATCGTCTCGAAGTAATTGGTCATCACCGACTGGTAGTAATCGACGTTCTCGAACGGTCCCTCGGGCGGGGCGGTGTAGTTGCCGATGTCGGTGTCGTTGGCGTTGAGCGGACGGTTCGGCGGCAGGCCCGACATGGCGCTGGCGCCTTGCACCCCCGCCACGCCGCGCAGCTGGTCGAGCAATCGCTGAAACAGTTGCGCGCGGGCCGCGGGCTGCGGGTAATCCGCGGGCGCCAGCGACATCTGGAACGTCACGAGCCGCGACCTGTCGAACCCGGCATCGACCATCGACAGGTTGTAGACGGTGCGAATCAATAACCCCGCGCCGATCACGAGCATCACGGCCAACGCCACTTCGGCCATGACGAGCGCGCGGCGGATGTGATGGCGCGCCGCACCGGTGGCGCCTCTCGCGCCCCCCTCCTTGAGGGCAACCGCGAGGCCCTTCACGCGCGTGTGCATCAACGGCGCGAGCCCGAACACGAGTCCCGTCAACACCGAGACGCCGAGCGTGAACAGCAACACCAGCGGATCGACGGTGACTTCGGCCGTCCGCGGCAGGCTGGTGGGATAGACGCGAATCAATGCCTGCACGCCGGCGCGCGCCAGCAGCAGGCCGAGCGCGCCACCGACGATCGACAGCAGCACGCCTTCGGTCATGAACTGCCGTACCAGCCGGCCACGTCCGGCACCCAGCGCGGTTCTGACCGCGAACTCGCGATGGCGGGTTTCCGCGCGCGCGAGCATCAGGTTCGCGAGGTTGGCGCACGCGATCAGCAGCACGAATCCCACCGCGGCCTGCAGCACCCAGATGGCGCGGCTGGCCCCGCCGATCATCTGCTGCTGCACCGGGTGCATCTGCAACACGTGGCCGGCGCCGGCGTTGGCGGTCGTCTTCGGTGCGTCGGGTGGCGGCGGCGGCGCGAACACGTGGTTCTTCACGCCAGTGCGTTCGCTCCAGCTCTGAATCAGCGTCCGCAACTCCGACTGCGCGGAATCAACGGTCACACCGTCCTTGAGACGGCCCACCAGGTAGAGGAAGTGGCTGCCGCGATTGAGGCGGTTGTTGGGATTGAGACCAATCGGCATCCAGATCTCGGTGCGGTTGTCCATCACGTCGGTGCCCGGCGGCATGACGCCAATCACCTCGCGGCGAAGCCCGTTGATCTCCACCATCTCGCCAATCACATTGCCGCCGCCGAACGCGGTCTGCCACAACTCGTACGAGAGGAGGCAGATCGCCGGCAGCGGCACGGGACCCGTGGGATTGGGCGGCGGCACCACGTCGGTCTCGCCGGTCGAAAACAGGCGTCCCGCAATTGGCTGCACCCCGAGCGTGGTGAGCAGGCGGTCGTCCACCGAGGCCGAGCGCACGCGCAACGGGCGATCGCCGGCCGTCAGGTTCACTTCGCCGGTCGTGTAGGCGCCCACCGAGGCGAACGACTGGTTCAATTCGCGGAACTCGAAATATTCCGGCGGCGAGACCCAGAATTGGTCGAAGCCGAACGCCGGGAACTGCGTGGTCAGGTACATCAACTGTTCGGGCTTGGGATAGTTGAGCGGGCGCAGGATCACGCCATTGACGATCGAAAAAATCGCCGTATTGGCGCCAATTCCGAGCGCGAGCGTGAGAATCGTGACGGCCGCGAACGCGGGGGCGCGCAGCAGGCTCCGGATGGCGAGACGCACGTCCTGGCGCAGGTTGTCAAATGTCATAAGGGCTTTGACGGGAGAGAACCGCGCAAGGTTTGAAGTATAAGTGTGGCCTTGGGACGACTTCTTTTGGTGGCGCTGGTGATCCTCGCCACCGCCGACGACCGCACCCCTGTTCCCGGCTTCTTCGACCTGCCGGTGACCGGCGGCACGGCGACGTTCGACCTGCTCGGTCTGCGCCCGGAAGAGCGCGGATCGGCGATTGCGCTGCTGGCGCGGAGCATGTTCAGCCTGGGCGGCAGCGCGGCGGAACGCGCGGCCGGCGCGCGACGATTTATCGCGGGACTCTCCGTCCCTGGAAATACGGCGCCCGTGGACACGGATCCGCCTTCGCCCCAGGGCTACGGCGGGACCAGTCCGCAACCCATCACGATTGCCGTACCCCTCACGGCCGATCACTGGCGCGACCTGCTGGCACCGCAGGACCGCGGCGATCTGTTTGCGGCGTTGATCGCCAACCGATCGGTACTGCTGGTCTGCGCCGGCGCGATGAACACCGACGCCTCGGTGCGATCGTTGCTGGCGCGCGATCGCGGGCTGTTGCGATACATCGCACGATCGGCTCCCGCCGCATTCTGGGTGGCGGGTCGCAGCCTCACGCTTGAACAAGAACGCGTGGTGGTCCCGGGTGGATCGGCGGCGGATCCGATCTGGGAGGCGCTGGCCGGGGAGAAGGTCACGCGGCCTTCGGAGTTTCTTCGCCAGCTGCTCTCGCGCGATTCCGGACGCCTGGCGTGGTTCTACGACGCAGTCGCCGTCATGGCTCCCGATCGCCGGGCCCTCGTCTATGGGCACGGGCCAATCGGGGGGCAAATCGAGCAGACGCGCGCGCTGTATGCCACCTTCAAGTCGGCGGATTCAAACTGGCGTCTCGAAGACCATCCCTTTCTGCGCGGGGTCACCGATCCGTGGGTGGTGACGTCGCAGATCGGACTGGCCAACGGTGCCGTGGCGCCGCCCAACGCGCAGAGGTTCTGGGAGGAGCTGTTCGATCGCGGCGACCTCACGCGGCGCGCCGTGACCGCGATCCGTATCGACGCCGAGGCGCCCGTCAGCCTGGCATGGCTCGCGCAGAAAATTGCGAGCGAGGTGGCCAAGGAACGGCGCGACCGCTACGAGATGGTGCGCTTCGCACAAGCGGTGTTTGCCAACGCGAGCGTCGAGGAGTCCGTCGACGCGATGGTGGCGCTGGGCGGGTATCGACGGTATCGCGCCCTGCTGCTCGCGCTCGATCGCATGGAGATCACGACACCGCGCGTCTACAGCCGCGCGGTGGAAGCGGCCCGCCGGCTTGATCAGCTGTCGGGCCGCGAGCGCAAGCATGGCATCATTGCCTTTCAGGCGGCGCTCGCCATCCTCGAACGCGCCCGCGTGACGCGCGCCATCGACGTGCCCGCCGCCGAGCGGCTGGTGCTCGCGCTGGCGGACCTCACCGACGCCGGCAACCGGCACGCACCAGCCATTACGCAGTGGATGCTCGAGAGCCTGCTCGGTGCGCTGCCGCCGCTCGTGCAGCCGGATCAATGGACCACGACCACGGCGTACGAGTCGCGGTTGCTGCAGGCGCTCGCCGGCGTCCCGTCCGCGACGAATGCGCCAACGCTCAGGTGGGAAGGCCTTGATTATCGCGTCGACTATTTCGCGTCGGAGCATGCCCGCATCAAGCGCATTCGCGAGCAACTGACCTCGCCTGGCCTGGACGCGGCGCTCGCCGCCAACGACGAAGCGCACATTGCGGACGCGTTGCTCGTCCTGATCTACTCGCCGGCCCTCGGCGATCCCGAAGGCCCGGCACTGCTGGGGGGTGACATCCCTTTCCGCCACGACTTCGGTCTCGAGGGCGCCGCCGGGTTGCGCCGCAACACGATGGCGTGGCGCCTGCCGCGCGAACAGGTCGGCAACGGCAGTCCCTGGCACATCGAGGGCTCGCTGCTCGGCCTCGACATCACGCTCGCGCGTCTCGCGTTGCGCCGCTTGAGCGACAGCGACATGCCGGTGGCGCCGACGATCAACCTGAACGATCAGCTGACGCTGGCCCGGACCGCGCGCGCGCTCAATCCCAACGACCTGCGCGACGCCGATCGCGATCGCATCGTCGCGGCCATTGCCCGAGGACGACAGCGCGTGGCCGGCGCCGGGACCAACCTGGCGGAAGTGCTCGCGCTCGCCGATGAGGCGGCCCTGCCTCCGGCCGTGAAGCAGACCATCCCGTGGACCATGACGCGCACGCCTGATCTGATACCCGCGTTGTTCGGGCTACGTGACGCCATGTGGCTCGGCCGTCCGGACCTCCCCATGGACACGCTGCACCGTTGGGGGGTGTATGCGGAGGCGCTGCACAATCGGCTGCGGACGGCGATGCCCACGCCAGCAGCGTGGGAGAATTTCGGCGGCCGCGCCGCCGGCGGGCTGATCGCGACGCAATTCCCCGATCTCACGTTGCGACTGGCGGAGGAAACGGTCCGCCTCGAGCTGCCGGCTCAACT
This sequence comes from uncultured Acidobacterium sp., assembly GCA_964513235.1. Classification (GTDB taxonomy): domain Bacteria; phylum Acidobacteriota; class Vicinamibacteria; order Vicinamibacterales; family UBA2999; genus 12-FULL-67-14b. Next base: position 27,580 of record CAZEMI010000286.1, read on the forward strand.
CATTCCTGGCCTGTTGATGTACGCCACCCAGGATTTCTGGCACGACGTGGATTCCCGCTTCCCGGACGACTGGCCGGCGCTGTCGCGACAGGCACTGGCGCTTTCGCCGTCGCGGGTAGAAGATTACGTGGCGGCGTTAGCCGGCGGCGGGCCCTTACGCCCAAGGTAGTTAAAAGTTGAAAGTGCAAAGTTTAAAACTTTTTTGGCTTTTCACTTTTCACTTTTAACTTTTAACTTTTAACTCGTTGTCTTGAACCCTATGCGAATCATCGGCGTACTGCTCGCGTTCACAATCGCGCTCTCAGCACAGGAACCGAAACCGGAGCTGGCGATTCGCGTCGTCGCGCCGGAGGCGGACACCTACGTCAGCGGCGTCACCACGCTGAAGGCCGAGATCCTTCCGAAAATGCTGGCCACCCGCGTGGCACAGATCCTGTTCTTCGCCGACGGCAAGCAGGTGTGCAACGTGCTCGATCCGATCGCCGCCGAGTGCACGTGGGACGCCGGCGCCGAAGTGCGCGCGCACACCTTCCGCGCGGTCGCCAACCTGATCGGCGGCGGCCGCATCGTGGCCAGCTCGCGCACCAAGGGCCTCGACCAGGTGGAGACGGTCAACGTCGAGGTCGTGCAGATCACCGCGGTAGTCAGCGAGCGCGGGCGGTTTGTCGGCGGACTGCCGCAATCGTCGTTCCGTCTCACCGAAGACGGCGTGCCGCAGACCATCGGCCACTTCTCCGCCGAAGGGTCGCCGCTCGAGATCGTCGTGGCCATCGACGTCAGCGAAAGCATGACGCAGGCGATGCCGCAGCTGAAAAACGCGGCGAAGAAATTCCTGTCGGCGCTCGGGCCCAAGGACCAGGTGACGGTGGCGGCGTTCAACGATCACATGTTCACGCTGACCAAGCGCGAGACCAGCGTGGCGCAGCGCACGCGCGCCATCGACCGGCTGTCGGCCTGGGGCGGCACCGCGTTATATGACGTGATCATCCGCGGCGTGCAGCAGTTGTCGCGCCAGCCGGGGCGCCGCGTGCTCGTGGTGTTCAGCGACGGCGACGACCGCACCAGCCATGCCACCATTCACGCGGTGGAACAGGCCGTGCGCACCAACGATGCCACCTTGTTCATGGTCGCACTCGGCCGCGGCGTCAAGGAGGCGCAGCTCAAATCCGGCATCGAGCGCCTGGTCGACTTGAGCGGCGGCCGCGCGCTGTTCGTGGAGCGCAGCGATCAACTGGACGAGCCGTTCGCCGAGATTCTCGAAGAGCTCTCGAATCAGTACGTCCTCGGCTACGAATCGAGCAATACGAAGCGCAACGGCTCGTGGCGTGAGGTGAAGGTCGAGGTCCCCGGCGCCAACTACCGGGTTCGCTCGCGCCAGGGCTATCGCGCACCGGGCTCGTAACCATGCGTTCCCTAGTTCTGTTTTTCACTTTTCACTTTTCACTTTTCACTGCGGCTTCTGCGCAGCAGCAGCCCCAGCGTCCGGTTTTTGAGACCAAGGCGGAGCTCGTGCTGGTCGACGTCAATGTCGTCGATCGCGAGTCGAAACCCGTCACCACGCTGACGCCGGCTGACTTTCAGCTCGAGGTCAACGGCCAGCCGAGGCCGATCGCCTCGATCCAGTTCATCTCGACGACCCCGACCAACGCCACCCCGTCCACACCGCGGGAGTCCGCCTCGAGCTCGAACGAGACCGAGACCACCGGCCGCCTGTTGCTGTTCGTGGTGGACGAGGGCAGCCTCCGCGTGGGTTCGTCGCGCAGCGTGCTGCGCACCGCGCAGACGTTATTCGAGCGATTGGCGCCGGGAGACTTGGTCGGCCTCGCGAGAATTCCCACTGGCGCGGGCGGCGTCGAATTCACCGCGGATCGCCAGCGCATCGTCGACGGCCTGATGCGCGTCACCGGCGCCGGGAGCAGTCGCGTCGGCATGTCGAGCCTCAACATCAGCGAGGCCTGGGCCAACGAAAACAACGACCCCTCGACGTTCCAGCAAGCGATCGATCGTGAATGCCAGGGTGATAGCGGACCGGGGCTCGAGGCCTGCCAGTCGCAGGTCGAAGCCGACGCGCGCGCGCTCGTGCTCGAGGCGAGCGCCCGCGCGCGGGCCACGCTGCAGTCCATGGAAGCGCTGCTCCGCAACCTGGTGCAGCTCAAGACGCCGGTCAACATCGTGATGATCTCCGAAGGGATGTTCGTGGCGCGCGATCGCCAGAGCATGGCGGAGCTCGGGCGCCGCGCCGCGGAAGCGCGCGCCACCATTCACATCATTCGTCCGGGGCAGTCGTTCTTCGACATCGAGGACCGCGGCCTGCCGAGCGCCAACTCGCGCTTCTTCGACGATGGGTTGATGAGCGAGGGACTCGAGCAGGTGGCCGCGCAAACGCGTGGCTCGATGACCACCGTGACCGGCAACGGCGCCGCGGCGTTCGATCGGCTCGGCCGCGAGCTCTCCGGCTATTACCTGATCGGCTTCGAGCCGACCGAAGCCGATCGCACCGGCAAGGAGCGCCGCATCAAGGTCGAGGTGCGGCCGCGGGGCCTCACCGTGCGCGCGCGGCCGACGTTCGTGATTCGCAATGCCGCGGCTGAAACCACCGTCGACCCGGCGCTGACGCCGCAGCAGCAGGTGGGCGAAGTGCTCAGGAGCCCGTTGCCGGTTCGCGGCCTGCCGATGCGCGTGGCCACCTACACCGCCGTCGACACCGGCACCACCAAGGTTCGCGTCGTGATTGCCGCGGAAGTCGGCCCGCCCGCCACCACGCCGGCCGAGTGGCCGATCGGCATCATCATCCTCGACAAGAATGACAAGATCGTCGTGAATCGGGGTGGGTTGTCCACGCTCGCGCCGGCCAGCGCGAAAGGCGAATCACCGCGGCTGGTGCTGACGTCCGTGTCGCTCGATCCCGGGGACTACACGCTGCGTCTCGCGGCCGTAGACGACTCGGGCCGCGGCGGCAGCGTGCATCATTCCATCAACGCGCGGCTGACGCGCATGGGCGGCGGCCTGAGCGTGTCGGATCTGATGCTCGTGCCGCAGCCGCCGACCGCCGGTGAATTGCCGCGGCCGCGGCCGTCGACCGTGATCGACCACGAAACGGTGTCGGCCATGCTCGAGTTGACCGGCGGCGACCAGTCGCTTCTGGGCCGCGCCAAGGTGACGTTGCAGATCGCCGACGCGGAAAACGGCAACGCCCTCGTGAACGTGGACGCGCGCCAGGTGCCGCGCGGCACCGTGCGCGCCTTTGCCGCCACGATGCGGCTTGGCGTGCTGCCCGCCGGTGAATACGTGGCCCGCGCGCTCATCAACGTGCCCGGGCAACCGGAAGTGCGCTTGACGCGCCCGTTCATGTTGTCGCCGACCGCGATCGCGGCGCCGGCGGCGCCGCCGGATTTGGCGGTGCCGAGAGATCCCGATGCGCCACCCGCGCCGGTGGCACCCTCGCGCATCGTCGCGCCGGTCCCGCGGTTCTCGGCGCAGACCATCCTCGTGCCCGGCGTGGTCCAGCCATTCCTCGACGGCCTTGCCGACATGCACCCGCCATCGCCTGACGTCGAGGCGGTGATCGAGAAGGCGCGCTCGGGCAATTACGAGGCGCCGGCAGATGCCGGAGCCTCGCCCGACGATGAACTCAACCTGGCGTTCGTGCGGGGCCTCAACGCGTTGAGCAAAGGCGAAGTGGCGCAGGCCGCGGCGTGGTTCCAGCACACGCTGAAGGGCGCTTCTGATTTTCTCGGCGCCGCTTTTTATCTCGGCGCCACGCACGCGTTGAGCGGCCGCGATCGCGACGCGATCGGCGCGTGGCAAGTGGCCCTGCTGAGCGAGAACCCCGCGGCGGTCTACCCTGCCCTCGTCGATGCGTTGCTGCGGATCGGCGACGCCCGGCAGGCGCTCGATGTGCTCGAAGAAGCGCCGCAGGCGTGGGCAGACGACAACGCGCGGCTGCGGCGGGAAGCGATCGCGCTGGCGATGGTTGGAGACTTCAGCGGCGCACTGCCGAAGCTGAAGGATCAATTGGACAACACGAGAGGTGACGATCAGCCGCTGCTGTTTGTGGCCATCCAGGTGCTGTTCAAGATGCACCAGCAGGACAAGAGCCTCAGTCCCGACAACCTCGCCAGGTTCCGATCGTACGTCGAGCGGCATCAGAAGCTGGGAGGGCCCGATCGCGCCCTGGTAGAAACGTGGAGGCGCTCAGTGCTGGGGCGCTGAATCTATTGATCTGTTGAGCTGTTGATCTCTTGATCTGAAATCAAATCAACAGCTCAATAGATCAACAGGTCATCAGATTCAAGCATCAGACCTGCCGCAACACCGTTATCGGATCGGTTTGGGCAACGCGGCGGGCCGGCACCACGCACGCCGCGACGCCGACCAGGATCAACACGATCGGCGCGACGCCGAAGCTCAGCCAGTCCGTGGCTGATACGCCGTACAAGAAGGGCGACAGGTTGTTCGAGAGCGCGATCGCCAGCGCGAAACCCACAGCAAGACCCGCCACCAGCGCGACGCTGATCTGCTTGAGCGCCACCCGAACGACCGCCGATCGGCTCGCGCCAAGCGCCGACCGCACGGCCAACTCCCGCGATCGCTGCGTGACGCTGAACGACAGCACGCCGAACAGGCCCGTGCCGGCGATCACCAGCGCGAACACCGCGAAGCCGCCGAGCAGCGCCGCATAGGCACGCGGGCGCGACACGCTCAAGCCCACGCGCTCGTCCATGGTCATCACTGCATCGAGCGCGATGGCCGGGTCTTCTTCCCTCAGCGCCGTCCGCAACGCCTCGACATAGGCGGCCGGATCGGCCACGGTGCGAAGCACGATGAATGTCTGCGATCCGTGGTTCACGCCGGGCAGCTGCGCGTAGGCCACGAACATCTCCGGCTGCGCCGCCCCGTCCGGCTGATCCTGTTTCACATCGTCGGCCACGCCGACGATAAACGCTTCGAGCTCGCGATTCGGAACGCGCACCGCCGCGCGCCCGAGCGACAATCCGATCGCCCGCTCGATCGGGATGTCGTCGAGGTATTTGCGGACAAACGACCGATTGACGACCACGGCCGCCGGCGCGTTGGCATCGTCCTCGGCGGTCAGCGGCCGGCCGGCCCGGATGCGAATGCCGAGCGCGCCAAAATACTCCGGTGAGACGACACGGCGGATCGATTCGACCTCGATGTTCGCGCCACCGCCGAGCGGCGACGGAAAGGTGAAGAACATGTAGCCGCCGGACGAAACCAGCGGCAGCGCGCCGCTGATGGCGGCCTGCGTGATTCCCGGGCGGCCGCGCAGCCGATCGAGGATGCGGTCGAGCGCCTGCCCCCGCCGCTCAACGGAGTAGTTGCCAGGGAACGGGATGGTGGCGGTCAGCAGGTTCGCCGGGTCGTAGCCGCGATCGGCATTCACCTGCGACACGAAACTTCGCGACAGCAGCACGGCGCCGATCACCAGCACGCACGTGACGGCGACCTGGCTGCCCACGATCAGCACGCGCACGAGGGCGAGGCGGCCACGGCCGATCCCCGCCGACGCCGCACTCGAATCGGAGAGCGATCGCGTCAGATCGAGGTGGCGCACGTGCCACAGCGGCAGCACGCCGCAGACGACGCTCGTGATGACGGCGAGCACGAAGGTCAGCGACAACACGCGCGCCTCGATGGCGATCGCATCGAGGCGCGGAAACCCCGCCGGCAGCATCACCGGCAGCGCCGCGTGCAGGCCGAGTGCCAGCAGCAACCCCGCCACGCCGCCGGCGAAGCCGGTGATCACGTTCTCGATCAGCAGCTGGCGCGCCAATCGCGACGTGCCGGCGCCGAGCGCGGCCCGAATCGTCAGCTCGCGGTGCCGCGCGGTCGCGCGCGCCAGCTGCATGTTCGCCACGTTGGCAATTGCGGTGATGAACAGCAGCGCCGATGCGATCAACAGCACCAGGATGGCGGGCCGCACTTCGGCGGTCGCCGCTTCCTTGGCGTCCCTGACCGAAATCTGAATCGGCTCCTTGGCGCCGAACAGCGCCATGCCGACGCCGCCGGCGTCCGGCGCTGCGATCGCGCGCGCCGTGCCTTCCGCTGCCGCCTGTTCAATCGACACCCCGCGCCGCAGCCGCGCCAGCGCGCGCAGGATCACCCCGCGCTTCCCGCCGCCGGGCACGTCGACTTCAGGAATCACCCAGGGCGCCCACCCCTGCGTCTCACCGCTCGGGAACCGGAAGGTGCGCGGCATGACGCCGACGATCGTGTACGCGACGCCGTCGAGTTGCACGATCTGGCCAATCACCTCATCCCGGCCGCCGAAGCGCTGCTCCCACAATCCCTGCGAGAGGATCAGAAACAACGGCTGCCCGGGCGTGCCTTCATCGCGCGCGAACAGCCGGCCCCGCAGCGGCTGGACGTTCAAGAGGTCGAACAGCGACGGCGTCACGGACGCCAGCGTCAAGCGCGTGGCGTCGCCGGCGCCGGTGAGCGTCATCGGCGTGTCCCGATACGCGCCGATCCCCTCGATCGTTTGCGGCGCATCGGCCCACGCGAGGTAGGTGCCGTTGAGAATGGTGCCGGGAACACGGCCGGACCGGCCGCCGCGGGTTTCGGTGATTTGAATCAGGCGATCGGTGTCGGACCACGGCAACGGGCTCAACAACACTCCGTTCGCGATGCTGAACAGCGTCGTCACTGCGCCGACGCCGAGCGCGATCGTCAGGATCGTCACGAGCGTGGCGCCAGGCTGCGACTTCATCATGCGCACGCCATACGCGGCGTCGGCGAGCGCCCCCGACAGGATCGATCCCGCGCGGTCGATGCCGGTCCCGGCTAACGCCGCGTCAATGCGCTGGTCGAATTCACGCATGCTTGACTCCCGCTATTCGATTGATCGCTGTCGCGAAATTCTGCCAGATCGATCGCTGGCGCACCAGCACGCCGCGCCCGCCGGGCGTCAGGCGGTAGTATCGCCGGCGCCGCTGCCCGGCTTTCTCCACCCAGCGGCCTTCGATCAGGCCCTTGGCTTCGAGGCGATAGAGCGTCGGGTAAAGGGACGTGACATGAAACACGATCGTGCCATCGGAGCGCTGGTCGATCTGCTTGCCGATGTCGTAGCCGTGGCGCTCGCGCTCGTCGAGGAGCGCCAGGATTAACAGTTCCGCACTGCCCCGCTTCAGTTCCCGTTCGAGCATCGTTGTGCCCATATATTGGCTGAAACAATATCATGACCGCGGAACCGTGCAAAACCAGGCACTTCGAGAGGCGACAGAAGTATTACAGAACCGTTTCACGGCTCTTGATACTGTCGCTATCGACATGATTCCTGTTACCGAGATTTATGGCCGCAAGGCCTCCGACGGCGAGCTCAATACGATCACCGCCGTGGCCATGGTCATCTTCCACATCCTCGCGGTCGCCGCCTTCTTCTTCATCGACTGGGGCGCCATCGCGATGATGGTGTTCCTCTGGTGGGTGGCGGGGTCGCTGGGCATCGGCATGGGCTACCACCGCCTGCTGACCCATCGCGGCTACAAGACTCCGAAGTGGGTCGAATATTTCCTGACGCTTTGCGGCACGCTCGCCCTCGAGGGCGGTCCGATCTTCTGGGTGGCCACGCACCGCATCCATCATCAGCATTCCGATCACGAAGGCGATCCGCACACCCCGCGCGAAGGCACCTACTGGGCGCACATGGGCTGGATCATGACCGGCAAGGCGATGCATCACGACACCGAGATCCTCGCCCGCTATACGCCGGATTTGAGCAAGGACAAATTCCACGTCGCGCTGACCACGTGGCACTGGGTGCCGCAGGTGGTCGTCGGCCTGGCGCTGCTCGCCTTCGGCGGCCTGCCCTACGTGCTGTGGGGCACGTTCTTCCGCACGGTGTATGGCCTGCATTGCACGTGGCTGGTCAACTCCGCGACCCACCTGTTCGGCACGCAGCGGTTCAAGACGCGGGACGACTCGAAGAACAGCTTCTGGGTGGCGATGCTGACGTTCGGCGAAGGCTGGCACAACAACCATCACGCGCATCCGGTGTCGGCGCGCCACGGCCTGGCCTGGTATGAGTTCGATATGAATTGGATCGGCATCAAGGCGCTCGAAAAGCTCGGGCTCGCCTGGGACATCAAGGTCGCGAAGATCCGGGAAGAGCCGGTCGAAGAAGCCGCATAGGGTCCTCTGCGCTAAGATCGCGTCGTGACGCGGCGCCAGACCGCTTCGATCGTCTTCGTCGTCCTTTGCGTCGTTCTTGTCGCCGCCGCGGTGACGCTCAACATCGGCTGGATCATCGTCAACGGCCGGCGGGTCGCGCCGCTCGTGCTCGGCGTCGCCACCTTCTCACTCATCATCGCCGGCCTGATCGTCTACACGGTGTTCCTGGTGCGCGAGATGGGCATCACCGAGCAGCAAGACAGCTTCCTCAACTCCGTCACCCACGAGCTCAAGACGCCGATCGCGTCGATTCGCCTGTACCTCGAGACGCTCCAGTCGCGCGACGTCGGCGACGCGCAGCGCAAGGAGTTCTATCGCGTGATGCTGCAGGACGCCGACCGCCTGCAGCACACGGTCGAGCAGGTGCTGCGCGCCGGCGCGTCGCGGCAGAAGCGCAAGCTCGAACACCGCGCCCCCGTCGATCTCTCGTGGCTGGTGCAGGAATGCGTCGACACGGCGCGCACGCGCCATCACCTCGCCGACAACGCGATCACCATCGCCGACGCGGATCCGGCCGTGCCGGTGGTGGTCACCGGCGATGTCGACGAGCTGCGCACGGCGATCGCCAACCTCCTCGATAACGCCGTGAAGTACTCGCCCGGCACGCCGCAGATCACCGTGCGCGCCGCGGGCGTCACGCCCGACACCGCGTGGGTGCGGGTCAAGGACGCCGGCAGCGGCATTCCGCGCGTCCAGCTCGGACGCATTTTCAATCGCTTCTATCGCTTCCAGCCGCGCGGCACGAAAGTCAAAGGCACCGGCCTCGGTCTCTACATCGTCCGCTCGATCGCGAAACGCCACGGCGGCCGCGTGTTTGCCGAGAGCGCCGGGGAAGATAAGGGCGCGACGTTCACGCTCGAGCTTCCGCGAGTCGAAGGGCCTGTCCTGAGCGACCAACCGGCCGCGCGCGACGCACGCGGTCGGATGGGAGTCGAAGGGTGAGCAGGATTCTCGTTGTCGAAGACGAAGCGCACCTCGCCGACGGCCTGCGCTTCAACCTCGAAGCCGAGGGCCACTCCGTGGACGTGGAAGGCGACGGCGCGCACGCGCTGGCGCGGCTGCTCGAGGCACGCACGCGATACGACGCCGTGATCCTCGACGTGATGCTGCCGGGCATGGACGGCTTCTCGGTGGTGAAGGAGCTGCGCAGTGCCGGGCATTTCGTGCCGGTGCTGATCCTCACCGCGCGCGGCCGCCCGGCCGACGTCCTGCAGGGCTTCGAGGCCGGCGCCGATGACTACCTGCCCAAGCCGTTCGAGCTGCAAATCCTGCTGGCGCGGCTGCGCGGATTGTTGCGCCGGCTCGAATGGCTCACCCAGGATCAGCACGAGCACGAGGCGCTCGCGTTCGCGGGCAAGCGGCTCGATCTCGAGGCGCTCGAATTGCACGTCGGCGACAAGAAATACCAGCTGACGCAGATGGAATGCGACCTGCTGCAATATCTCGTGAAGAACGCCGGCAAGGCCGTGTCGCGCAAGGCGATTCTCGAGGACGTGTGGGACCTGCGCGAAGATACGGACACGCGCGCGATCGACAACTTCATCGTCCGCTTGCGGCGCTACCTGGAAGTTGACCCCACCAAACCAAAGCATCTCGTCACAGTCCGGGGCGTGGGCTACAAGTTCGTGGCAGAATAGCCCCCGGCTTATAGCCCCCGCCTTCAGGCGGGGGATGTTCTGTCGCCGCCAACCATCTGGAGGAGTTTCAATGACACGCACGTTCCTGGCCGTGGCCCTCGTCACACTGTTGGTCCCCATCTCGGCATTCGCGCAGAGCAACCCGTTGGTCGACGCCGCGAAGGCGCAGCTCGCGACGATCAAAAACAACGTCATCCGCACGGCGGAGAAGGTCCCCGAGGATCTCTACGAATTCAAGCCCACGCCGGAGGTGCGCAGCCTCGGACAGCTGATTGCTCACATCGCCGACGGCAACTTCGGAATTTGCGGCGCCGGAAGCAGCATGAAGCCACCGATGTCGGGCGTTGAGAAGAGCTCCGGTGGCAAAGGCAAGGCCGCCCTGCAAAAGGCGCTGGCCGCCTCATTCGAGTTCTGCGAAAGCGCATGGGGGTCTTTGGACACCACGAAGAGCGCCGAGGCGGTGAAGACATTCCTCGGCGTCCAGCCGCGGTTCTCGGTCCTCACGTTCAACACATCACACGTGTGGGAGCATTACGGTAACCTCGTGACCTACATGAGGTTAAAGGGCATCGTCCCGCCCTCGTCCGAGCCGAAGTAAGTCCCGCAGGCCTTACCTTCCACCGCCTTTTTGAGGGGCCGAAACTTTCGTTTCGGTCCCTCCGTCTAGTCCCAATAGCAAACCCGCCGGCCTGACGACGCGACCGACGAGTACCCGCTCTTTCATAGGAGGGTGTTCGTGGTTATACATCTCTGCACGCTTCCCAATACCTCTTAAGCGTCATTGTGCAAAAGGCCGGGCTGGCCTAAGCTTGGGCGCTCTGTAGCAACCTTGTAAGCCCTTGATTACGTCCGCCCTGAAACGCCCTGGATAGTCGGACGATTTTTTTTAGTTTTGGAGGCGGTGTCATGCTCCGGTTCGTTCCCCCCGTGCCGAGGCGTTCATTCTGCGTACGTTTGCTTTCTGGAATCGCGGTGGCCTTCGCCCTGGTCTTCACGACCATCGAAGCGCAAATCCCCGGACGAAACGTGAACATGGTGTCCGGCACCACGTTCCCGGACGGCGATCCGTTCCTGCAACGGCAGAACGAACCGTCGATTGCCGCCTCGACACGCAATCCTCTTCATCTGCTCGGCGGATCGAACGACTACCGCACCGTCGACATTCCCGGCCTCTGCACGATCAACCCGGTGACCGGCGAGTGCATTGAGCCGGAAACCGGCGATGCGTGGCTCGGCCTGTTCAAGTCGAAGGATGGCGGCCAGCGCTGGGCCAGCACGCTGCTGCCCGGGTATCCGCAGGATCAATCGCCGGCCGGACTCGCCTCGCCGCTGAAGACGTACCAGGCCGGCGCCGACCCCGTCGTCCGCGCCGGCACGCACGGTCTCATCTACTACAGCGGCCTCGTCTTCGATCGCGGCGAAGGCGGCAAGTCGGCGGTGTTCCTGTCGCGCTTCATCGACAACAACAACCAGGAGGCCGGCGACCCGTTCGCCTATCTCGGCACCTCGCTGGTGGTGGCCTCTGGCGGGACGCCGTTCATGGACAAGCCGTGGATGGCCGTCGACATGCCGCGCGGCAATGCGGACATCTGCATCGTCACCGCCGACGGCATCATCGCGACCGACCATGGCCCGAAGGGGAAGGGCAACGCCAAGGGCAGGCGCAAAAAGCCCTCGCCTCCGGCCGGCCAGCGCATTCCGGCAGGCGCGGTGTACGTGTCGTACACCGCCTTCACCGGCAAGGGCCCGACGATCAGCTCCGAGATCTACCTGAAACGATCGACCGATTGCGGCGCCACGTGGAGCCCGGCCATCCGCGTCAGCGACCCGAACGATCGGATCAACCAGGGCTCGTCGATTGCGATCGATCCGAAGACCGGCGCGGTATTCGTCGGCTACCGCCGCTTCGATCCGGATCTCACCGACAACGACGACCTCGACGCGATGATGGTGGCCAGGCTGCCGGTCGGCGCCGGCCGCTTCGACGCGCCTGGGCGCGCCCACAAGTTCCCGCCGCCGGCGCGGCGCGTGCAGCGCTGGCTCGATCGCATCTTCGAGCATCGCGGCGGCGACGAGCTCGATCGTCCCGGCGCGAAACCGCAGGTGGTGGCCGACGACGTCAACCAGTTCGATCTCGGCACGACCGGCTTCAACTTCCGCACCAATGCGTATCCGACGATGACCGCCGACGGCACCGGCCGTGTCTATATGGCCTGGACGCAGCGCGGCTTCGCCGCCGACACCACCGGCACCGACGGCGCGCGCATCGTCATCACGACCACGCGCGACGGGCGCTTTTTCAGCCCGCTGAGGTCCGTCGACGATCACGACGAGCCGGGCCGCGGCCACCAGTTGATGCCGTCAATGACGTTCGCCGGCGGCAAGCTGATGTTGATTTTCTACGACGTGCGCGAGACGAAGGCGCTTGCGGCCGCCGGGGCGGTCCACGATCGCACGGTCAGCGATGCCAACAAGGTGATCCGCCACACCATCGACATTCGCTCCGCGATGGCGGCGCCCGCCGAGACGCCGGACTTCGCCCCGTCGGTGCCCGTGTCGGACTACCTGATGGGCTACAACCCGCGCAGTGGCCAGATCGAAGAGCTCCAGGCCAACCCGCCGAACCTGCCGATGTTCCAGAAGGGCACGGTGCCGTTCATGGGCGACTACATCGACGTGGCCGCGGCCCCGGCGTTCATTCCCGATGCGCGAGGGCGGTGGTCCTTCAACGCCGAGGCGAGCGGCATTCCGCCGGTGTTCCACGCGGCGTGGACCGACAACCGCGACGTGCGGCCGCCGACCACGCGCGATCCGATCACCGGCAAGCTCGACTGGACGCAGTACACGCCGGCGAAGATGAGTCCCGACCAGCCGCCGCGCACCAGCCTGTTCCTCCCGGGAGAGCCGGTGCCGGAGTGCACCGTGAACAACAACAACGCCGGATCGCGCAACCAGAACATCTATTCGTCGCGCATCACCGGCTCGGGCCTGATCGCCGGATCGCCGGGCAACACCAAGCCGCTGTCAACGGAGCTGCAGCGCGGCTTCGTCGTCTTCGCGCAGAATACCGAAGGCGGCGACGACCCGCGCAGCTTCCGCATGCGGATCCTCAATCAGCCGCCCGGGGGCCGCGCCTCGTTCGATCAGTTCCCGCTGCCGCCGTACACCAGCGCCTCGCCGGCGCCGCTCACCGCGATCGAGATGATCGTGCCGCCGCGTTCTACGGCGTCGCGGACGGTCTACATCACGTCGACGGATCCCGACGCCCTCGTCGAGGTCGAGGTCACCGAGCTCGAAGACCTCACCAAGCTGCTGCCCTCGGAATACGCCACCGCCGAGGAGTTGCCCGGCGGCGCCGAAGCACGGGTGATGCTCAATCCGGACATCGAGAATCCGGACATCGAAAACGGCGCCATCGCCGACGTGACGTGGGTCGTGACCAACACCGGCAACACCACCGCGGCGTTCAACGTCAACCTGTTCCTCGCGCAACAGCGGCTGCCCTCGAGCCTCGCCACGCAGCTGATCCTGCTCAAGACCTATCGCACGCCGGTCACGGTGCCGAATGGCTGCCAGCTGGCGTTCCAGGTTCGCAACGTCCTCATCGCCAACATTCCCAATCCCGTGCTGGTGCCGCCCAACGGCCAGCCGTCGAACCCCAACGACCCCCATGCGGAGAACGCCACGCTGTGGCTCGAGCCCGGCGAAAAAGGCCGCATCGTGCTGCGCGTGTTCGACAACGACGTGTCCGACAACGTGCTGGTGCCGAAACTCGACGCCAACGGCAACCCGATCCTGGACCAGAACGGCAATCCGAAGTTCGCGTCGATCGACGCCGCGGCGCTGCCGAGCGAAGACGTCACGCCGGTCGTGCAGCAGCAGAGCGTCAACACCGGGGACGCGCGCGAGGGCGTGACCGATCCCCCGCTCGTGACGCCGACGGGATCGAACCTGTTCTTCCTGCAGCAGCCCACCACGACCGTGGTCAACGCGACAATGACCCCGCCGGTACGCGTCCTCGTGATCGACAACGCCGGCGCGGCCGTGCCGGGCGTCGCGGTGATGTTGTCGTTGAATGTTCCTGGCGTTGTCATAAGCGGCAATGCTGCCGTAACTGATGAAACCGGCGTCGCGACGTTCGGGGCGCTGCAGATCAACACGCCAGGTACCGGCTACATCCTGACCGCAATCGCCGGCGGTCCCACGCTGGCCTCGGCGCAATCCAGCGCATTCAGCGTGCTGGAGCTGGTGCTCGATGCCGACCTTGAGGTGACGCAGGCGTCGACGCCGCCGATCCTGAACACCAACACCACGATTACGCTCACGGTGACGAACCATGGCCCGGTGACGGCGACGGGCGTCGTCCTGACCGATACCTTGCCGGCGGCGGCAACGTTCATCACCGTGACTGATGACATCTGTAGTTACAACCCTGACTCGCACACGGTGACGTGTCCGGTCGGTCCACTCGCTCCAGGCGCGTCACGTGACTACGGAATCGTCATCCGGCCGACGGCCGCACCAGGACTCACGAATACGGCATCGGTGACGGGGACGCAGCCGGATCAGAACGCTGCGAACAACAGCAGTTCCGCGATTCTGTTCGTGTCGAGCTACGCGGCCTGCTCATCGCCCACGTTCCGCGGACCGTATCTCGCGGCGCTCAACACCACCTCCGTTGGGACGATGGCGAGTGCCGACTTCAATGAAGATACGTTCCCCGATCTGTTCTTCGCGGAGGGAGACGGCAATTTCGTGCTGGTCCTCAGCGACGGCGTCGGAGGATTCCAGGAACCGCAATATTTCGCGGAAAATAATCCTCGTTTCGCGATCACTGCCGACTTCAACGAGGACGGCCACGCCGACGTGGCCGTAGTCAACCAGAATGACCCGGCGTTCGAGCAGCCCGCCGAGCTCGGCTTCGGGTTCGGCGATGGCACCGGGAACTTCGCCGCTGACCAGGAGGACATATTCCTGCCGCTGGCGGGGACGTTCGACATCGCGACCGGCGATTTCAATCACGACAATCATGCCGATGTCGTGGTCAGCAGCGCCAACAGTGCCGACACTACCGTTGTGGTGTTGCTGGGTGTGGGCGACGGCTCGTTCGGCGCGCCGATCTCGGTGCCTGCCGGCACGCAACCCGGCAACATCGTGCTGGGTGACTACGACCTCGATGGCCACCTCGACATCGCCGTCAACAACATCAACGCGCCCACCGTCAGCATCCTGCGCGGTAATGGCGAAGGCGGCTTCAGTGCACCACAGGTCATCGGTTTAGCAGTCAATTCGCAGCGGCTGCGGCAGATGAACGACGTCAACGGCGACGGCGCACCGGACCTCGCGGTCACCACGAACCCAGGCGGCGGCGCGCTCGCGAATCTCCTGCTGCTCATGAACGATGGCGCCGGCAACTTCCCCACCGCGACCGAGATCATCGGGCCGCGCGGTGTCGGCCATACCACCACCGCCGACCTGAACGGCGATGGTCGTCTCGACGTGGCGGCCATCGTGTTCCCGGAAAATCGCGTGGTCGTTCTCGAGGGCAACGGCGCCGGCCAGTTCACCGAGACCGCCTCGTACCTCACGGGCACGAGCCAGAACCATTTCCTGATCCTGGACGCCAATGTGGATGGACGGCCCGACATTGTCGGCACGGTTCGCGGCGGCTATTACATCCTGCTCAATTCGTGCGCCGGCGATCAGGGCGCTTCGGCTGATCTCGACAGCACCGTGATCGGGCCAGAAACCGGCGCGGTCGGCGACCAGCTGACCTACACCGCGTTCGTCGCCAACAACGGCCCGGATCCGGCGACCAACGTAGTGGCCACGTTCATCGTGCCCAGCGGCATGAGCTTCGTCAGCAGCAGCAACGACTGCACCGTTCTCTACGGAACTGTGCAGTGCAGCCTGCCGACGATCGCGGCGGAAGGCAACGAGTCGTTCACCGTCACCGTGCAGGCGTTCGCGGCGGGCACGCGAGTGAACCGGTTGTTTGCCACTGCAACGGAACCCGATCCCGATTCGAGCAACAACGTCGGCGGCGCAGATACCGTCATCGCGCCGGGATCCTTCACGTTCGTCGTGACCAGCACGGCTGATGCGGGGCCCGGCACGTTGCGGCAGGCGATCGCCGACTCGAACCTGAATGTCGGGTCGACGAATCAGATTCACTTCAATGTCACCGGCGAGGCACCGTTCGTCATCGCGCCACAATCGGGACTGCCAACCATCACCGTCCCGGTGATCATCGACGGCTATACCCAGCCAGGATCGTCGCCGAACACGCTGGCGGTCGGCACCAATGCCGTAATCCTGATCGAACTGCGCGGCAACGCCGCGAGCGGAACACCCGCCGGGTTCAACGTGATCGGCGGCGGCACGACGATCAAGGGCTTAGCGATCGGCGGATTCCGCGGCAACGGCATCCTTCTCGATCGTGTCGGCGGCAACCTCGTCCAGGGCAATTTCCTTGGCACCAACGCCCAGGGCGCCGTCGCCAACCCGAATAACGGCGGCGTCCTCGCGCGCTCGCCCAACAACCTGATCGGCGGCGCCACGTTCGCGGCGCGCAACCTGATCTCAGGTAACACCAACAACGGCGTTCGTCTCACGGTATCGAGCTCCGGCACCACCGTGAACAGCACGGGTGCCGGGACGGTGATCGTCAACAACCTGATCGGCACGACCAGGGACGGGTTACAGGCACTGGCGAACACGGCCGCAGGGGTTAGCGTCTCGGTGCCGAACGTCACCATTGGCGGCCTCTCCGCGCTCGAACGGAATGTCATCTCCGGCAACGCGGAACACGGTGTCGGTACGGGCGCCAGCCTGTCGAATAACACGGTCATCAGCGTGCCGTCGAATCTGGTAGTGCAGGGGAATTACGTCGGGGTCACGGCCGACGGTTCCGCCGCATTGCCGAACATCGGGCACGGAGTAATACTCAACGGCGCCACCTCCGTGGTTGGCGGCGTTGCCGGCACGACCGTGGGTGCCTGCACTGGCGCGTGCAACGTCATCTCCGGCAATACCACCAACGGTGTCGGGTTGTATGCGCATTACGACAATCCACAGGAAACCACCGCGACGATGGGAACGGTGTATTCGGCGGCTGACGGGTCGTCAGTCATCGGCAACTTCATCGGGCTGAATGCGGCTGGCACGGCACGGATACCCAACGGTCCCGTCAACCTGCCGCCTCCCGCAGCGCAGGTGTTCAGCGCCGGCATCAATGTCGGGGCGCGGAACGTGCTCATCGGCGGCACCGCGCCGGGGGCGGGGAACGTCGTCTCTGGCAACAACCACGTCGCCATCAATCTTTTTTCGCAAGTGGTCACCCTCACCGGCGCGGTCGTGAGCTCAGCGGAAGGCGCCGTCATCGCCGGCAACTACATCGGCCTCGGCCCGGATGGAATGACGGCGATCGGCAATGCCAATAACGGCATCAACTTGAGCGTCCGCAATGTGACCATCGGCGGCTCGAACGACAACGAGCGCAACCTCATTTCGGGGAACGGCGCCGTCGGCATCAGCGCCTTCGCGAGCACGTATGACCCGGATGGGCCGGGCCCGGCAGGGTTCGTTCCCACCATTCCGCCGTTGATACCGACGGGTCTGGTGGTGACGAACAACTACATCGGCACCAACGCCACTGGCATGGCCGCGATTCCAAACCTCGGCACCGGCTTGAATCTGTCCGCGCCGGCGGCGACGGTCCGCAACAATCTGATCTCGGGCAATACCGGAGGCGGCCTAACCTTTTCCGCCCACTTCAATTTCACTACCGGCCAGGTCTACTCGAGCGCGGCGAATGCCGTCGCCGAGGGCAACCTGATCGGTGTCGACGTCACGGGCAACGCGCCGCTGCCGAACACCAGCGCCGGCGTCTTTGTTAGTGCGCCGAACGTGCGCATCGGCGGAGCCACGCCCGCGCAGCGCAACGTGATTGGCGCTAACCGGGGCGGCGGCATCTCCATCGGCTCGAGCACGACGGCCAGCAACGAGATCGCCACCTCGGGCATCGGCACCGTGGTGCAGGGCAACTACGTCGGCGTGGCGGCCGACGGCAACTCGCTGATGACGAACTTGTTCTCGGCCATTCACTCCTCCGCCGCGATGGTGACCATCGGTGGTCCGGAGGCCGGCCAGGGCAACTTGGTTGCGGGCGCCACCAACAATATCGGCATCAACCTGAACCGGCAGTTTGCGCAGAGCGGCGTTGTCATCCACGCCGGCGGCAACTCCATCGTTCAAGGCAACACCGTCGGCCTGAACGCGGCGCGCACTGCCCGCCTCGCGCCCGGCACCGGCATCTTCGTGCAGAGCGCCGGCAACCAGATCCTGCAGAACGTGATCGCCGGCAACGGCATCTCGCCGGCGTCCGTGCCCGGCATCATTTTGAATCCGAACGGCAACAACAACGTCGTCAAGGGCAACATCATCGGCACCAACCTGAGCGGCGACGCGGGTCTCGGCAACGCTGGTCCTGGTGTCTTCATCCTCGGCGCGTCCGGCAACACCATCGGTGGCTCGCAGCCGGGCGATCGCAACGTCATCGCCGGCAACGGGCAGCATGGCGTCATTCTCAACTCGCAGGATGGCCAGAACACCACGAACAACCGGGTGATTGGCAATTACATCGGCGTCAAGGCTGACGGCGCCACAGCGTTGCCGAACACGTCATACGGCGTGTGGCTGTTCGCCAACGTCAACAGCAACATCACCGGCAACACGATTGGCGGCTCGAGCCCCGGTGAAGGCAACCTGATCTCGGGCAACGGCCTCAGCGGCGTGGCCCTCCAGGGCTCGGGGACCACTAGCAATACTATCCTCGGCAACCTGATCGGCACCATTGAAGGCGGTCTCGGCGCGCTGCCAAACGCAACCCACGGCATCTTCATCACCGACGCATCCGACAACACCATCGGCGGCACCGGCCCCACCGACGGCAACCTGATCGCGTTCAACCCGCAAAACGGCATCATCACCGACGCGGCGAGCGTGCGTAACCGGATCCTGGGCAACAGGATCCACTCGAACACGCTCCTGGGCATCGATCTCAACGGGAATGGCGTCAGTGCGAACGACCAGGGTGACGGTGATGCCGGCGGCAACAACCTGCAGAACTTCCCCGTGCTGTCGAACGCGTCGAACTCGCACGGCGCCACCACGCGCGTGGATGTGAACCTCACGAGCTTCGCGAACGGGCTATACACGCTCCAGTTCTTTGCCAACGCCGGCTGCGATCCGTCCGGCAATGGCGAGGGGCAGCGCTTGATCGGCCACTTCAGCGGCCACGCGGCGCCGGCCACGTCGCAGCTGTTCCTGGACGAGGCGGTAGCGGCGGGCCAGTTCATCACCGCGACGGCGACCGATGCCGACGGCAACAGTTCGGAATTCTCGGCCTGCGCCACGGTTGATCCAGTCAATCCCGTCGTCATCAACACCAACGACGGCGGGCCCGGCTCGCTGCGCCAGGCGATCCTCGATGCGAATTCGGATAGCAGTCTAACCACGATTACGTTCAACATCAGCGGCCCGCTCACGATCGCGCCGCTGTCATCGCTGCCCACGATCACTGCGCCGGTCGTGATCGACGGCACGTCACAACCTGGATGGTCGGGATCACCGATTATCGAGCTGAGCGGCGCGAACGTCGGCGGCGTAGCACAAGGCCTGCGGATGACCGGCGGCGGCAGCACCGTGCGAGGCCTGGTGATCAATCGCTGGACCGGATCCGGCATTTCGCTCGAAGGTGCCGGCAACAACGTCATCGAAAGCAACTGGATCGGCACCAACCTTGCGGGTACGGCGGCGGCCGGAAACGCCGGCGGTATTCAAGTGGCGTCGCCGCTCAACCGAATCGGCGGTACCACTGCGGCGGCGCGCAACGTTATCTCCGGCAACACGGGCAATGGCGTGAACGTGGTTGCAATCGTCTCCGGTAATACGGTTGTGAGCAGCGGTGCGCAATCGACCGTGATCGGCAACTACATCGGCGTGAACGCGGCCGGGACGGCACTGCTGGTCAACAGCGGCGCCGGCGTCTCATCGTCTTCAGCCAACGTGACCATTGGCGGCCCGACGCAGGAAGAGGGCAATATCATCGCCGGAGGCCAGGGTGGCGACGGCATCAGCCTGTTCCGCATTACCGGCGCCGGCGGCGTGGTGATTGATCCGGGCGGCAGCAGCACGATCCAGAACAACACGCTCGGACTGAACGCGAACCGCGACGCGCGGCTCAACACTCGCAGCTTGTATGCGATTAACGTGCAATCGGCGGGCAACCAAATCATCCAGAATGTGATCGCCGGCAACGGCGAAGTCGGGACATTCGGTGCCTCCGGCATCCGTATCAGCGGCGCGGCCGCGACCGGCAACAGCGTGCGCGGCAACCTGATTGGCACCACTCCGAACGGCGCGGCCGCACTCGGCAACACTGGCTGGGGTGTCTTGATCGCGGACGCGTCGAGCAACACGATCGGCGGCATCCTGCCGTCTGACCGCAATGTGATCGCGGGTAACGAGCTCACCGGCATCCTCATTTCTGTCAACGGCAGCAACGCCGCGAACAACAACGTCATCCAGGGCAACTACATCGGCATTTCGCCGGATGGCCTCTCGCCACGCCAAAACTTTGGCTCCGGCATCGGTCTGTCTGCATTCGCTGCCGGCACGATCAGCGGGACGATTATCGGCGGCGAGGCGCCGGGCGCTCGCAATGTCATCGCCCGCAACTTCAGTGGCGGCATTATCGTCAGCGGCGTCGGCGTGGTGAACACCATCATCACCGGCAACTACATCGGCGTTGCCGCCGATGGCGTCACCGCGCGGGGTAATACCCTCTACGGCATCCGGATCCTCGATAGCGACGACACCACGATCGGCGGCACCACTCCCGCCGCCGGCAATCGCATCGCTAACAACAGCGGGGTTGGTGTGTTGATCGGCAACGGCGCCATCAGTAACCGGATCCTGTTCAACACAATTACAGCGAACGAGTTGCTGGGAATCGATTTGGTTGCGGACGGCAACAACAACCAGCAACCGGCGGTGCTCACCGCCGCCTCGAACACGCCCGGGCCGAACACGACGGTGACCGCGGATCTGCCGCCCACCGCGACCGGCTTCACGCTGCAGTTCTTCGCCAACGTCACCTGCGACGCCACGGGAGGCGAGGGCGATCGCATCGTCGGCCACTTTACGGGTGTCTCTGGCAGGAGTCAGTTCACGCTGACCGAGACTGTGCCCAACGGCCAGTTCATCTCAGCGACCATCACCGATTCGCTCGGCAACACCTCGGAGTTTGCGGTGTGCACGCCGGTCGGCGGGGACACCCCGTTGCTCGTCAGCAACACGAACGACAGCGGCGTGGGCTCACTCCGGCAGGCCATCATCGACGCCAACACCACGGCCGGCATACAGACGATTCAATTCAACATCCCCGGCGCGGGCCCCGGCTCACCCGCGGTGATCAACCTCGTATCGGCCCTTCCCGCGATCGCCGACCCGGTGGTGATTGACGGCGCCTCGCAGCCCGGATACACCGCTGATCCGATCGTCGAGATCAACGGGTCGGCAGTGCCACCTGGGCCGAACGCGTCAGGGTTGATTGTCGCCCTTAGCGCAAGCGAATCGACCATCCGGGGTCTGTCGATTACCGGTTTCCCCTCGCAAGGTATCTACCTGAACGGCTCGAACCTGACGACCGTCGAGGACTGCTGGCTCGGCGTCCGTGCCAACGGCACGACGCTCGGTAACGGCTCGATGGGCATTTACGTGCCGAACGGCTCGGGCAATGTCCTGAGGCGCAACGTGATTGGAGGCAACGGCTTCGCCGGCATCTACTTCTTTGGTGCCGCCAACGGCAACCAGGTCGAGAACAGCAGGATCGGCACCGACGCCACCGGCACCGTGGCGTACAGCAACCTGCGCGGCGTGGGCTTCGAAGGCTCTTCCTCTGCCCGTCCGACCAACAACACCGTGTCTGGCAACCTGATTTCCGGAAACCTCGACAGCGGGATCAGGTGGGACTGCGGCAACTTGTGTGGCGCCGTCGGCACGCAAATCCTCAACAACACGATCGGCCTGAGCGCGGCCGACGCACCGCTGCCGAACGGCGTCGGCTTACAGATCCTCACTGGTGCTGGCACTATAGTCACCGGGAACACCATTTCCGGCAACACCGGCGCCGGGATCACGATCAACGAATTCGGCGCCGTTGCACTGGAGATCACGCCGATCGTGATCAAGGGCAACAGGATTGGCGTCACTGCGGCCATGTTGATTGCTCCCAATGCCATGGGCATCAGGGTGTTTGGGGCGGTGACGACGATTCCCGTGACGATCGGCGGCACGTTCGGCGAGCAGAACACGATTCGTTCGAACCTGGGCGCGGGGATCTGGACGCAGGGCACCAACGTCAGCGTGCTCGGCAACGACATCGACAGCAACGGCGAGCTGGGCATCGATGCCGGCGTGGCCGGGGTGACGGCCAACGACCCGGGCGACGGCGACGGCATCCAGAACTTCCCGGTCCTCACCGTCGCCACCAACACGCCGGGCCCGACCACGCAGGTCGGCGTCACCGTGGCGGACTTCTCGCCAGGCCTGTACACGCTGCACTTCTATGCGAGCCCCGCGTGTGACGCCAGCGGCCATGGCGAGGGGCAGTCACTGATCAGCATCGTGAACGGCGTCAGCCACGGCGCCAGCGTCATGCAGCCGCTTGGCGCACTCGTGCCGGCCGGCCACTTCATCACCGCCACGGCGACCGACAGCCAGGGCAATACGTCGGAGTTCTCGCTGTGCCGCGTGGTCGTCGAGAGCGGTATAGCCGATCACCTCGCCTTCGTTGTTCAACCGTCGTCATCGACGGCCGGCGCGGCCATCGCGCCGCCAATCCAGGTCGCAATCCAGGATGCCGCCGGCAATACGGTGACGACCGCGACCGACGCGGTCACGCTTGGAATCGGGGCCAACCCCGGCGGCGGCGGGCTGTTCGGGACGGTGACTGGAAACGCAGTCAACGGGATTGCGACATTCAGCACTCTGTCCATCGACCGCGCCGGCAACGGCTACTCGCTCGTGGCGAACTCGGGCTCCCTCACAGCGGCCACGTCACAGCCGTTCGACATTCAGCCGAGCGTCTTCACCGTCACGACGACGGCCGACAGCGGCCCCGGAACGCTGCGTCAGGCGATTCTCGACGCGAACGGCCGAACGGCCGTGACGTCGATTATTGGCTTCAATTTCAGCGGTCCGGCGCCGCACACGATCACTCCGCAGTCGCCGCTGCCGGGGATCGCCGCGTCGATGATCATCGATGGCACCGCCGCCGGTGCATGCACAGGCGTTGCGCCGACCGTGGTGCTCAACGGCGATTCGGCCGGATTCGCCGCACACGGGTTGCTGGTGAACTCGCCCGGCGTCGCGATCCGCGGCCTCGCGATTGGTGGTTTCGCGGAGTCCGGCATCTTCCTCGCGGGCGGCGGGAACAACCTCGTCGAGTGTAACTACCTCGGCGTCGCGCCCAACGGCACGTCCGCGATGCCGAATGAGGACGGCGTGCGAATCAGCGGGTCGAGCAGCAACATTATCGGAGGTGCGACCGCCTCGGCGCGCAACATGATCGCCGGCAACTCGCAGTACGGCGTCAATGTTGCGAACGGGATCGCGAACCGGATCGAGGGCAATTTCATCGGAACCGACGCGGCCGGAAACGCCGCGTTGGGGAACGGCAGGGGAATCTTCGTCGCAAGTAATTCGAACCAGATTATTGCAAACGTGGTTTCTGGAAACGCGGTGAGCGGTGTCGAAATCGTCGGCGGCGCGACCGACACGACCGTCGCCGGCAATCTTGTCGGCACCGATGCGGCCGGAGCCACCGCGATTCCGAATCATGACGGCATTTCCATCGGCAACGCGCCGGGGAACACGATTGGCGGCACGACCGAGGGATCGAGGAACGTTGTCTCGGGCAACACGAACGTCGGTATCGGAATCAGCGGTGCGAATGCGTCTGGCAATACGGTCGTTGGGAATTACATCGGCACCAGCGCGGACGGTCTCTCGGCGCTCGGAAACGCCTACGGGGTCGACATCAACTCGGCTGCGAACAACGTCGTGGGCGGCACGACCAGCGCGGCGCGCAACATCATCTCCGGCAATACGTCAATCGGTCTCGAGCTCGAGGGCGCCGGATCGAGTGGCAACGTCGTCGAAGGTAACTTCATCGGCGTGAACGCCAGTGGAAACGCGCTCGGCAATGGCGGCCCTGGCATCCAGATTATCGACGCATCGTCGAACACCATCGGCGGCTCGACGAGCGTCTCCGGCAACACCATTGCGTTCAACGGTTCGTCGGGCGTCAGGCTGCAGCAGGCGGTCGGAACGCCGGTCAACAATCGCATTCTGTCGAACTCGATCCATGCCAACGCCTTCTGGGGCATCGACCTCGGTCTGATTCCGACCAACGACGCCGGCGATGCGGACACCGGCCCGAACAACCTGCAGAACTACCCGTTGGTCGCGTCCGCCTCGGCAACGTCGGTGAGCGGGTCGCTGAGTAGCGCGCCGAATCAGTCTTTCACTGTGCAGCTGTTCGAAAATGCGGTGTGCGACCCGTCGCTCTACGGAGAAGGGCAGGCGCTGATCGACAGCTTCACGGTCACGACCGACGGCGACGGGAATGTGGGCTTCTCGCGATCCGATTTCGCCCTGACAACCGGAAGACTCATCACCGCGACCGCAACCGACGACAGCGGGAACACGTCGGCGTTCGGCGCCTGCACGCAGGTGAATCCATCCGTCGCGCTGACGCCGAATCCGTTCGCGATCGTGACCAACACGAGCGCGCCGATGACGGTGACGCTCAGTCATCCGGCCGGTGTCGGCGGCCAGAGCGTCACCCTCGTCAGCAACGATCCGGTCGCCGCCATTGAGCCGTCGATCGTCATCGCCGAAGGCGCGTCCACAGGGACGGCAATGGTCACGACTGGATCGGCCGCGGGCTCCGCGATCATCACGGCGACCGCCGCGGGATTCCAGGACGGCACGGCCAACGTGAACGTCAGTCTCCGTACGATGACGCTGTCGTCGCCGAGCTCGCTCGTCGGCGTCGGCCGCAGCCTCACCGGCACGATGACGCTCGGTCAACCGGCCCCGACCGGCGGGCTCGCGGTGAATCTCGTGAGCGGCAGCCCGAGCTTCGTCACCGTCTCGCCGCCCAGCGTCACGATCGCGCAAGGCGGTACCACCGGCACGTTCACGATTAACGGCATCGCGTCGGGCTCGTCCACGATTACCGCGAGCGCGACCGGCGCCAGCAACGCCACGCTCACTATCACGGCGACGACCTCGAGCCTGATCAGCATGGGCAATCCGCCCGTCGTCGCGCCGGGCCAGACGTCCGGCGTCGCGGTCAGCCTCGGCATCGACGCGCCCGCGGGCGGCGTGACGATCTCGTTCGTCAGCAGCGACACGAACGTCCTGACGATCACGCCGAGCGTGTTCGTCCCGGCGGGCCTGCGTATTCCGGCGGCGAATCCGCAAATCACGGGCGTCGTGCCGGGCACGGCCTCCATCACGGCCAGCGCCCCTGGCTTTGCGCCGGATACGAGGAACGCGACCGTCACGTTGACGCTGAGCTTCACGCCGGCGACAAGCTTTGCCGTCATCGCAGGCCGAACGTCGAACATCACGCTCAACCTGTCGTCGCCGGCTCCGGCGGGCGGCCTCACGTTGAACACGTCGATTGACAACACGAGCCTCGCGACAGTCCCGGCGACGGTCTTCGTCGCCGCGGGTCTGACGTCGGTTGCCGTTCCGGTGACCGGCGTCGCCGTCGGCAACACGACGGTCCGTGCGAGCGGCACAGGGATCGCACAAGCAAGCGCGCCGGTCACTGTCAATCCGACGCCGTCGATCTCGATTGGCGATACGACGATCGGCAAGGATCTCGAGGCGAGCGTGTCAGGGACACTCGGGCTCGCCGCGCCCGCCGGCGGTGTCGTGGTCACCATCACGAGCCTCGATCCGTCGAGGGTGCTGCTGGCCACGGCCGACAACGTGGCCGGGAGCACGAGCATCACGCGAACCGTGACCGCCGGCTCGACGTTCGTCGGGACGTTCTGGGTCCAGGCGCTGGCGGGAGCCGGCACGGCGGATATCCAGGCCACAGCGCCCGGCTACGCCAACGACACGAGCACCATCACGATGCAGCCGTCCGGCTTCATCCTGAACATGACCGACTTCACGACGAACACGGGCGCAGCGAACACGACGCTCCGGATCGACGCGGCGCGACTTGCACCGGCGACCCTCGCATATCAGCAGACGCAGGCGGTGCGGGGCGGATTGACGGTGAACGTGACCGTGACGAGCTCGAACACCGCCGTCGGCACGATCGCAGGCAGCCCCCTGGCGTTCGGTGGCGGCGACTCGGTCCTGTTCTCAGCGGCGTTCGATCCGGCGACGGTCGGTTCCTCGGCGATCGGCTTGACGACGCCGGGCGGTTTCGGCACGCCGAGCAGTTTCCAGTCAATCGTCGCAACCGTGGAGCAGCCGACGATCACGGTTGGCGACCTGACCATCGGTAAGGATCTCGAGTCGTCGAGCAGCGGCTCGATTGGTGCGCCGGCGCCGGCTGGGAACCTCATTGTGACGATCACCAGCCTCGATACGAGCAAGTTGCTGCTGGCGAACGACTCGACCAGCGCCGGCAGCGCGAGCATTACCGTCCAGGTGAACGCCGGCAACAGCTTTATTCCGTCGTTCTGGGTCCATGCCCTCGCCGGCTCGGGATCGGCGCAGTTCCAGACGTCGGCTCCGGGATATGCGACCGACACGAGTTCCGTGACGCTGCAACCGTCCGGGTTCATCCTGAACATGAGCGACTTCACGACGAATACGTTCGCGGCGAACACGACGCTCAGGGTCGATGCAGCGCGCCTCAATCCGACGACGCTGAATTATGCGCAGAGCCAGTCGGTGCGCGGCGGACTCACCGTGAACGTGCCGGTAACGAGCTCGGATACCAATGTGGGCACGATTGTCGGCAGTCCCGCGGTGTTCGCGGGCGGCAACGCGGTGAACTTCGGGACGGCGTTCGATCCGGTGACGGCGAGCCCGGGCGTCACGATCAGCCTGACAACGCCGGCGGGCTTCAGCACGCCGAACAGCTTCCAGTCGATAACGGCGACGGTGACGGCGCCGAACATGTCGATCGGGAGCGTGACGGTCGGGCGCGACTTGCAGGCCGGCACGTCGATCTCCCTCGGTGCCACGCCGCCGAGCCCCGTGACGGTAACGGTGACCAGCAACAACGGCACGATCGCGACCGTCACGAAGGACGGCAACATCGCGGGCGGCACGAGCCTGACATTCACGAACGTCACGACGACCTTCGTCGGAACCATCTTCATCCAGGGACTTGGACTTGGCACCACGACGGTCACGGTGCAGGCGCCCGGGTACAGCGACGGCACGAGCAATGTCACCGTCGACCCGTCGGGGTTCATCCTGAACATGAGCGACTTCACGACGAATACGTTCGCGGCGAACACGACGCTCAGGGTCGATGCAGCGCGCCTCAATCCGGCGACGCTGAATTATGCGCAGTCGCAGGCGGTGCGCGGCGGACTCACCGTGAACGTACCGGTAACGAGCTCGGATACCAATGTGGGCACGATGGTCGGCAGTCCCGCGGTGTTCGCGGGCGGCGACGCGGCGAATTTCGGGACCGCGTTCAATCCCGCGGCCCAGGGAACGGCGACGATCAGTCTGACGACGCCTTCCGGCTTCAGCACGCCGAGCAGCTTCCGGTCGGTCGTCGCGACAGTGAACGCGCCCACGATTACCGTCGGGAACGTCACTGTCGGGCGCGATCTGCAGGTGATGCTCAACGTGAGCCTGCAGGACGCGCCGCCAAGCCCCGTGACGGTCACCATTACAGCCAACGACGGCGGCATCGCCACGATCACGACCAACGGCGCTGTCGCCGGCGGCACGACGGTGACGTTCACGAACGTGACGACTACGACCGTAGGGACGATCTTCGTGCAAGGTCGCGGGCTGGGCGCGACGACGCTGACGACGACGGCCGCCGGCTACACGACGAACACGAGCAACGTGACGGTGGATCCGTCCGGGTTCATCCTGAACATGAGCAATTTCACGACGAACGCGGGCGCCGCGAACACGACGCTTCGAGTCGACGCGGCGCGGCTCAATCCGGCGACGCTGAACTACGCGCAGTCGCAGCCGTTGCGCGGTGGGCTCACGGTAAACGTGCCGGTGTCGAGCTCGAACACGGCGGTCGGGACGATTGTCGGCAGCCCGGCGGTATTCAATCCCGGCGACACGGTGAATTTCGGAACCGCCTTCGATCCGGCGGCGCAAGGCCCGACGACCATCAGTGTGGCGACGCCCGCAGGGTTCTCGATGCCGAGCAACTTGCAATCGATCACGGCGACGGTGAATCCATGAAGGTCGGCGGCGATCGGGTGACGCTTCGTGGGATCAACAAAATCCAGTTGCTCTGCCGCTGATCCTGCAATGTTGGGCCGAAACACGAATTTCGGCCCTAACCGGCCGCATTCGACCATTGTGCAAAAGGCCGGGCTGGCCTAGACTTGGACGCTCTGTAACAACCTTGTAAGCCCTTGATTACATCCGCCCTGAAACGCCCTGGATAGTCGTTCGCTTTTTTTCAGTTTTGGAGGCGGTGTCATGCGCCGGTTCGTCCCCCCCGTACCGACAGGTCCGTCGTGTCTGCGCCTGGTTTCTGGAGTTGCGATCGCTGTCGCGCTTGCGTTCAGCACCATCGACGCGCAGATCCCTGGTCGCAACGTCAACATCGTGTCGGGCACGTCGTGGCCCAACGGCGACCCGTTCCTGCAGCGGCAGAACGAGCCGTCGATCGCCGCCTCGACGCGCAACCCGCTCCACTTGCTCGGCGGATCGAACGACTACCGCACCGTGGACATTCCGGGCCTCTGCCAGGAGTTCGGGCCCGATCCCGAAGACCCGACCAAGCAGATCTGCATTGACGAGGACCAGGAAACGGGCGATGCCTGGCTCGGGTTGTTCAAGTCGTTCGACGGCGGACAACGCTGGATCAGCACGCTGTTGCCGGGATATCCGCAGGATCAGTCACCCGCCGGGTTAGCGTCACCGCTGAAGACGTATCAAGCCGGCGCCGACCCCGTGGTGCGTGCCGGCACCCACGGCCTCATCTATTTCAGCGGCCTCGTCTTCGATCGCACCGAGGACGGCAAGTCCGCGGTCTTTCTCTCGCGCTTCATCGACAACAACAACCTCGAAGCCGGCGATCCGTTTGCGTATCTCGGCACGTCGCTCGTCGCCGCATCTCCCGGCCCCGCCTTCTACGACAAGCCGTGGATGACGCTGGACATTCCGCGCGGCAACCCAACAATTTGCAAGGTGACCGAACACACCATCATCCCCACCGCGCAGAACGGCAAGAAGCGGAAGTTCGGCAACCCGAACAAGGGCAAGGGCAAGAGTAACGGGAAGGGGAACGGGAAGAAGCCGGCGGATCTCGACGGCCAGAACATTCCCGCCGGCGCGGTCTACGTGGTGTTCAGCTCGATCACCGGCGGCGGGCCGACGATTCGGTCCGAAATCATGCTGACGCGATCGATGGACTGCGGCGCCACGTGGAGCACGCCCATGCGCGTGAGCCGCGCGGAAGACCAGATCAACCAGGGCGCGTCGCTCACGATCGATCCGCGCAACGGCAACGTCTACGTCTCCTGGCGCCGGTTCGATCCGGTGTTGACCGACAGCAATGATCTCGACGCGATCATGGTCGCGCGCGTGCCTGTCGGCGCCAAGAAGGCCGACAGCGCAGCCCGCGTGCACAAGTTCCCGAAGCCGAAGAACACGACGGCACGCAACCTGGCAGGGATCTTCGAGCACCGTCGCCAAAAGAAGAACAGCGCGCCCGGCGTGAACCCCAAGCCGGTTGCCGAGGACGTCGATCAATTCGATCTCGGCACCACGGGCTTCAACTTCCGCACCAACGCCTACCCGACGATGACCGCCGACGGCACGGGCCGCATCTACATGGCGTGGACGCAGCGCGGGTACGCGGCCAATTCGGATCACAATGACGGCGCGCGCATCGTGATTGCGACCACGCCTGACGGCAAAACGTTCACCACGCCGCAGCCAATCGACGACCACGACGACCCGGGACGCGGCCACCAGTTGATGCCATCGATGACCTTCGCCGGCGGCAAGCTGATGATGGTGTTCTACGACCTGCGCGAGACGCGCGCGATGATCGGGACCTCGGATGCGGTGCACGACCGCATCATCAGCGACTTCAACAAGACCATTCGCCACACCATCGACATCCGGTCGGCGATGGCGTCGCCGGGCGCCCAGCCGGCCTTCCCGCCGTCGGTCCAGGTCTCGGACTACCTGCTCGGCGTCCATCCGACGACGGGCCAGGTCGAGCCGCTGCAGGTGAACCCGCCGAACCTGCCGATGTTCAAGCTGGGCACCGTGCCGTTCATGGGCGACTACATCGATGTGGCCGCGGCGCCGGCCTTCATCCCGCTGCCGAATGGCAAGTGGGGCTACAACACCGCGGACACCGGTGACGATCCGGTGTTCCACGCCGCGTGGACCGACAACCGGGACGTTCGTCCGCCGCGCAACGGCGACTGGACCACCTACACGCCAGCGAAGATGAGCCCCAATCAAGTACCGGGCGACAGCATCTTCCTGCCCGGCAACCCGGTGCCGCAATGTGTCGACGGCGTCGGCAATCCGGGCTCGCGCAATCAGAACGTGTATTCGGCGCGCATCACCGGGGGCCTGCTGGCCGGCTCGCCGGGCAACACCAAGCCGCTGTCGCCGCTGCTGCAGCGCGGCTTCGTGGTGTTCGCGCAGAACACCAGCGCCGAAGTGAAAAGCTTCCGGATGACGATCCTGAACCAGCCGCCGGGCGGCCGCGCGTCATTCCTGCAGTTCCCGCTGCCGCCGTATACGGCGGCCTCGCCCGCGCCCGAGACGGCGATCGAAATGATCGTGCCGGCGCGTTCGACGGCGACGCGCACCGTCTACGTGACGTCGACCGATCCCGATGCGCAGATCAACGTCGCCATTTCGGAGCTGGTCGATCTGCGGACCATGCCGCCGGATAGCTACTCGACGGCAGAGGAGAAAGACCCTGGCGTCTCAGCGACGGTGCTGCTGAACCCCGACATCGAGAATCCGGACATCGAGAATCCGGACATCGAGAACCCGGACATTGAAAATCCGGACATCGAGAACGCCGAGGTCTACAACCCGGACATCGAAAATCCCGACATCGAAAATCCGGACATCGAGAACCCGGACATCGAGAACCCCGATATTGAGAATCCTGACATCGAAAACCCGGATATCGAAAACCCGGATATCGAGAACGTCCGCGTCGCCAATCCGGATATCGAAAATCCGGACATCGAGAATCCGGACATTGAGAACCCCGATATCGAGAATCCGGACATTGAGAATCCGGATATCGAGAATCCGGACATCGAGAACGGCTCGATTGCCGACGTCACGTGGAAGGTGACCAACACCGGCAATACCACCGCGGCCTTCAACGTCAACCTGTTCCTGTCGCAGCAGAACCTGCCCACCGGCGTGCAGTTGCAGCTGATCCTGCTGAAGACCTATCGCACGCCCGTCACGGTGCCCAACGGCTGCCAGCTCGGGTTCCAGACCCGCAACATCCTGCTGACGAGCATCCGCAACCCCGTGCTCGTGCCGCCGGACGGCAGCCCGTCGGATCCGAACGACCCTGCGGAAAGTAACGCCACATTGTGGCTGGCCCCGGGTGAAGAAGGCCGCATCGTGATGCGCGTGATCGACGACGACACGTCCGACAACGTCGGCGTGCCGAAGCTTAACGCCGATGGGACGCCGGTGCTGGAGAACGGCGTACCGAAGATCGAGTACATCGACGCGCGGCTGCTGCCTGGCGAGGACGTCACGCCGGGCGTACAGCAGCAGAGCGTGAACACAGAGGACGCGGAAGACGGCGTCACCGAACCGCCGGTGGTGCCGCCACCCGCGCCGGCCGGCACCAACGACGAAGTGTGGACCAGCCCGCTGACCCCCGTGCGGATCAACGTGCTCGGCAACGATGCGGCGCTGCTCGGTTCGACGAAGGTCATCACGACCCACCAGCCCGGGCTGGCGCAGAACATGGGCTTTGGCGTCGCCGAGCTCGTCTACATGCCGTCAACCGGATTGCTCTATGCCGGCAGCGGCCGCACGGTCGGCGTCATCGATCCGCTGACGAATCATCTCGTCGGCCGCCTACCGATCGCGCCTGGCGACCCCGGCGCGACCTACGGCGTGGCCAGTCCGCAGACCGGCACCGTGTTCTTCCGTATGGGCAGCAGCGGGAATCCGAATAGCACGGTCCACGCGTACGATGCGCGACCATCCAGCCCGACGTTCCACCAGTCGTTGATGCTGCCCGAGCCGTTGATAACGGCGATCGATGCGCTCGGCGGCGCGTTTACGATGGCGCTCGACCCGACTGGCCGGACCTTGTACTACGTTGCGGGCACGGTGAGCGCGCCGGCGCAGCAAACGGTGTCGGCGATCGATGCCGATCCCGCCAGCCCCGGCTTCGGCGGCATTCTGTGGACGGTGTCGATGCCGCAGAACGCGCGCGTGATGCACGTGCAGCACAATCCGGCCAACGGCAAGCTCTACATCGCGGCCGTGAATCTCGGACCCGCGCAAGGCGGCGTCTATGTGATGGACACCGCCGCGCCGGCGGCGCCGGTGAAGATTGCCGGGACCGACCAATCGATCTCGCTTGCGGTCAACCCGGCGTCGAACCTGGTGTTCGCGGCCGGGAACTTTGGCGGCAATTATCGTCTCAACACCATCGATGGTGCGAGCGACACGCTGCTCGCCCAGGTCGCCGTCATCAGCGGCGGCACGCGGCTCAACAACGCCGAGGATCGGCTCGTGGTGCATCATGCGACCGGCAAGGTCTACCTGCGAGGGCCGACCCAGGTGTTCGTCTTCGACGGCAACCGCACCAGCCCGAACTTCAATACGCTGCGTTCGGCCATCGCGGTCGGGCCCGAATTCGGCCAGTCCGATCTCGATGTCGATCAACAAACCGGCGTCGTGGCGTCGGTCGGGGGCTTCCGTCACTCGGCGACGTTCATCGATACCCTGTCGCTGGTCGACGCCGTCACCACGGTCGCGTTCTCGCGCGCGGCCGCCGACCTGGCGCTTGATGTGGTGAATCACCGCGTCTTCGCCGCCGATACCCTGAACTCCGTGCACACGGTGAACGCACCGTCGGTGGCGGCCCTCGCGGTCACCGCGTCGCTGGCCGTGGCGCCCGAAGCCGCACAAGTCCTGGTCAATCCGGTCACCGCGCGCGCCTATGCGTCGGCCACCGGCGTCGACAGCGGTGTGGCGGTGCTGTCGAGCGCGGGCCTGCTCGGGTCGATCAACACGCCCCTCGTCAATCCTCCGACCAGTCACGGCCGCTGGGGCTTCGGCGTCCGCTACGACGCCACGAATATATTTTTCTTCACCAACAGCGCGTCCGACATCACCGGCTCGGCGTCGCGGCCGGGAGCGTTGATGATGATCGACGGCGCCACCGACACCGTGACGGCGACGGTCGCGACGATCGCCCAGCCGTTCGGCGCGGGGATCAACCAGGCCACGGGGCAGATCTATGTGGCTGGGCTCAGCGGCCCGTCGGCCACCGGCGTACAGGAAACCGGCAAGATTCGCGTCCACGGCGCGAACAACCCGGCATCCTGGGTCGATGTCGACACCTCGCTCGTCGCGCCGATGCCACCGCCGCCCACTCCGGTGACGATCGGTTTCGGGCGGCACGTGGCGATCAACCCGGACACCGGCAACGCCTATGTCATGGTGCTGGGCGGGTCGGATACGTCCGTCGTGTCAGTGCCGTCCACGGTGTTCCCCGCCGTGCCGCAGGCGCAGCCGATTACGCTCTCCGGAGTGGTCGGTGGCGTCTCGCTCGGCGCCGACGACCGCGTCGACGTCATTCGCACCGCCGTGTTCGGACCCGGCGACAGCCGGATCTATCTCGGCCTCTTCAATGCGGGCACCAATGAGTACAAGGTGGTTGCGCTCGATGGCGCGACACACAACGTGGTCGCCGCCTATGCCGGCGGCGGGCACAGCCGCCTGCACACCGCCAGTTGGATTGTGGTCAACGCGATCTCCAGGCGGCTCTACGTGGTGGACTACAACGCCGACACCGTCACCATGCTGGACGCCGAGACGTTCGCCGTCCTGGCCACCACGACGCTTCCTGATGGACCGAGTGCCGCTGCTTTCAATGCGCTCGCCAAGCGGCTGTATGTCAGCAGCATCGACGCCAAGACCATCACCGCGCTCGACGGCGGCACGCTGGCAATCACGTCGAGCGTCGCCTTGCCGCTGCAGGCGCTGTTCCTGCACGTCAGCGAGACCGAGAGCCGCATTTACACCTCGGGCGGCAATTCTCCGGACGAAGCGGGGTTCATGGTGGTGCCGGATGTGGGCGGCGTGCTCGGCTCGACCGTCCGCGTTACGAGCGCATCGACGCCGGCCGGCGGCACGGCGATCGTCAATGCAGACTTCAGCATCACCTATACGCCGCAGCCCGGATTCAGCGGTGACGACACGTTTACATATTCCGCGCTCACGCCCGCCGGCGTCTCGACGGCAACGGTCAATGTGCACGTGCTGCCGGTGACCGCGGCCACGCTGCTCGCCGTCGCCGATGCGTTCCAGGTTCCGGCGGGCGCACCATCGCTCGTGATCTCCGCGGCGAGCCTGCTGGCCAACGACGTCTTCGTGGCTCCGGCAGTGATCAACGTGGTCACCGCGCCGGCGCACGGCACGCTGGTCGAGAGCGCCGCCAGCCCCGGTGGTTACGACTACGTGCCGGCACCCGGCTACAGCGGGCCCGATTCGTTCCAATACCAAATCGTCGGCGCCACCACGAGCAATGCGACGACGGTGTCGTTATTTGTGCACCCGTTGTCGAGCGCGCTGGTCGTCACGAATACCGGCGATAGCGGCCCCGGATCGCTGCGCGCCGCCGTGACGTTCGCGAACGGAAATAGCGGCTTGGACACGATCACCTTCAGCATCCCCGGCGCGGGCGCCGGGTCGCCGGCGGTGATCAATCTGCTGTCGGCACTGCCCACCATCGCCAGCCCGGTGGTGATCGACGGCGCGTCACAACCCGGGTATGCCGGACAGCCGATCATCGAGCTGAGCGGCACCCTGGCGCCGGGCGGCGCCTCCGGCCTGGTCATCGGCGGCGGCGACTCGACCATCCGTGGCCTGTCGATCACGGGCTTCCCCGCCAACGGCATCACCATCAGCGGATCCAGCGGATCGCGCGTCGAAGACACGTGGGTGGGCATCAGGCCCCAGGGCACCTCGCTCGGCAACGCGAACATGGGTGTGTATATCGTCAGCGCGTCGAACAATACCGTGACCGGCAGCGTCGTCAGCGCCAGCGGCGACACGGGCGTGTTCATCTACGGCGGCGCCAACGGCAACACGGTGGAAAACAGCTGGATCGGCACCGACCCCGCGGGAACGGCGGCGGCCGGCAACCGCCGCGGCATCGTGCTGGAAGGTGCGGCCGCCAGGCCCACCGCCACCACGATCCGCGACAACGTCATCGCGGGACAGGCGCAGGCCGGCATCGAAATGAACTGCGGCCCACTGTGTGGCGCGATCAATACGCAGATCCTGAACAACAAGATTGGGTTGGGAGCGACCGGTGAGGCGCTGCCCAACGGCACCGGCATCAGCGTCTTGACCGGTCCGGGCACGACGATCATGGGCAACTGGATCTCGAGCAACACCGGCGCGGCCATCACCGTGGGCGAGGCGGGCGCCGCGCCGCCCGTGTTCACGCCGATCGCGATCGAAGGCAATTTGATCGGCACCGATCTGGGCGGTGGCGCCGCGCGCCCGAACGGCTCGGGCATTGTGGTGTCGGCGTCGGCCGGGACCATCCTGGTGGTGGTTGGCGGGCCCACCGACAGGGGCAACATCATCCGGTTCAACACCGGCGCCGGCGTCTCGGTGCTGGGAACCTTCACCTCGGTCTCGGAGAACTGGATTAGCGATAACGGCGGCCTCGGCATCGACCTCGGTCCGGTAGGTGTGACGCCGAATGACCCGGGCGACGGCGACGCCGGCCCCAACAACCTGCAGAACTTCCCCACCCTGACGTTCGCGACCAATACGGCAGGTCCGAAGACGCGGGTCGGTTACAACACCCTTGATTTCGCGCCCGGCGGCTATACCCTGCGGTTCTATTCGCAGCCGTCGTGCGACAGCAGCGGTCACGG
This sequence comes from uncultured Acidobacterium sp., assembly GCA_964513235.1. Classification (GTDB taxonomy): domain Bacteria; phylum Acidobacteriota; class Vicinamibacteria; order Vicinamibacterales; family UBA2999; genus 12-FULL-67-14b. The sequence goes on from CAZEMI010000286.1 coordinate 63,803, forward strand.
CGAGGGCGGGGAGTTCCAGGGCAGCCTCTTCGGGATCAGCTCAGGCGTGACCTCGACGATCGACTTGAACGTGCTCGTGCCGGCGGCGCATGTCATCACGGCAACGGCGACCGACCCGGGCGGCAATACGTCGGAGTTCTCGGCCTGTATCCAAATCGATCCGCCGACGATGGTCGTCAACACGAACGACAGCGGCCCCGGATCGCTGCGCCAGGCGATCATCACCGCCAACGCCGCGCCAGGCGCCCAGACGATCAGCTTCAACATTCCGGGCGCAGGTCCGGGCTCGCCCGCATTGATCAACCTGACCGCGTCGCTGCCGCAGTTGGCCGGGTCGGTGATCATCGATGGCACGTCTCAGCCGGGGTGGGACGGGCAGCCGGTGATCCAGGTGCGAAGCCCGAGCTCCACCGCGGGTATGGTTGGCTTCGATCTCAACGCCGATAACGTCACGATCAAGGGCCTGAGCATCACCAATTTCGCGGTGGGCATTCGCGGGTTCCAGACGTTCTCCGGCCACCTGATCGAACAGAACCTCATCGGCACCACGCGCACCAACGCGACCGGCTTCGGCAACGGCACCGGTCTCGACTGGCTCGCCAGCACGAGTACCATCCGCAACAACACCATCTCGGGCAACAGTGGTGATGGTCTCTCGCTCCTCCTGGGCGCCTCCGGCAACATCATCCAGAACAACCGGATCGGCGTCGGCACCGACGGCCTCGCCCTGGTTCCCAACGCCGGCCACGGCGTCATCCTGTTCGACGGACCGTCGGGCACGATGATCGAGGACAACCTCATCTCCGGCAACGGCGGGGTCGGCATCGCGCTGGCGAATAACGGCGGCTCCGGTCCAGTCATGAACACGCGCATCCGCAACAACACCATCGGCCTCGATGCCGGCGGCAATGTCATCCGTCGCGGGTTGGACGACTTCATCGACGGCGGCGGAGCGAACTTCGGTCCGAAGCTGCGCGGCAACATCGGCGGCGGCATCGAGGTGGTGAGTGCGCCGGGGACGATCATCGGCGAATTGGGACAACCGAACGTCATCTCCGGCAACACCGAGGCGGGTATCAGGATCACGGGCACGTTCACGACACCGCCGCTGGTCCAATACAACACGATCGGCACGGATGCCACCGGGTTGCTCGATCGCGGCAACACGAACGACGGCGTCCGCGTTGATGGCGCGAATGACTTCACCATTGGCGGCATCGCGCCGAGCGGCGCGCCGGCGGGTAACCTGATCTCGGCCAACCTCAGCGACGGCGTCATCGTCAACGGCAACAACGTCCGGATCGAGAGCAACGTGATCGGGCTTGCCGCCGATGGCACCGCGCTTGGCAACGGCCGCTACGTGGCCGTGGACGACCTCGGGTGCTGTCACGCGGGCGTGACGGTGACGGGCGGATCGGGGACGATCATCGGCGGCACGATGCCGCAAGGCAACATCATCTCCGGCAACCACACCGGCATCTGGGTCGGCACCACCACAACGACGCGGATCCTCAGTAACCAGATCGGCCTTCGCGCGCTGGGGTCCACCGACGAAGTGCCCAACCGGGGCGACGGCGTGGCGCTGCTCGGCGCAATCGATCCCACCGTCAGCAACAACCGGATCGTGGGAAGCCTGGCCAATGCCGGCTTGTTCCTTGACGGCACCAGCGACGCGATCATCGAGTTCAACGAGATCTATCACCAGGTCAACGCCGGCATCATCATGATCAACGCCGGCGGCGGCAACCGGGTTCGGTTCAACAGTATCTACGACAACGGCGGGCTGGGAATCGATCTCGGATATGACGGCGTGACCGCGAACGACAGCGGCGACATCGATGGCGATCCGAATGGACAACAGAACCATCCGGTCCTGTCCAATGCCAACAACGACGTTGGTGCGACGACGCGAGTGACCTGGGACACGACGAGCTTCGCGAATACGAGCGCCGTGCTGCACTTCTACGCGAGCCCGAACTGCGATGCGACCGGGTTCGGCGAAGGCAAGACGTTCGTGGGCATGGCGACCCCGACATTCCCCTCGAGCGGGCAAGCGACACTCGATCTGCTCGTTCCCGCTGGCCATTTCATCACCGCGACCGCCACCAACCCGTCGGGCGACACCTCGGAGTTCAGCAACTGCACGCCGGTCGGGGACACCTTCGAGGTGAGGGGTTTCGCACGCTATTCGGGCACGAGCGTCGATGGCGTCACCATCGAACTGATCCAGGGCGAGTTGGCCAACGAGCCGTACGCGACGACGACGACCAACGCCGACGGGTTCTATCGGTTCGAGTTTATTCCACCGGGCAATTATCAGCTGCGATGGCTGGCGCCAGACAACTCCTACATTGCGTGGGCGGCCTCGGGGCTCACGGTGAGCGAGGGCAACGTCACGCGCGACGTGCAGTTGATCAAGAGGCTGACCTTGTCATCGCCGGCCAGCCAGGCGGCCGACGTTACCGCGCGGCCGACACTGACCTGGCAGCCGAATCCGGAAGCGACCACCTACAAGATCCAGATCAACGAAACGGTCTCGTGGGAATTGATCGATTGGCCGGCCTTCAGTGACAGCACGTCATACACGCTGCAGACCACCCTCGAGGGCGGGAAGAACTACACCTGGCAAGTCACCGGCCTCGACGTTGAGGGACGTGACGTGGCGCACTCGGATATTCAATTCAACTTCACCGTGATCGATCCGATCATCGCCATCGTCAGCGGCAAGGCCGGCGGTCTCGCGAATCCCAACTGCTGCGAGCCAGGCAGCAACAACACGGGTGAGGCTCCGTTGCCGGTGCTCGAGTTCGCGGCCGGTCAAAAAGTGTGGATTACCGCCAGCGGCGGCGTGTCATGGTTACCCGACTCGGGGACCACAGGGCCCGACGGCATCGGGCCGGCGTCGGAGCAGCATCTCGCGCCGGGGCGTCCGGCGGTCAGCCTGCTCGGCCGGATCGGGGAGAGCGCGTGGTTCTTCATTGGCGCGGGCGAAATTCAAGTCAGCACCGGAACCGGCGGAACGCTCGAGCTCGCGGTGAACGACAGCGGGTACAACGACAACGCCGGATCCTGGACGGTGGTCATCCGCCGCTGATTACTGGGCGAGTCTTTTCTTCGCGTCGGCGACGAGCCCGCTTTGCTCGTCGCCGTCCTTGAAGGCGAGGAACGTCCTGAAGGCCTCGGCGGCGCCGGGGCCGTTCTTCAGCGCCGCGCGCGTCACACCCTGGTAGTAATACACCGGCGCGATCACGCGCCACGTCGGCACATCATCCAGGTGCACGGCCGTCGCTTCCCCGCGCCGCCGCAGGCACGCATCGAATTCCGAATCCGCTTCCGCGAAGGCGCCGGCGTCGAGATAGGCGCGGCCGAGGAGGTAGCGCGTCTGCCAGGCGTCGGCGAGCTTCAGCGCACCTTGCAATGCCGCGATCGCGGCGCGCGCATCGCGCGACGCGAGATGGATCTCGCCCTGCAAAGTGGCGGCAAGCGCCTGCGTTTCCGGTGACAGCGCCTTGTCGAGATCGGCGGCCAGGGCCTTCGCGCGCGCGCTGTTGCCGCCCGCCAGCAGGATGCGGCCGGCTTCGAATCGCGTCGTCGGATCGGGGCTCGCGGCCACCGCCGCCTCCGCCAGCTTGATGGCCTCGGCCGTGCGGCCTTGCGACAGTCGAACCGAGGCCAGCGTGGTCTGGATGCGCGCGAGCTGACTGGGTGGGAGCTTCTCGTCGAGCAACGGCTCGAGCGCCGCCGCGGCATCGCGCACCCGGCCGTGCAGCAGCGCGAGATCGGCTGTGCCTTGCGCCGCCACGGCCTTCCAGCCAGGCAATGCGCCCATCGTGGTGTAGGCCGCCGCCGCGTCGTCGTACTGGCCGAGCGCCGCCGCCGCAAGGCCCTGTGTCACCCAGGCCAGGGCATAGGTCTTGTTGATCTCTGCGGCACGCTTGCCGCGAGAGATCGCCTCGTCAAACTTGCCCGCGTACATGGCATAGAGCGCGACGTTGTTCTGCCGGATCACGTTGTTGGGATGCAGCGAAGCGGCACGTATACCGATTTCCGTCGCCTTGTCGAACTGCCGCAACTGCTGGTACGCAAACGCCAGATTGTTGAGGCCGATCCCATCGGACGGGTATCGCTCCACCAACGCCGACAGCTCCTCGACGGCTTTCGGAGCGTTGCGTGAGAAGAGGTAGTACTGTCCACGAGTACGAAACTTCTCGCGCTCCGTCATGCGATCGATACGCGCGAGCGCTTCGTCGTAATACTTGGCAGCCTCCTCGCGCCGGCCAAGATTGTTGGCCTGCGTCGCGGCGCCGGAATAGGCACGCCCGAAATTCGGATCGAGCCGCGCCGCTTCGAGATAGGCCTTGATCGCGGCATCGCCGTTGCCAGCCACCTGCAGCTCCTGCGCGCGCACGTACTCGCGCGCGGCTTCCAGGCTCGCCGCGGTGAACGCATCGTTCGCAGCCGGCGCCACCGTGTCGCCGAGCGCCACGCGCACCTGAGCCGCCAGCGCGCCCACGGTCTGGAGCACGTCCGCCTTGCTCGCGGCATCACCCTCGAGGGTGTACTTCACCGCCGCGTCGTCGCCAGGGCCGACGCCCTTGATCGTGATGTGATAGCCGCTGCCTTTCGGCTCGATCGCGCCGACGATGACCATTCCGAGACTCTCGCGCAAGGCCACCAGCCGCGCCGTCGGCTCGTCGAGTCGGGCGCCCGGCTTGATGGCGGCGGCGGAGCGCAGCGCATCGCGTCTCGGGAACGCGTTGACGAACCCCGCACCTTCAATGCCGAGACCGAGCGCTTGCTCGACGACGCCGTCGAAGACGGGATCGCCCGTGCGATTGTCGAAATCGCCGATCAGCACCGAGATCGGCTCACGCACGTCCGAGGCCGTGGGCAGGCCGCCTCGATTCGAGACGACCCAGCCCGCCGTGCCCGCGAGCGCGATGATCACCGCCGCCGCGGCGGCCAACTGCCAGGCCGGCCGCGACCGGGTGACGATCACTTCGTGCACGTCCGATCGGATGTGGCCGTCGGGGGTCAGGCGATCGAGCGCCGTGACCAGGTCTTGCGTCGTCGGGTAGCGGGCCTCCGGCGACGGCTGCAGGCAGCGCATCACGATGTCGTTGAGCGCCTCGGGAATCTCCGGATTGATCGTCCGCGGCGCCGGCGGCGCGGCCGCGATCCGCTGCAACAGCTCCGCCATCGGCCCGTCGCCCGACGACAGCCGCTGCCGCCCGACCAGCAGGTCGTAGACGATCAGGCCGAACGCATATTGATCGGCGCGCTGATCGACCTTCTTGCCTTGCGCCTGTTCCGGCGCCATGTATTCCAGTGTGCCGATCACCGACCCGGCGGCCGTCTGCGTGGCGCCGCCTTCCACCGATCGCGCGATGCCGAAGTCCATGATCAGCGCGTCGCCGCTGAGCGGCACCGGCTCGTCGGCCGCCTGCTCGATCATGATGTTCTCGGGCTTCAGATCCCGGTGCACCACACCCTTCTCGTGCGCCGCGGCGAGGCCTTGCGCCACCTGCTGCGCGATCTTGATGACGCGCGCCAGCGGCGGCGGGCCGCCGCGGCGCAGGACGTGCGACAGCGTCTCGCCCTCCACGAACGGCATCGTCAGGTACTTGATGCCGGCGATCTCGCCGAGGTCGTGAATGCGGACCACGTACTTGTGGGTGACCTGCCGGGCGAGCACGAGCTCGCGCTTGAAGCGTTGTTCGAGCTCCTTCGCCGCCGTGGCGTCCGATTGCGCGGACGGACGAATCACCTTGATCGCCACCGCGACGCCGAGCTCGTGGTCGAAGGCCTGGTAGACGGCGCCCATGCCGCCGGTGCCGAGCAGCTTCAGGATCGTGTAACGCGGGTTGATCTGCTGGCCAGGCTGGAACGGTCCATCACCGGCGTGGACGGGAGGACGCGGCGAAGGATTGGCGAGCGAGGTCTCGATGCCGGTGGGCCCGATGGTCGGCGCGTGACCGATGCCCGACACCGGCGCGTTGGCCGGCGTGGTGTGGCCACCGGCGTTGGCGCCCGCCGGCACGGTCGGCAAGATGGTTTCCGGCGCCGGGGGCGCGGCGGCATCGAACGCGAGGTCGTGAATCTGCGTGCCGCAGTTGGGGCAGAACCCCGCGCCCTGCGGCACGGCGTAGCCACATTTCACGCACGACGGGTTCGGCGTTCGGTCAATCATCCTTGGGGGCGGACGTTGTAATTATCGCGCACTTCAAGCATGGCGGACTTTCCCCGAAGGAGGGACGATTGCCGTTATCTGCCCTTCACGTCGTAGGCGTATACCGAGTCCTGGTCTCGAAGGATCAACAACCCGCCCGCAATCATCGGATGGCTCCACGTGGGCTGCCCCGACGGCTGCGGGATCGTAAATCGGCCGTGCTCGCGATAGCCCGCCGGCGACGCCTCGGCGAGCCCCACCACGCCGTTCTCGCTATACAAGTAGAGACGGCCGTCTGCGAAAATCAGTGCACCTTTGCCCACACTGCGATCGCGCCACGCCGGCTTGCCGGTGTCGAAGACCAGCGCGGTGAGGATGCTGCTCGAGAATCCGTAGAGGTGATCCCCGACCAGCACCGAGCTCGCGTGGTGATTGCGCATGTCGCGCGTGAAGTAGCTCTCGTTGGCGGCGGCGATGTTGCCCGCCGCCCGCACCTCGAGCAGCGCGCCGCCGGTGCCGTAATCCGACGACACGAACACGCGCGTGCCCTTCACGATCGGCGTGGCGACGTTCGCGGTGCCGTTGTTGGCCTTGTGGTAGGACCACAGCAGGCGCCCGTCCCGCGGATCCACCGCCACCGTTCGCGAGTCGGTAAAGAAGATCACCTGATTGAGGCTGCCGGTGCGCATCAGCATCGGCGACGAGTAACCGGCCCCGTCGTTGTGTTGCTGCCACAACGTCGAGCCATCCGCTTTCGAGATCGCGACGATCGACGCGCGGCTGCCGCCCGCGTTCACGAGGATGCGGTCGCCGACGATCAGCGGTGATTCGCTGTAGCCCCAATACGGATTCACCCCGCCGAATTTCTGGACCAGGTTCACCGTCCAGATCCGTTTGCCGGTGGCGTTGTCGAGACAGGTCAGGTCGCCGCTGCCGCCGAACACGTAGAGACGATTGCCCTCGACGGTGGGCGTGCTGCGGGGTCCGTCGCCGCGATCGTTCTCGAAGCGGCGGCCGTTCTGGTATTCCCACACCTTCTTGCCCGTGGCGCGATCGAGGGCCACCACGTACTCGATGCCGCCGCGCGCGCCGAGCGTATAGAGCCGTCCGCCCGACGTGGAGAACGAGGAGTAGCCATTCCCGACCCCCGCCGCGCGCCACGCTTGCGGCGGCCCGGCTTTGGGCCACGACTGCAGCAGCCCGGTCTCGGCCGAGTGCCCATCCCGGTTCGGGCCGCGCCACTGAAACCACTCCGTCGGCGCGGCCTGCTGCGCGGCAACGCCCGCGACCAATGAAATGCCGGCGATTGAGGCCACGACGAGGCGGATCAGCATGGTGAGCACAACAGTAATACGGTCAAGCGAGTCCGGTGATTACACGGCCGGAATTGACGTGCTTACGTTGCCCTGGTGTACGATCGCCCCCGCATGAATAAGACGGTGATCGTTGCAGGCGCGCTAACCGTCGTGGCCGCCATCGGTGTCGCGTTAATCATGCGGGAACGACCCGAGCCGGCGCCTTCTCCCGCGGCGGCCGCGCCGCCGCCCGCCCCTCGCATCGTCCCTAAGAAAGTCGCCCCGCCGGTGGCCGAGGCGCCGCGCAAGACCGCGCCGAAGAAGGCCGCGCCCAAGCCCGTGGCGCCCGCGGCGCCCGCCGCGCCGACGCTCGCCTCGCTCACGCTCGAGTCCGACGTGCCCGGCGCGTCGGTGTTCCTCGACCGCGCGTTCGTCGGCAACACGCCGCTGACGCTCGATCGGCTCGAGCCCGGCACCAAGCGCGTGCAGCTCACCGCCACCGGCTTCGACAGCGTCCAGAAAACCATTGAGCTGGTCCCCGGCCCCAACAACGTCAGCATCCGCATCAAGGAGGTCAGCCTCAATGCGAGGACGCCGGTGGTGCACAGGCACGGCATCGGGTCGTGCGAGGGCACGCTGACGGCGTCGCTCGACGGTCTACAGTACGTGGCGTCGAACAAGGGCGACGCGTTCACGCTGCCCTACGCCCAGGTGGAAACCTTCACCGTCGACTACCTGCAAAAGAACCTGCGGGTGAAGCAGCGCGGCGGCAAGACCTGGAACTTCACGAATAAGGCCGAAAACGCTGATCCGCTGTTCGTGTTCCACCGCGACGTGGAAGCCGCCCGTAAGAAGCTTGCGGAAGGCTACGCGAAGGCGCAATAACCTGAAGGGATAGCTCGGAAATTCAGATGGGTTCGTTGCAAATTTCGTATATTTCACGCGGTTTCGTGGTTTGCTATTCTTGAGGCTATGAAACGCATACTCCTGTTCGTCCTGACCAACCTGGCGATCATGATCACGCTGTCGATCGTGCTCGGGTTGCTGGGCATCACCGGCATGTTCACCCCCGACGGCGGGATGAACTACGGCGCCCTGATGGTCTTCGCCCTCGTGTGGGGCATGGGCGGCGCGTTCATCTCTCTCGCCATGTCGCGCTGGATCGCGAAGAAGGCGATGGGCGTCCAGCTCGTCGATGGCCGCACCGGCCAAAGCGAGCCTGACTGGCTGCATCAGACCGTCGAGCACCTCTCGCGTAAGGCCGGGCTGCCGATGCCCGAAGTCGGCATCTACGACTCACCGGAAGTGAACGCCTTCGCCACCGGCCCGAGCAAGAGCCGCAGCCTCGTGGCGGTGTCGAGCGGCCTGCTCCGATCGATGCGCCGGGAAGAGGTGGAAGGCGTGCTCGCGCACGAGGTCTCGCACATCCAGAACGGCGACATGGTCACCATGACGCTGATCCAGGGCGTGGTGAACGCGTTCGTGATCTTCTTCGCCCGCCTGGTCGCCAACGTCGTCCGCCAGATGGTCGACGAGCGCATTTCGTACATCGTCTACTTCGTCACCGCGATTGCGTTCGACATCCTGTTCGGCATCCTCGGGATGATGGTGGTCGCCTGGTTCTCGCGCGCCCGCGAGTTCCGCGCCGACGCCGGCGCCGCCGCGCTCTCGAGCCGCGGCAACATGATCGCGGCGCTGCAGCGGCTGATGGCCAACAAGGAACTGGTCGACAAGTCGCAGCCGTCGCTGGCCACGCTGAAGATCAACGGCGGCAGCAAGAGCTTCCTGTCGCTGGTCTCGACGCATCCGCCGCTCGAAGCCCGCATCGCGGCGCTTCAGCGCCAGCCGTAGCACGGAAGGATCGATCGGGTGGTCTTTGAGACGGTCGAAGCCGAAGGCCACCTGATCGACTCTGGTAATTTCCAGTCGATCCTCACCACCATCGTCGAGCACGGATCTGAATACGAGATCCTGCGCTTCGACATTGGCCGCAAGAACGAAGAAGGTTCGCGTCTCACGCTGAAGCTGCAATCCGACACCGACGCACGGTTGCAGGACCTGCTCGCGAAGCTCTCCGTCTTCGGCTGCTACGTCAAGGGCACACCGAGCGCGGTGGTGCGGCCCGCGGACATGGACGGCGCGGCGCCCGACGACTTCTACTCCACCACCAATCACCGCACGGCGGTGTTCCTCGAGGGCGAGTGGGTGGCCGCCGCCGATCAGCGGATGGATGCCGCGCTCGTGGTCGAGGGCGGTACCGTCTCGTGCCGCAAGCTGCGCGACCTGCGCACGGGCGATCTCGTGGTGTGCGGCATGCAGGGCGTGCGCGTCTCTCCTGATGTGCAGTCGCGCGACAAGCCGACCTTCGGCTTCATGAGCAACGAGGTCTCCTCGGAGCGGCGCGTGGAAACCGCCGTGGCGCGGGTGGCCGGCATGATGCGCCACGTCAAGGCCGCCGGCGGCCGGATCGCGTTCGTGGCCGGCCCGGTGGTGGTGCACACCGGCGGCGCGCAGTATTTCTGCGACTTGATTCGGCTCGGCTATGTGGACGTGCTGCTGTCGGGGAACGCCTTGGCCGTGCACGACATCGAAGTGGCGCTCTCGGGCACGTCGCTCGGGATCGATCTGAGCAGCGGCCATCCCGTCGAGCATGGCCATCGCAATCACATGCGCGCGATCAACGCCATCTGCCGCGCCGGCGGCATCGCCAAGGCGGTGGACACGGGCGTGCTCACCTCGGGGATCATGCACGCGTGTCATGCCCACGGCGTGACCTACATCCTCGCCGGATCGATTCGTGATGATGGCCCGTTGCCCGAGACGATCATGGATCTCGTGGCCGCGCAAGACGCCTATACCAAGGCCCTGGCCGGAGTCGAGGTGGTGGTGATGTTGTCGTCGATGTTGCACAGCATCGGCGTGGGTAACATGCTGCCGTCGTGGGTCAAAGTGATCTGCGTGGACATCAATCCCGCGGTCGTCACCAAGCTCTCCGATCGCGGCTCGACACAAACAATTGGTGTCGTCACCGACGTGGGGCTGTTCCTCCATCAACTCGCAGAAAGATTGAAGTAATGCACAGAACGCTCGTTGATCCATCAACCCTGGCGCAGCACCTGAACGATCCGAATTGGATCGGAATCGACTGCCGCTTTGATCTCACCGATCCCGAGAAGGGTGAGGAGCAGTATCGCGAAGCGCACATCCCGGGTGCGCGGTATGCGCATCTCGATCGGCATTTGTCCGGTCCGAAGACCGGCACGAACGGGCGGCATCCGCTGCCGGACACCGACGTGCTGTGCCGCACCCTCAGCGATCTCGGGATCAGCCCGGGCACACAAGTGGTGGCCTACGACGCCGACAGCGGCATGTATGCCGGCCGCCTGTGGTGGATGTTGCGATGGATGGGGCACGATGCGGTCGCGGTGCTCGACGGCGGGCTCGCCCGGTGGCAGCGTGAGGGGCACCCGGTGCGCGGCGGCGTCGAGTCATCGACGCCGGGACACTTCAATGGCGCGCCGCGTCCGGGATGGCGGCTCACGGTCGACGAGGTGGCGGCGATCGTCGGTGACCCCACGCGCCTGCTCGTCGATTCGCGCACCCACGATCGGTATCGCGGCATCGGCGAGACCCTGGACAAAGTCGGCGGCCACATTCCCGGCGCCGCGAATTATTTCTTCCAGCAGAACCTCACAGCCGAGAAGACCTTCAAATCGGCCGACGACCTGAAGACCCAGTGGGCGGCGGTGATCAAAGGCCGCGACCCCAAGGATGTTGTGGTGTATTGCGGGTCGGGCGTCACCGCCTGCCATAACCTCCTGGCGCTGGAACATGCTGGCATTCAAGGGGTTAAGGTGTTTCCAGGGTCCTGGAGCGAATGGTCCGCGGACCCGAAAAGACCGGTCGCAACCGAGCCCGAAGACCCGTAACTCCTGCCAACTTTCGCGAAGCGGTTCTCGTCCAACCAGCCATGAAGACGATGACCCTTCGCATCCTGTTCACCGTGGCCATCCTGGCCGGCCTGGCGGCCGCGCCGGATGCGCAAACCTTCCGCTGGGAGGCCAACCGCAGCCGCGACACCATCGGCGAGCGCGTCGAGCGCGCCCTCAACCAGACGCAGCGCTCCATCGAGCGGCGGTGGCAGACCTTCGAACGCCAGTGGGAATTGCGCTCGCGCGCCGCCGCACAGGCGCAGCGCAACGCCGAGCGCCGCGCCGCCACCATCGAGCGCCAGGTGCGCGCCCGCGTGCAGCGCCAGACCGGGGCCCCCACGACGCGGACTTTGCGTCGTGGGGTGGAGATCAACAACGAGATTCGCGCCTATCGCAACTACTCGAATCGCCTCGCGTTCCGCGCCGGCCGCGTCGAGCGTTACGCCGATATGCAGGTGGGCACCGACGCCGATCCCTGCCGCAACTACAACGATCGAGACGACGACTCCTACCAGCACTGCGAGGTGCGCGACTCGAACCTGCCCGCGGGACCGCTGAACGTGGACGCCGGCCAGAACGGCGGCGTGTCGGTGGAAGCGTGGGACAGAAACGAGATCCGCGTCCGCGCCATCGTCCGCGGCTCGGCGCGCGCGGAACCGCGCGCCCGCGAGATTGCCAACCAGGTGCAGGTGCAGGCCGGCAGCGGCCGCGTCTCTGCCACCGGTCCGGATCTCGAGCGGCGCGAGTGGTGGTCGGTCAGCTATCGCATCAACGTGCCGCGCAAGAACGATCTCGATCTCTCGGCCACCAACGGCGGCATCACCATCGTCGGCGTCACCGGCAACCTGCGCTTCGACACTACCAACGGCGGCGTGAAGCTGCAGGACGTGGGTGGCCGCGTCAACGGCGATACGCGTAACGGTGGTCTCAACGTTGTCCTGGGCGGGTCCCGATGGGACGGCGAGGGGCTGGATGTGGAAACCAGCAACGGCGGCGTCACGCTCTCGATTCCTGACGGCTACAACGCCGAGCTCGAGACGCGCACCGTGAACGGCGGCCTGCGCATCGACTTTCCGATTACGGTGCAGGGTGAGCTCTCGTCGCGCCGCGGCATCTCCACCACGCTCGGCTCGGGCGGCCCGATGGTCCGCGTCAGAACGACCAACGGTGGAGTGAAGATCAATAGACGGTAGACCAGTAGCCAGATGCCAGTAGCCAGAAATACTCTTGTCTTTTCTGGATACTGGCTACTGAATACTGGCTACTACGGCAATGGGCGCGGCGCCACGATCCGCCTTCCG
>CAZEMI010000287.1:0-3341 GCA_964513235.1 uncultured Acidobacterium sp.
CCGGTGCGAACACGATGAGGCCGGCACAGGCGCCGACGACGTCGAAGGCCCGTTTTAAATATCGCGCCGTTCTTCATCGTCAAGAATGTCCCCGCCGCCCAGCGAAGACGACACTTTCTTCGGCATTGTGCAGCGGGGTGCGGCGATGATCCTCTTGAAGGCCGTCGGTGTCGATCCAGTGCCGAACTGCACGCGAGACATCAAACAAGGCATTGCCCGCTGGGACGCGTACCTGGATGTCCCAGATCCTGATGCGCCGGCGGCAGAATTCTCGTCGCGCAATGTCGAGTTCTTTAAGCCACTCGAAGACGACGATGATGGTTTGCGGGGATTTGAAGTCCAGGACGCTGACGGCTACGTGTTGTTTTTCGGCCATCCTCGTTCCTGAGTTACGAGAAGCCAACGCCGAATGAATAAACCGTACTGCTACCGGCGCGCTGCCGAGACGATTACGCCGGCAAGGGATCCGATGCCGGCGCCCACGCCGCCGAACATCGGCAAATAGACGCTGTGCGGTTCTCCGCCGCTTGCTCCGGGTATCACGGCCACCTCGACCGCCACACCGACAGCCAGCCCGACGAGCGCGCCAAACAGCACCGGATGCCGTCCGGCCCAGGTGCGTTCACGCGGTTGCGATTGCTGCTGCTGTGCGGCGGGCGCCGCCAGCATGGACAGCGCAGTGCCGTCGCGTTTGACAGCCGTGCGAATGGATTCTTCCGCAAACGGAGTCTGGGCAAGTCCTGCGGCAGGCATCATCAGCACGCAGATGACGGCAGCCACGAGCGTTCTGTGCATGGGAGCCTCCTTGCTTCGGAATGCGTGTAAGCCGCGGAGAGTGGCTCAGCGCGCAGTTCAGGCGTAACATTGACACCGGAGGACGACATGGCCGACCGAGTCGAAATCAACATAAGCAGAATCAAGATCGCCGGCGTCGGGGGCCTTGGGATGCTCGCGATGGTGGCTGTGGTGGCCTATGCAATGCCGCAAGCTCGCGCGTTCGTGCTCACGAGCTATAGCGCCGGCATTGTGGGCGCGGTTGCGTTCATTGCCTATCGCCGCTGGATCAAGCCTGAGCGCCCGCATCGCCCGACGCTGATGCTGGTGAACACGCCAGAACGAGCAGGTGACGAGGAGGATCGAATCCATCCTCCCGTCACTTCCAATTTCCGCGCCCGGGCGGCTCTCCTCTGAAGTACAGCACCACACCCAGCACCGACAGCATGCCGAGGAAGATCCCAGTAGTCCTCAGGCTTCATCGCCCCATGTCTCCTATTGCACAGCACTTTCCGTGCGAAGTGTTACGCTGGATCTACCTTTTAGAGACTGTTGCCGCCTCGCCCAGCGCGAGAGACCTGGCCAAGCTTCACGCCTCCTAGAGCTTCACCCCGCAGGAGGCGGTGATATGACAACACTTTACGACGTCGAGACCATTCGCCCGACGGCCGTTGCGCAAGTCCCCTCGCAGAACCGCCTGCTGCGGGCGCTTCCACCCGACGAATACGCGCGCATCTCGCTGCAGCTCCACGCGGTGACGATGTTGGCAAAGCAGGTGTTTCACAAGCAGGGACAGCTGATCCGGGATGTGTATTTCCCTGGCGGCGGCGCCTGCTCGCTGATCAAGGTGATGCGGGACGGGACGGTTGCGGAAATCGCGACCGTCGGCAACGAAGGTATGCTTGGCGCAGGGGTATTTTTCGGTGATGACATCTCCACGGGCGAAGCGATCGTGCAGGTGGCGGACGGCTGGGCCCACACGATGCCGGTCGACGCGTTCATCGAGGAGATGGGACGCCACGGGGATTTCTACAGCCGCATCGTCCGGTATTCGCAGGCGTTCATGAATCAGATCATGCAGACCACGGTCTGCAACGGCCTTCACAGCGCCGAACAGCGCTGCTGCCGCTGGCTGCTCATGACGCACGACCGCGTCAGACAACATGAGTTCGGCCTGACGCACGAGTTTCTCGCCGTAATGCTCGGCGTGCGCCGCCCGACGGTGACGCTCATCGCCGCGAAGCTGCAGCAAGCGGGGCTCGTTTCCTATCGCCGCGGCCACGTCACCATCGTCGATCGGCCGGGCCTCGAGAAGATGTCGTGCGAATGCTACGAGACGGTCAAAGCGAACTTCAAGCGCCTGCTCCCCGAGCTTCCGCCGATGGGCTAGCGCTTCGGCGCGAGCATCTTCGTCACCCGACCGACACTCGTATCGCCGGCATACAGGTTGTCCTGCTTGTCCATCACCCAGTAGCTCGCTTCGATGAACTGGCCGTGGCCGATGCCCATGCCGTTGCCGATGGCGCCGATAATCCTGCCGTCGCGAGTCATCTTCAGGAACTGGCCGTCCTGGCCGCTTCCCATCCACGGATTGCCTTTGGAATCGAACAGCAGCGCGCACACCAGATTTCTCACCTGCATCGTCTTGAGAAACTTGCCGTCGCCCGAATAGACGACGATGCGGTAATCCTCGCGGTCGCCGATCCACACGTCGCCGGTAGTGGGATCGACGGCGAGGCCGTGGGCGGAGTTGAACTTGCCCTGTCCGACTTCGTTGCCGAACCACTGGTTCTTGAAATTTCCGTTCTTGTCGAGATGGATAATCCGCGAGGCGCCGATGTTGTTCGCCGGATCCTCCGAGTCGGTGTCGTTCGGGCTCTCGTTTCCATGTCCTTCGCCGATGTACACATCGCCGTTCGGCGCGAACGCAATCATCACCGGCTCCCACAGCAGGCGCTGCCCCGTGGCTTCATCCCAATCACCACGGCGTCCGCTCTGGCCCAGCGTGAGCAGCACCTTGCCCTCAGGGCTGATCTTCGTGACAGTGGCGTTGCCCGCTGACGTGATCCAGACGTTGTCCTCGGCGTCGACCGCCATGCCGTGCGCTTTGTTCTGATAGCCGATGACATCGGGAGCGATTTCAAGGATCAGCTTGTAGTTCGGATCGAACTTGAAGACCTGCGGCTTCCCCATGTCGGCGCGCTGAAACACCCACAGGTTGTTCTTCGAATCGAGCGCGACGGCCGGCACGCCGCCGAATCCGGGAGGCAGTACATATGGATACGTGAACGTGTAGCCGAGCGTCTGTTTCCACTGGACGCGCTGCAGCGACTGTCGCGGCGTACCACCGCGGCGTCCGCACAGCGGCGAGCGAGAGCAACCGGGGACTGCGCCCGCGATCGGCCCCGCGCCTCGGGCGGCCGCACCGCGCGCGCCGGCACCTCGCCCACCGGCGCCGCCGGCCCGTGGAGGCACCGTCACCTTTCCGCCGGGCTCGACGATGGTGCGGCCGGTGGGGTCGGGAAACGATCCCTGCAGAAACCACGCGGGTGTCTCGCCGACCGCGG
>CAZEMI010000288.1:0-2962 GCA_964513235.1 uncultured Acidobacterium sp.
GCGAACATCGAACTGAGGGCGGACACGAGGTCGGTCTTCACGGCAGCCGCCGCAAACGTGCGATCCGCCGTGAGCAACTCATCTGCGGCCAACTTCGGTGTGGATTGAGCGGATGCGGTGACGAACGTTGTGACCAAGACAGCGGCGACGATAACGTGCTTCATGACGATGTCTTTGCCGCGCGCGCGCGTTTGGTGACCATCGGCTGAAGATCTTGTCCACGGATTACACGGATTACACGGATGGGCAGCCCGCGGGGCGGCCGTAGGCCGCCCGGCACGAAGGACGGGCGCGATTTTCGAGAGACCTTCCCGCCAGATACCGGTCTCTCGAAAAGTCGCGCTCGTCCTTCGTGCACGCGCCGCGCTACGCGCGGCGCCGCGGGCTCGACGTCCGGCTATCCGAGTACCCGGCGCTTGTGCTGCAGGCTCGTCGTTCCGAAGTTGATCAATAGGCCGCGCCTGATCTTCGACGCTTTCAGATAGTTCAGGAGCTGCGCCTCGTCACGACCGGTGAGAGCATCCGCCGCCTTGACTTCGACGATCACGTCGTTGAAGCAGATGAAGTCGACGTGATAATCGAGACGCAGTTGCTGCCCTCCGTAGTAGATGGGCAGGTAAACCTCCCGCCTGAATAGAATGCCGGCGCGCGCGAATTCGATCGGGAGCGCGGTCTTGTATACCTTCTCCAAGAAGCCGCAGCCCAATTCAGTGTGAACTCGCATCGCGGCGCCGATGATCTTGAACGTGTCCGGGTCGGGGAAAGGCTCGAGTGGCATGCCGTAGAAGGTGCAGGCGCCATGCCGTGCCGATTCAGGCGTAAATCACGACTTGCGGGCTGACGGGTACGAGAAATCTGCGATGGACCGATCGATTTGGCGTGGCAGTTTCTTAGCGGCGCCTTTTTATCCGTGTAATCCGTGTAATCCGTGGAGATCAATCACACACCGTACTTGTCAGCATCCCAAGTCAGCCCGAGCTCGGTGGGCGGCGCCATGTAGCCCGCGAGCGCGGACGCCGCCACTACCGAGGGCGAGGCAAGATAGCCCTCGCCGCCCAGGCCCATGCGATTCTGCCAGTTGCGATTGAACGAGGTGATCGCGCGCTGGCCCTTGCTCAGCGCATCGCTGCCCTGGCCGAAGCACGGGCCACACCACGAGGCGCGGATCTCGCCGCCGACGCCGCGAAACACATCAGCGATCGATTCGCCATTGAGCCGCGGATCGGGCCGTTCAATGGCGGCCTTCACGCCGCCCGATCCCGGGAACACGACCAGTTCCTTCTGAACCTTGGTGATGCCCTTTTGCCGCGCGGCCATCATCACCAGGGCCGCGGACAACAGATCGTCGTAACTACCGTTGGTGCACGATCCGATCATCGCCTTGTCGAACCCGATGTGCTCGCGCGCCACTTCCTCGGCGGGAAACGCGTTCCCGGGACTGAACGGCTTGGCGATCATCGGCGTGATGTCGTTGAGGACCAGCTCTTCGTCGATCTCGAAGCGGGCGTCCGGACCGCATGCGAAATGCGGATACGGCAGCTGCTCCATCCCCTTCGCCCGATACCACGCGTAGGTGATCTCGTCGGGCGCGAAGATGCCGTTGAGCGCCTCCGCCTCCGCCATCATGTTGGCAATCGTGTTGCGAAACGCGATCGGCAATTGTTTGTCCGCGTCGACCAGCTCCACCGACATCCCCTGCGACTGCTTCGCCCCCCAACGCCGCAACAACTCGAGGACGATGTCCTTGCCGGTGACCCAGGGGCTCAACTTGCCGCGGAAGGTGACGCGGCGCTCCCTGGCCATCGTGAAGTAGATGTAGCCGGTCGACCATCCAAACCCGAGCGTGGTTGAACCCACTCCCATGCCGACCGCGCCGTACGCCCCATAGGCGCGGCTGTGCGAGTCGGCGCCGGGAATGAATTGACCGGGCAGCACGAGGCCCTGCTCAGGGAAATAGAAATGAAAGATGCCGTCGCCGGGCGTCGCGTAGTACGGCTTCTCGATGCCGTGGAAGGCCGCGAACTGCTTCCCGATCGCCGTCTGCTTGTCGTCGTCTTTTTTTCCGGTGAAGACGAAGTGATCGTTGGCCACGGCCGCCTGCCGCGGAAAGATGGTGTCGCCGCCGGTAATTTGATTGAAGGTGTGGATCGAAAAGGGCGCCGTGCCATCAGACGCCGGCAATAGATCGGCATAGACGCGCAGCGTCGCGCCCGGCTCCACCTCGGCGTCTTTGTCGACGCGATGCGCCCACACGATCTGCGCCGTCGTCGACATGGTCCGCGCGCGATCGCGATCTGGAAACACCACCTCGGGTGTGCGCCGCACCGAGTCCACGAACTCGCGCCGGCCCACGGCGAAGATGCCGCCGCTTTGACGGATCTCGTCTTCCTTCGCGCTCAGCGGCACCGGCGTGTAGGTCTCGCCCTGCGTGAGGTTGGCAATTTCCCGCGACACCGGCTCGAACGTGAACTCGTCGCCATCTTTCGCATCGGCCACCGCCTCGGGGCTCTGCACCACATGCAGGCCGAGGTTGAACGAATTGCGGCGGAAGATGTCGCCCATGTTGTGACCGCAGATGATCACCATCTCGAGGCCCACTTC
This sequence comes from uncultured Acidobacterium sp., assembly GCA_964513235.1. GTDB lineage: Bacteria > Acidobacteriota > Vicinamibacteria > Vicinamibacterales > UBA2999 > 12-FULL-67-14b. The sequence goes on from CAZEMI010000288.1 coordinate 2,602, forward strand.
ATCGGCAATGGCCTTGAGCCCGGCCGGCGACATCTCGCGCGAGCTGCCGATGGCGAACCGATCGCCCGCGATCACGAACGTTTCGCCGCGATGCACGCGGGCGCGAAAGTCAGGCATCAGGTAGCGGAACGACCCGGCCTTCCAGCGCTCGTCGAGCGTGTCGAGGCTTTCCGACACGCAATCGGCGGCCGGCGTGATCTGATCGGTATCGATCGCATCGCGCTTTTTCGAAGGATCCTTCGGATCCCAGAGGATCAGCGCGCGTCCGCGGATCAGCCGGGACGCCGCCGGTCCGGCCAGATCGGCGGCACGCGGCTCAGGTAGCGATTCCACGGTGACCCCGGGCTTCAAGACCGCGGGT
>CAZEMI010000289.1:0-13449 GCA_964513235.1 uncultured Acidobacterium sp.
GCCCGGCGGGCGGTGGTATCGCGATCTCGGCGGCGACAACGGACACCTCTGGGGGTTCGTGCAAAGCATCAAGCGTCCCGTGCTGCTCGAGATCTGGGGACCGCTGTTCATCTCGACCGGCGCCACGTCCAACCTGATCTACCGGCTGTCTGAAGTCGACGGCGGCACGCTGATCGCGTTCAAGCATTCGCTGGTCGGGCCGGTGCCCGATGACTTCCGCCAACACATGGCGCCCGGTTGGAACGCCATCCACGCGCGCGTCAAGCGCACCGCCGAAACCGCACGGCACGAATAGGAGCAGGATCATGAGAATCGCCGATGTATTACTCGCCGAACTTGAACAGGAGGCCCACGCCACTCGCCGGGTGCTGGATCGCGTGCCACAGGCCAAGCTGTCGTGGAAGCCGCACGCCAGATCCATGTCGCTCGGACAGCTCGCGCTGCACGTCGCGACTATTCCGGGGAACGTCGCCTCGCTGGTGGCGACGGACGTGATTCCCGAACCGCCGAAGTTCGTCCAGCCCGAAGCGGCCACGGCGGCGGAGCTCACGCCGGCGCTCGCAGCCAGCATCGCCCAGGCGCGCACAATCGTTGGCGGCTTTGACGACGCGGCGATGGGCGCGGTGTGGCGATTGATGCACGACGGTAAGGAGCTGATGGCCATGCCGCGAGCGGCGGTGCTGCGGATGATCATGCTCAATCACTGGTATCACCATCGCGGACAGCTGCTGGTCTACCTGCGGATGCACGACGTCCCGCTACCTTCGGTCTATGGGCCAACCGCGGACGAGAATCCCTTCGCGGCGGCGATGAGCGCAGCCGCGAGATGAACCGCGTCCTGGCCGGCGTTACGACACGCCGGCCAGGCTGGTGGCGCGGGGCCGGGCGGCAACCTCGGCCTCGAGGTAGTCCACGAGACGCGCGAACGGATCGAAACCGATCACCCGTGGCGCGTCGGCGACGAAATTCGAGAGCGCGTTGATGTCGTAGTAATACCGTTGGCCGTCGCGATCGTCGATCATGTACTCGACGCCGCCAATCTCGATCTGCGCGGCGTCCATCAGGAACTCGACTTCCTCGATGACCTCGGCCGGTGGTGTATAGCCCTCGACCCGCAGGTTGTTCTTCGGCGCGTCGGCCGGACAGGCGCCCCGATTCAGCTCCACGCCGTCGGCTGATTGGCAGATGTCGGCGGGGCAGAGGTTGAAGCTTTCGCCCGTGCTGCCCTGGCCCGCCGTAGCCTGCGGCGGAGGCGGGTAGACGTTGATCGCGTAGAGATATTTGCCGCCAAGCACTTCGACGCGCGTGATGTGCCCGCCCCTCGCCGGAACGTATTCCTGGACCAGGGCCGTCTCGTCGAGGCCGAGTGTCACGCGCCCTTCGTCAACCGCGCGCTGCAGGTCCTCCGGCGTGTCGAATCGGACGATGCCCGCGCCGCTGCCGCCGATGTTCGCCTTCACGACGATCGGGAATCGCAAGCCGGTTGCGGCCGCCGGCGCTTCCGCCGGGTGATTGATCACCCGCGCCGCCGGAAACGGCAGGCCGAGCGACTTCAACAACGACACCTGCAGCGCCTTCGACGTCTCGTGCCGGAACGCCTGCACGCCGTTGATGACGCGCACGCCGAGATGTTCGAGATGCGCGAGGTAGTGCTGCGTGTAGAGGATGCTGTGCCCGCGTCCGCGCAGGTACGCCGAGGGGCTCATCCGGTTGAACACCAGCCCGAACCGCGTCTCGTCGTCCCTGGTCGGATCGTAGCGATGCCGCCCCGCGTCGAGGCGTTCGTACGCCACACCGCGCCGATCGAGCTCGGCGAAGAGCGGCTTGAACCAGTCCGGATGCTCGTAATAAATGCCAATCGGTCGTTCGGCCACGTTGATCTCCTGAACAAAACACAAAAGGCCCGGAAAGCAGGATGCCTTCCGGGCCTCAAACTGTGAATTCGGTAGTTGCCTGGTGAGCTAGGCGGTTGCGATCGATGAAGACACAGCGCGGCCGTCGGAGGCTTGTTCTCCGCAGCAACAACACGCGCAGGTCAGGACCGCGAACACGATGTCTTGCTTATGTCATGCCGGAGCGATCGGTGTCAAGGCGCGCCCCCGTGTCAAGATGTCCGCAGTTCACGGCCGCTCAGGGAGAGACAACATGCGCACAGTCATCGCCGCCACCATCGCATTCGTAGCGCTGTCCACGGCGCACCCGCTGGTCGTCGCCCAGGCACCGACATCGCCGCCGCGCTCCAACGCGGTGATCACATTGCTCGCGCAGGACAAACCGGTGTTCTCCATTTGGGGGAATTACATCGGCGTCGGCAAGGACTATCACGCCGCCGTCACGCTCCAGAACAACCGGAACTACGACTTCATCCTCTACGATCTCGAGCACGACCCGTTCGATATCGAGGGCCTCAGCCAGTTCCTGCGGGCGCTGCTGGACCCGGCGGCGATCGCCAGGGAAGGCGTCAGCGTCGTCAAGCCGGTGGTCGTGCGCATTCCGCCGAATGGCCGCGAGATCCATCAGAACCAGTGGATGGTGAAGCAAATCCTCGATACTGGCGTGGCCGGCCTGATGTTCCCGCACATCGAGACGCCCGATCAGGCTATCAACGCGATCAGGGCCGTGCGCTATCCGCAACCGGCGAACGCCCCGAACGTGGAGCCCGAAGGGCTGCGCGGCGCCAGTAACGCCATTGCCGCGCGCTACTGGGGCATGAGCGGACGCGAGTACGAGCGGCGATCGGACGTGTGGGGTCTCTCGCCGGACGCTGACATGCTGGTGATCGTGATCATCGAGAACAAGCTCGGCGTCGACAACGTCCGCCAGATCGCGCGCGCGATCAGGGACGCCCACGCCAAGGTGATCCTCTGGGCGGGCGGCGGGGACATGAGCCTGTCGTACGGACACGACCAGAAGTTGACGCAGGCCGGCCTCGACAAGGTGATCGCCGCGGGCAAGGAGTTCGGCTTGCCGGTCGGGATCAACGGGACCACCGACTTCCAGCGGCGCTACGACCAGGGTGTGCGCGCGTTCTTCGACATCGGTCCCGCGTACGCCGCCACGGGGCCGCGCCTCACGCCGGAGCAGCGCCAGGCCGTCGGACGGTAGCATGCCCGAGCTGCCTGAAGTCGAGACGGTGCGCCGGTCGCTCGAGCCGGCGATGCGGGGCGCGAAGTTCACGCGGGTGATCGTCAACCGTCCCAACTTGCGCATCCCGTTTCCGGAGAAATTCGTCGAGCGGTTGCGTGGCCACCGCGTGCACGCCGTGGAACGTCGCGGCAAGTACCTGACCGTGCGGATGTCGTCGGGCGAGACGCTGATCATGCATCTCGGCATGTCGGGCTGGTTCCACGTGGCGCCGACCGGCGATCGCTCGCGCGAAGCCGATCCGCACGATCACGTGATCTTCGTGATGTCGTCCGGTCACACCGTGGTGTTCAACGATCCGCGCCGCTTCGGGTTCATGGATCTGGCCGCGCGCGATCGCGTTGCAGAATACCCGTCGCTGCGCGTGATGGGCCCTGAGCCGTTGTCGGCAGACTTTGACGTCGCCGCGCTCGCGCGGGCGTGCCGCGGCAAGCGCATCCCGCTCAAAGTGGCCCTCCTCGACCAGCGCATCGTGGCCGGCATCGGCAACATCTATGCGAGCGAAGCGTTGCATCACGCGCGGCTCTCGCCGCTGCGAACAGCGTCGTCGATTGCGACCGTTTCGGGGAAGCCTAAGACATCGGCGGTGCGGCTGGTCGATGGAGTGAAAGCCGTCTTGAACGCGGCGATTCGACGCCGCGAGTCGCCGTATGGGTCGGCGCGATTTCGTGTCTACGAACGTGAGGGCGGCAGTTGCTTACGCAAAGGATGCGGCGGGACCATCAGGCGCATCACGCAGGCCGGCCGCTCCACCTTCTACTGCCCACGCTGTCAGTTTCGCTAAGTCGGGGTCAGACCTCGAAAATTAGCGAAACGCCAAGTTTGGGTCAGGCGTCGAGCGGCAGCAGACGAAACGGCTTGCCGTTTGTGCCACGCACAGTCCTGAAGTGACGTTCGTCCGTGCACAGCAACTCGACGGTTCGATGGCGGTCGGCCAGCACGACGACCGACGCATCGGCAACTGCGATGCCGAGGTCGCGGTATTTCTCCAGGATGCGCTGGCAGTGTGTGAGGTCCTCGACCGAGAACGGTTCGAGTTGATACGCGCCGCGCGTGATCTCGTTGATTAAGGCCATCTGTGCCGCATGGCCCACGCGCTTACCGATGAGGTAGTCGAGCTCGGCGAGCACCAGTGGCGACAGGACGCGCGGTGGTGTTGACGCTCCGAGCGCCGCTGCGGCGCGGCCATGGAGCGCTTCGTTGGCGTCGAGCGCGGCATAGAGCCCGCCGGTGTCGAGAACGATCACGCCCGGACGAACCCGTCCAGCGCGTCGTCGATGTCTTCGGCAATTGACGCGCCGGAGGCGCGAAACAGCGGCAGCGTCGGCGCCGGGGCGTCGTCCTCTCGGGTCACCAGCGTCACTCCCTCGCGGATGAGCACCGCTTCGCTGCACGCGCGCCGGCGCGCGGTACGGGCCAGCGCGCGCTTCAGCTCCCTCGGCAGGTAGACGGTCGTCTTCATCATGCTATACATATACCATACTTCTGCCTCCCAATGGGTGGCATATGATCGCGTGCGACCTGCCACACCCCCTCCTCCCCCGAGGCCGAGTTCCGTCCATGGCCGAGCTTGCTGCGCGAGGGAACTCCCTCAAACAATGATGGTTGCCCCGATGCCCGCCCAGCGTCCGCCTATCGTCGTCCGCGGCACCGAGATACTCGGAGCAGATCCCGTTCAGCAGTACCGGCAGAAAATCGCGCGCGTCACGCTCGATTCGATGGTGCAGTTTGTCGGCCTCCTCGATGCGAACGGCACCGTCGTCGAGATCAACAAAGTGGCGCTCAACGCGGTTGGCATCACCCTCGCCGACGTCGAAGGCAGGCCGTTCTGGACCACCTTCTGGTGGCAGGTATCCGCCGCGACGAACGACGAGCTGCGAGCGATGATCGCGCGGGCCGCGGCCGGTGAGTTCGTGCGCTGGGATACCGAAATCTACGGGCGCGCCGGCGGCAAGGAAACCATCATCATCGACGCGTCGCTGATGCCGGTGACCGATGACGATGGCACGGTCGTGTTCATTTGCGCTGAGGGCCGCGACATCACCGAGAAGAAGGCGCAGGAGCGCCTGATCGCGCAGAAGAACCTCGAGCTGCAAGGGCTGCTCGAGCGCATCCGCGAGCTCGACGAGATCAAGACTCAATTCTTCGCCAACGTCAGTCACGAGCTGCGCACGCCGCTGGCGTTGATTCTCGGTCCCGCGCAGCGCCTCGTCGACGACCAGGGTGCCATCACGCTGGCCGAGCGGCGCGAGTCGGCGCATGTGATCGCCCGCAATGCGCGCATGCTGCTCAAGCACGTCAACGATCTGCTCGATCTCTCCAAGCTCGAGGCCGGCAAGCTGAAGATCGAGCTGCAGGATGCGGATGTCAGCGCGCTCGCGCGGCTGGTCGCCTCCTACTTCGCGGTGCTCGCCGCCGATCGCCACATCGCCTACGCCGTCGAGGCGAGCGAGCCCTGCGTCGGCGCGGTGGACCCGGACAAGCTGCAGCGCGTGATCATGAACGTGCTGGCCAACGCCTTCAAGTTCGTTCCCGACGGCGGCCGGGTGCGCTGTTCGGTCACGAAGGGAACGGGCACCTTGACGGTGGCGATCGATGATTCCGGCCCAGGCGTGAAGCCCGAGATGCGGCAGGCGATCTTCGAACGGTTCCGCCAGGCCGACGGCGGCTCGACGCGCAAGCGCGGCGGCACGGGCCTGGGCCTGGCCATTGCGAAAGACTTCGTCGAGATGCACAAGGGCAGCATCGCCGTGCGCGATTCCGATCTCGGCGGCGCCCGCTTCGAAATCTCGCTGCCGCTCCTGCAAATCGGCCATCGCGAGAGCCTGCCGGGAGCCGGCGAGCGCGGCGTGGACCGCTCCACCCTCGACGGCCTGATCGAAGAGCTCCGGCCGTCGCTGCCGGCGGCCAGCGTCGCGACGGCGCGGCCGGCCACGGCCTCCGCTCGTGTGCTGGTCGTCGAAGACAACTCCGACATGAACCGGTTCATCGTGCAGTGCCTGTCGCCGCACTACGAGGTGGCGTCGGCGTTCGACGGACGGGAGGGGCTCGAGCAGGCGCTGCGCTTCAGGCCCGATCTGATCGTCTCGGACATCATGATGCCGAACATGAGCGGCGACGAGATGATCGCGGAGCTGCGCAAGCTGCCTGAATGGTCCGACACGCCGATCCTGCTCCTCTCGGCCAAGGCCGACGATGATTTGAAGGTCAAGCTCCTCGACAACGGCGCCCAGGACTTCATCGTCAAGCCGTTTGCGGAAAAGGATCTGCTGGTCCGCGCGCGGAACTTGATCCAGGCGCACCAGGCGCTGGCCCAGGTGGATGGGCTCCGCCGGGCCGCGGAAAACGCGAACCGGGCGAAGGACGAATTCCTCGCCATGCTCGGGCACGAACTGCGTAATCCCTTGTCGCCCATCGTCACGGCGCTGCAGCTGATGAAGCTGCAGGGGCCCAACGAGTCCGAGCGCGCCCGCGCCGTGATCGAGCGGCAGGTGACGCACCTGACGCGGCTGGTCGATGATCTGCTCGACGTGTCCCGCATCGCGCGCGGCAAGGTCGAACTGAAGGCCGATCTCGTCGAGATCGCTGAAGTGGTCGCCAAGGCGATCGAAATGGCGAGCCCGCTGCTCGAGCAGCGCAATCACACGCTGGCGGTGCAGGTGCCAAGGAGCGGCCTGCTGGTGGATGCCGACATCACGCGGTTGAGCCAGGTGATTTCGAACCTGTTGACCAACGCCGCCAAGTACACGCCGTCCGGCGGGCACATCACCATCAGTGGTGAAGCCGTCGACCACGAGGTGTTCCTGCGCGTCCGCGACACCGGTATTGGCATCACGCCCGACGTGTTGCCCCACATCTTCGATCTGTTCGTGCAGGAGCGGCAGGCGATCGATCGCGCGCAAGGCGGCCTCGGCATCGGCCTGACCATCGTGCGCAACCTCGTGGAGCGCCACGGCGGCACCGTCCAGGTCACGAGCGATGGCCCCGGACGCGGCAGCGAGTTCACCATTCGCTTGCCGAGGGCCACCTGGGCCGCGCAGAGTGAGAGCATTCGGCGCGGTCTCGAGCTCGATCGGCTTGCCGTTCCGAAAGCCGGCGCGCCGCGCGTGTTGATTGTCGACGACAACGAGGACGGCGCGGAGATGCTCTCGATCATCCTGTCGCAGAAGGGCTACGACACCCGCGTCGCGCACGATGCGCCAGGCGCGCTCGAGATCGCGGCGCAGTTCAAGCCCGCCACGGCGTTCATCGATATTGGCCTGCCGGTGATGGACGGCTATGAGCTGGCCGAGCGGCTCCGCGCGGAGCCATCGCTCAGCGGGATCCGTCTGATCGCGCTGACCGGCTATGGCCAGGAAAGCGATCGCCAGCGTGGCCGTGCGGCTGGATTCGACGAGCACCTGGTGAAGCCCGTGGACATCACCGCCGTCGAAGCCGCCGCCGCGAATCGCCGCTAGCGCGCAGCCGCCTGTTCATGCTCGGGCATGAAGTAGGCGAGAACACGTGTCTTGGGCATGGTCGTTCGACCCGTGGGAAGAGACTGCCGGAGATTATTCCCGGAAACTTGGTGCCGCGTGAATCACCCTCTCAGGGAGGGTCGTTGACGGCCGGCCGAGGGCGGGTGGGAGCGGTCGTGAACGTCCAGTGACCGCCCCACCCGTTTGCCGCATCAGGCTCAGGAAATCACGGTGATCGAACCCGGCGCCGACTCGTTGTCCGCGGTATCGACCGCGATGACGGTGATGGTACTGGTCTCGCCCAGGTAGAGCTCCACCTCCGCCGAGGTGGCGCCAACCACGACCGCGCGCAGCTCACCGTTGACGTAGACGTCGTAACGGATGAACGACTGTTGGGCGAAGTCATCGGTCGATGGATCCCAGCTCACGAGATGGAACCCGCCGGTATTGTCCGCGGTGACGTTCGCGGGCTGCGTCGGCGGTGTCTGGTCGTTGGGGTCAGCGGGCTCGGTCGTCACGAACAGGGGGTCGCTGACCGGCGAGTAATTTCCGTCGACATCGCGAGCCCGAACGGTGAACGTGTAGGTTGTTGCTTGATCGATCGGATCGCAGTACGTGGGCACCAGGACAGCGGCGCACGTAAACGTAGCCGACTTCGAATTGAGCGTGGAGACGGGCTGGCCGTCGATGTAAATGGTGTACCAGATGGTCGAGCCGTCGTCGGTGGACGACCACGTCAGCGAGACATGGGTCGGACCAACATCCAGCAGCGCCACGGCTGGCTTGGTTGGTGCGGCAATCTCGCCCGGCAACGTCACGGTCACGGGATTGCTGGATTTCGAGAGGTTCCCGGCCAAGTCCTTCGCGTAGACGCGAATGGTGTACGTCTTACCGGACTGAAGGCCCTCGATCGTGTGACTCGTTTGAGCCTGACTCACTGTCACTGTCTTGCCGGCACCGCTGATGAGGTAATTGAAGCGGCCCGAGTTGTCGGTGGATGGGTCCCACGCCAGCGACACGCTGTGTTCCGTAGTCGCCGTGACAATGAGATCGGTCGGCGCCGTTGGCGGCGTGCGATCTCGCGCCTGGGCCGAAAGGAGTGACGAACCGCACAACATTGTGACCAACAAGACAGGAGCCGCCGTGATCCACGAATGGGAAGTTCTCGTCATGTGAATTCCTCGCTGTCAAAACAAGTCTCGGTGAACGACCACAGCCTGCGCGGGTGAGCAAGTCGCGTGCCCCGCGTCGCCGTTGCGGCCGTGCGAGATTGGCGGCGTTTCAGCGCTCAGATGCGCAGGCGAGCTTTCGCAGTTCAGCAGGTCTTACGCGCGTCGTAAGCGGGGAGGAGTTCTAAAAACGTCTCGTGACGCAGGATGTGACGAAACGTGGGGCGGCGCCGGGTGCCCGGCTGCCAAAGCTGTGCCGGCCGGTCGCCTTGCCGCGCGTTCGGCGCGTTACGTATAATCAGAGGTTCCAACCCTACTGGGAGGTCGTTCAACGGTAGGACAGCGGACTCTGACTCCGCTTATCGGGGTTCGAATCCCTGCCTCCCAGCCAAATTTCCCGCTATAGCAACGACTTACGTCCCACGAGTTTCCTTCGATAATCCCTGCCTCTCGTCGCTTTAAGTGGTGCGCGGGCTTCGACTTACTCTGGCGCCCTTTAGCCGTCTCCAGAGTGTCTCCACATCTAGACCGCTGATCCGAGTTCTTAACCCCGTTGCATTCATGCCAGACATGGCATGTGAATCGAGATGTGCCGCTCGTCGAAGCCCGTCATCTGGCTCGGCCGCCGGGAGCGAGCAGTCGCAATCGCCAGCTTCGACTGCAATCCGGCTCGCATGCTTGAGTAATTCCAGGGTGCTATTCGGCGCGGAGGGCCTCAGTGGGCTGGATACGCAGGCCTCGACGGGCCGGGCCAATCGTGGCGAACAATCCGACGATCGTCATGACCACGGCCGTGACCGGCAACAGCGCGCGGCCGAAGGAGCCGAGCAGCTCGCCGTCGCTGGCCCGATCGGTCATTAGCGCCAGCACGATGCCGACCACGACCCCTGCCGCGAGCTGCAGCGCCGCCTTCGTAAAAATGCTTCGTAACAGCTGGCCGGCATCAGCGCCCATCGCGGCGCGGATGCCGATTTCCTTGCGGCGTTGCGACACGGTGAACGACATCATCGCGTAGATGCCGGCTGCCGACAACAGCAGGACGGTGACGACCACCAGCGAGCAGGCGAGCAGCATCAGGCGGAGCGCGATCATCTGCTGCCGCTTCATCTCGCTGAATGTCACGATCCGCAACCGCAGCGTGGGATCGAGCGCCGAGGTCAGGTCTCGAAGGCGTGATGAGAACTGCAACGGATCGTTGCCGCGCATCCGAATCAGCGCCGTCGCGCGCGTCGAGCTCCGCAGCGAGTGATAAATGACCGGATCGATCAAATCCGGCTCGATGGTGTTGGTGCCCAGGTCGGTCACCACACCGACGATCTCATATTGCGTGGTGGTGCCACCCGTCGCCGGTTCGCGCCTACCGGCCTCGACGTAGTGCACCCGGCGCCCGACGGCATTGGCGCCGCCAAGCAGTTGATTCACGAACGCGCGATTAACGACGATGGCCTGCGTCGAGCCCGTGCTGTCGCTGTCGCGTAACGCCCGGCCGGCAATGACTCGCGCTCCGAACGCGTCGAAGAAATCCGTGGCGACGCGGTTGAAGCCCACATCGATAGCACCTGATTGAAAGTTGACCGCTCCGTCAATGGCGACGCGCGCCCTCGGCTCGGCACCCGGAATGGTGGTTGCCACCGTCACGTCAGCCACGGCCGGTTCGGCTTCGAGATCGGCCACGAGATCGGTTATCGATTTCTCAAACCGCAAAACCGATTCGCGCGCATAGACGGACGCTGCCATGCCGGCCGGCGCATCGGGATCCGTGCTGACGATGGCCGCCAGGAAGGACTCCTCGCTGTAGTTGGCCTTGGTCAGGCCGCGTTGTATTCCATCCCAACTGATCTTGATAGTGGCCGGGAGTCCCGTCATCGCGATAGCCACCTGCGCAGTGATCATGGCCGTCCAGACGCGTCCCAGGCGCAGCCCGTCGGTCCCGCCAGCTTGCTTCAAGGTGTCTTGCGCTCGTCGTCCGGTCGCGTGCAGCGCAGGAAACACGCCGGCGACCACGGCCGCGAACACGGTCAGCATGGCGACGTACACGTAGGCCGCCAATGGCATATCGAGGTTGAGGAAGTAGGGCACCGCATCATTTCCCTCGGCGGCATAGATGGCGAAACCCTGCGCGATGCCGTATCTGGCGAGCCCGATGCCGGCGGCCGAGGCTGCCGCGCTGAGCACGAGTGCTTCGATGAACAGCTGACCGACAATGCGGCGGCGGCTGGCGCCCAGAGCCGTTCGAACGGCGATCTCCCGTTGTCGCGTGGCGGTCCGGGCGTAGACCAGCACGCCGACATTGACGGCGACGATCAGCGCCAGCATGCTGATCAGCGACTGCATCGCCGTGAAGTCGCGGGTGGTGATCCCCTGGATGTCGAGGATCGGGTGCGCGTACGGCATCACGCGCGGTTGCGGCCGGGCATGCGTGAGCGGAAACGCGCTGGCCGCCTGCGCGCCGAGTGCCGAGAGCTCAGCCTGGGCTTGCTCCATCGCAGCGCTGTCGCGCAGGCGTCCGAAGATGAAGATGTCGGGTCCCTCTCGCGGTCCAAACGTCGCAGCATCGGTACTGAGTGGTATCCAGTAACTGTGGTTGACGGGAAATCCGTACCCCTCGGGCATGACGCCGACGATGGTGTGCACCACGTTGCCGAGCCGCAGCTCTCGTCCCAGCACCGACGCGTCACCGCCGAATCGCGAGTGCCACACGTCGTAACCGATGACCACGATCGGCGAGGCACCGGCGCTCTCGTCGGCTGCGACAATCGCGCGTCCGATGACCGGCGTCACACGGGTGATGTTGAAGCCGACCGCCGTGATCTGTGCGACCTGAACGGCCTCAGCCGAGCCGCCAGCAGGGGTCACGTTGCGCGCGATGGTTCGAAACGCGCCGATCTCCCCGACCGTCTTCATCTCGCGCTGCCACATCACCAGATCGTGCATCGACGGCCGCATCTCGTTGTTCGCGTCGATGTCCCAATTCTCGAGTGCCACGATGCGCTCACCGCCCTCGACTGGCAGCGTGGCGTAGAGGAAGGAATAAAAGAATGCGAAGAAGCCCGCGCCAATCGCGACGCCGACCGCCTGGCCCGCGCCGCCGATCAACGACAGCGCGGGGTACTTGGCCAGCATCCGCGCGCCGAGCTTGAAGTCCATCCGCGAGTTGTCCAGCCAGCGAAATCCGCGCGCGTCGCGCTGGTGCTCCTTGGCCTGTTCGACGCCGCCGAAGGCGCGTCGCGCGCCCAGCCGCGCTTCGTCTCTGGGCATGCCTTTCGAGACAAACTCGTCTTCGAGCAGCTGAAGATGTGAATGGATCTCGCGCGACAGCTCCGCCTCGGCGGCGCCAGGGCGGAAAAATGACAGCAGTCTGAGGACAAGACGTCGGATGGTCGTCATAGCTTGAGCGCGCGCAAGCCCGGGCCGGAGCAGAGCCTCACATGCTCCACTAGGACGTCAAGTGAAAGGCGATTGTTCCCGCCCCAACGGTGTTGAGCTGTTGCCCTCGACAGCAGTAGGGACACCGTCTCAAAAATGTCCCCAGAACCAAGGTGGATTCGCGAGGACTCGCGTGGACGGCAGTGAACGAAACGTTAAATGCCGGCGCTTTCACTGCTTCAAGACCGCTGGCCAATTGAGCACCACGCTGATTGACGTTCGCGCCGCTCGTTGATCGAGTGGCACCTCGATCAAGAAGCGCTCGCCGTCGGGAGTGGACTGCGGAGTGTTACTCACGCCCGTGCTCGGAGGAAAGGACAGCCGCTGCGGGATGCCACTCTCGAAGGCGGTACCGGTGGTGTTCACTGACGCCGCAAAAACCTCCGTTCCAATTGGAGCCGTGTTGAAGACGATCTCTCGGTCGATGCGCCACTGCGGCCAATTGCCGTAGTCCTTCGAGACCTGCCACTTGCCCTCGCCGAATGACGGCTGGCCGGTCTGTCCTGACACTCGGAACGGGCGGACGTAGACATCAGCCGCGCCAGTCTCGTTCGATACGTAGGCAACCCAACGCATGTCTGGGGAAAAGACGCCAGCCCACTCATTGAAGGCCTCGCCGAGCATCAGATGTGGCTTGCGGTCGCTGAGGGACAGTGCCCACAGGTCATATCCCGTGTTCGTAGCGTTCTCGGTGTGATAAAGCAGGAACCGACCGTCGCGCGACCAGCTGGTCGGAAAATGCCGCAACCCCGGCTCCTTCAACAGCACCTGCCCGTCGCTGCCTCCGGAGGCGGCTTTCTCGAAGATCGTGTCGCCGAGACGGCCGGCCGAGTAAGCAATGCGGGCGCCGTCTGGAGACCACACAGGGTCCGAGTACACGTCCCTTTTGAATGTAAAACGCGTGCGCCCGCCGCTGGCAAGGTCCAGCATCCAGAGCTCGCCCGGCACGGCGTACGGAGCGTCTTTCGCGACTGCGCGCGCGCCATCCGGCGACAACACAACCCGCCTGTCCGTCTCTGGCGGTCCGAACGTGCCGACGGTCTTTCCCTGCCGGTCAACCGAGGTGAGCTGGAAGGTGCCAGGCGCCGATGCGGTCCGATAGACGAAAACACCTTCGTCGGACACCGAAAACACTCCCGTGAAGTACCACGTGATCTCGACGTCCTGGGCCACGGGCACCGGCGCTCCGTGGAGCTCCATCCGGCGGGCGTCGAATGGTTGTGCCATCAGCGTGCCGGCGCGCGGAAAGAAGA
>CAZEMI010000290.1:0-11007 GCA_964513235.1 uncultured Acidobacterium sp.
GATCTTCGGTTGCGGCGGTGGATTGTCCACCGGCATCTGCGGCCGCACGTTGGCGCGATACCAATTCAATGCGCTGGTCAGCGCTCCCGGCCTGGCGAGGTCCTTGACGTAGCGATCGGAGTCACCCTGGCCCCGCGTCCATTCCTTGAACGTCCGGAAATCGTTTCGCGCCAGCGTGGCTTCCGCAATGCCCTCGAACTGAAAGAACAGGAAGTACCACGATTTCTCCCGCTGCTCGATCGCGTTGAAACCCGAGGTGCCGGGGGCGCCGACGGAGAACACGGCGAGCCGCTCAACGCGATCGGGGTGATAGGCGGCGAGATACCACGCCAGCGCGGCGCCCCAGTCGTGACCCACCACGCGGGTCCGCGTGATCTGCAAGGCATCGAGGATGGCAATCACGTCGCCGGCGATGAGCGGCAGGCGGTAATCCGCCACCGCCGGAGGCCTTGGCGCATCGCCGAAACCACGAAGGTCGGGCGCGATCACGCGCAGCCCGGCCGCCGCTAACGGCCCCACCTGGTGCCGCCACAAGAATCGCGAATCCGGGAATCCGTGCAACAGCAACACCGCTGGCCCGCTCCCGTGATCGACCACCGGGAACACCATGCCATTGGCGTTGACGGTCTTCGTAACCGCATTAAGATCCATGGCCGGCGCGCCTTGTGCCTTCGAATCAGCCGGCGCGAAAACGACCAGGGCGACGACCAGAAGGAGGATTCTCATGTGCCGCGGCATCCTAACATGCCCTGTGTGATCACCGTGTTGCTGCTCGCGAGTGCGCTCGCGTTGCCGTTAGGCGCGATGGAGGTGGTGCGGGTGGCCATCGAAACATCCGTGGGCACCATCGCGGTCGCGATCGATGCCGACCGTGCGCCGATCACCGCCGCGAACTTTCTCCGTTACGTCGACGCGAAGATCTACGACGGCGGCCGCTTCCATCGCGCCGTTCGACTCGACAACCAGGTCCGCAAGGACGTGATGATTCAAGTGATCCAGGGCGGCCGGAGTCCCGAACGGGCGAAAACGGAGAAAGGGTTCGGCACCATCCCGCTCGAAAGAACCTCCACCACTTCGCTGGGTCACGTCGATGGGGCAATTTCGATGGCGCGCGGGGACCGGGCCGACAGCGCAGCGTCCGACTTCTTCATCTGCGTCGGCGATCAACCATCGCTCGACTTCGGTGGCGCCGGCGCCGCCGACGGGCAAGGCTTTGCGGCCTTGGGGCGAGTGGTCGCCGGAATGGACGTCGTGCGAAGCATCCAGGCGCGGGCCACCAACGACCGCGAGCAGCTCCTGGCACCCGTGACAATCGTGCGAATTTCTCGAAAGAACTAGTGCTAGCATTCGCGTTTCATGCTGTTTCGTGGCGATATTTCGACTCCTGCCCTCCTCCTCGACCTCGACGCCTTCGACGACAACATCGAAAAGATGGCCTCGCACCTGAAGGCGAGGCACAAGGCCTTTCGTCCGCACGGCAAGACGCACAAATGCCCGGAGGTCGCGCGCGCGTTGATCGCCGCCGGGGCGATCGGCAGCTGCGCGGCGCGCCTGAGCGAGGCCGCGGTCTTTGCGGCCCATGGCATCAAGGGATTGCTGATCACCACTGCGGTGGTCGGCAAGAACAAGATCGCGCGCGCGATTGCCCTCGCGCGGCAGGCGCCGGACACCATGTTCTGCGTCGACGATGAACAGAACGTGAGCGAGATCAACGACGCGGCCGCGGGCGGCGAGCCGATCAAGGTGCTGATCGATCTGTACTTCGGCCGCACCGGAGTGGAGCCGGGCGACCCGGCATTGCGTCTAGCGCAGGTGATCGACGCATTACCGAACGTGGTGCTCGAAGGCTTGCAGTCCTATGACGGACAGGCCGCGCACACCACGCCGTTCACGGCCCGGGGCACTCGCACCAACGGCAACATGGCGAAAGCCGTCGAGACCAAGACCCTGATCGAGAAGGCCGGCATCCGCTGCCCGATCGTCACCGGCGGATCGACGGGGACGTATCGCTTTGATTCCGACAACCCGGGGATGACGGAGCTGCAGCCGGGGAGCTTCATCTTCATGGACCTCGACTACGGCCGCATCGGCGGACCCGACGGCGACGAGTATCACGACTTCAAGAACGCGCTGACGGTGATCACGACCGTGGTCTCGACGCCGCCCGGATTCGCCATTGTCGACGGCGGCTACAAGGCGTTCTCCACCGATCGTCCGTTCACGCCGAAGCCGCTCAATCTCGACGGCGTTGACTACGGGTGGGCCGGCGATGAACATGGCCGGCTGGATCTGTCGCGGGCGTCACGCCGGTTGAAGGTCGGCGACCGCGTCGAGTTCATCCCGCCGCATTGCGACCCCACGGTCAACCTCTACGATCACCTCCACGCGCTGCGCGGCGATCGCGTCGAAGCGGTGTGGCCGATTGCCGCCCGCGGCAAGAGTCAATAGATGATGCAGCGCGAGCTCGCAGCGGCTATCGACGGCGAGGTCCGTTTCGATCGCATTTCGCGGGCGCTCTACTCCACCGACGCGAGCGTCTATCAGATCGAGCCGCTGGGGGTGGTCGTGCCGCGATCGGCGGAGGCGGTGGTCCGCGCCGTCGAGATCGCGGCGCGCCACAATGTTCCCATCACGCCGCGCGGCGGCGGCACGTCGCAGGCCGGGCAATCGATCGGCGCCGGGCTGGTGCTCGACACGTCGAAGCACCTCAATCGCATCCTCGAGATCAATCCGGATGAGCGGTGGGCGCGGGTCGAGCCCGGGGTGGTGCTCGACGAGCTCAACGCCGCGCTCCGTCCACACCACCTGCGGTTCGCGCCCGACGTGTCGTCGGCCAGCCGCGCCACCGTGGGCGGCATGATGGCCAACAACTCGAGCGGCGCCCGCTCGGTGTGGTACGGCAAGACCATCGATCACGTCCGCGAACAGCGCGTCGTGCTCGCCGACGGATCGCTGGCCCATTTCCGTCCGCTGACGGCCGATCAACTCGAGCGCGCGCAATCGGGTGACTCGATCGAAGCCCGCGCCTATCGCGCCATCCCCGAGCTCGGCGTCCGGCATGCCGCCGAGATCGATCGGCGGTTTCCCAAAGTGCTGCGGCGCGTCGGCGGCTACAACCTCGACGCGTTCGTCGATCCCGCGCGGCCGATCGATTTGACCCGCATCGTGATCGGATCGGAAGGCACGCTCGGATTCATCGTCGACGCCAAGATCGGCCTCGTGCCGCTGCCGGCGCAGAAGACGGTGATGACGATCGAGTTCGATCAACTGCTCGACGCACTGGGGGCAACGCCGCTGGTGCTGAAGCATGGGCCGTCCGCCGTCGAGGTGATGGACGACTTCATCCTCTCGCACGCGCGCGGTCACGCGATGCTCGACGCGCAGCGAAAAAGCATGATCCAGCGCGACGGCTCTTCGCTGCTCTGCGTCGAGTTCTATGGCGACTCGCTCGACGCGCTGGTGGCCAGGATGGAGGCCGTCGAGCGCGACCTCACCGGCGCCAACCGTTCCTGCCGGATTCGCCACGTGCTCGATCTCGCGAAGCAGGCGAAGATCTGGAGCTTCCGCGAAGCCGCGCTCGGCCTGTCGACGGCGATGAAGAGCGACGGCAAGGCGATCTCGTTCGTGGAGGACACCGCGGTGGCGCCCGAGAAGCTGCGCGATTACATCGAGCAGTTCATGGCGATCGTCCGGCGGCATCGCACCACTGCCGGCGTCTACGCACACGCGTCGGTGGGGTGCCTGCATGTGCGGCCGGTGGTGAACCTGAAAACCGCCGCCGGCGTGGCGACCTTCGAAGCCATCGCCAACGAAGTGGCCGATCTCGTGCTCGAGTTCGGCGGCGCGCTCTCGGGCGAGCACGGCGATGGTCTGGTGCGGGGCGCGTTCAACGAGAAAATGTTTGGCTCGGAGCTGTACCAGGCGTTCCGGGCCGTCAAGCGCACCTTCGATCCGAACGGCCTGTTCAATCCGGGCCGGATCATCGACACGCCGCCGATCACGTCGCACCTGCGATTTGGCGCGGGCTACCAGACGCCGGCGCCGGCCACCATGTTCGATTTCTCGGAGCATGCGGGATTTGGCCGCGCGGTCGAGATGTGCAGCGGCGTGGGCCTGTGCCGAAAGACCCGCGAGGGCACGATGTGCCCGTCGTTCATGGTGACGCGGGAAGAGGCGCACTCGACGCGCGGGCGCGCGAACACGCTGCGGCTGGCGATGAATGGCGAGCTCGGCGATGCCAAGCTGTCGGATCAAGGCGTCCACGACGTGCTCGATTTATGCCTCGAGTGCCGCGCCTGCAAGAGCGAGTGTCCGGTTGGCGTGGATGTGGCCAGATTCAAGAGCGAGTTTCTTTCGGGGTACTGGGAGCGCCACCGCCTGACGATGAGCGCGCATGCGTTCGGCCACGCTCATTCAGCATCTGCCCTCGGCAGTCACTTTGCGCCGCTCTCGAACGCCATCGCGAACAGCACGCCGGTGCGGTGGTTGCTGGAACAGGCGATCGGTGTGGATCGACGCAGAACGTTGCCGAAGTGGACGCGGCACACCCTCCGCAAGCGTGTGAAAGCCAATGGGACTGCCGGTCACGCGCTGCTGTTTGTCGACACCTTTACGGAATACGAGGCACCCGAAATTGGCGTGGCCGCCATCGACGTGCTCAATGCCTCGGGCCGCCCCACCGCGCTCGCGCCGAATGTGTGCTGTGGCCGGCCGCTGATTTCACAGGGGTTGCTGAGCGAGGCCCGGCGGCAGGCCGCGGCCAACGTGCAGGCGCTGTTCGACGCGGCCAATGCCGGCCGGGCGATCGTGTTCGTGGAGCCAAGCTGCCTGTCGGCGGTTCGCGAGGATGCGCCGGATCTGCTGCGCGGCGAGCTGCAACGCCGGGCCCGCGTCGTGGCGCGCCAGTCGCTGCTCTTCGAGGAGTACCTCGAACGCGAATGCGCCGCCGGCCGGGCCGTCTTGAAGCTCAAGACCGGCCCGGCCACCATACACTTGCACCCGCATTGTCATCAGCGATCGATGGGCCTGGCGGCGCCGGCCAGGGCGCTGCTGGCGCGCGTGCCGGGCGCGGCGGTCACGGATCTCGAGGCCGGCTGCTGCGGCATGGCGGGCTCGTTCGGCTACACGTGCGGCCACTACGACGTGTCGCGCGCGATCGGCGAGCGTAAACTGCTGCCGGTGGCGCGCGCCCTCGATGCGCGATCGGTGCTGGTGGCGGCGGGCACCTCGTGCCGCCACCAGGTGCGCGATCTCGCCGGCGCGGTGGCGGTCCACCCGGCGATGCTGCTGCGATCGCTGTTAGAGGAGACGCGATGGACTTAGCCTGGATATCGCTGGCGGCGCTGGTCATCGCCATCACGCTCAGCATGGTGACCAGCGTCAACGTCGGCGTGGTGTCGCTGGCGCTGGCGTGGATCGTCGGCGTCTATCTCGGCGGCATGCCGCTCGCGAAGGTCATCGGCACGTTCCCGATCGATCTGCTCCTCAATCTCATTGGCGTCACGCTGCTGTTCGGGATGGCCAACATCAACGGCACCCTCGGCCGCATGGCCGCGCGCGCGGTGCGGGCCTGCAAAGGCAACGCCGGCGTAATCCCGATCATGCTGTTCTTCATCGCGTTGGGCCTGTCGAGCATGGGCCCCGGCAACATCGCCACCACGGCGATCATGGCGCCGATGGCGATGGCGGTGGCGCTGCGCGCGGCGGTGCCGCCCTTCCTGATGGCGCTGATGGTGGGCAACGGCGCACAAGCCGGCGCGCTCTCGGCGTTCGCCCCGACCGGCATCATCGTCAACGCCAACATGGCGAAGATTGGCCTGGGCGGCCACGAGTTCGAGACCTACTTCAACAACCTGGCCGCGCACGCCGTGGTCACCTTCGCCGCCTACTTCCTGTTCGGCGGCTGGAAGCTGTTCACGCGGCGGCGGGCGCAGCCCGCGATGGCGCAGTCCGACCAGGCCGGCGCCCGCGCCGACGCCGAAATCGTGGCGGTGGAGCCATTCGAGCCGCGCCACTGGCTCACGCTCGCGGTACTGACCACTTTGGTGGTGTCGGTGATCTGGTTCCGGACGCATGTGGGCATGGCGGCCATCACCGGCGCCGCCTTCCTGTCACTGGTGAGGGCGGCCGACGAGAAGGAGACGATCCGGAGGATGCCGTGGGGCGTGATCCTGATGGTGTGCGGCGTCACGGTGCTGATCGGCGTGCTGTCGGCGCAGCGGGGTATGGAGCTGTTCACGGAGATCCTGGCCAGCATCGCGTCGCCCGGCACGGTGACCTTCGTGATTGCGATGGTCACCGGCGTGGTGTCGGTTTACAGCAGCACGTCGGGCGTCGTGCTGCCGGCGTTCCTGCCGACCGTCCCCGGCCTGGCCGAACGGTTAGGCGCCGACCCAATGGCGATTGCCTCGTCGATGAACGTCGGCGGCCACCTCGTCGACCTCTCGCCGCTGTCGACGATTGGCGCCTTGTGCATCGCGGCGCTGCCGAGCGAGGCCGACGGCCGGAAGCTGTTCAACCAGTTGCTGTGGTGGGGCCTGTCGATGACCGTGGTCGGCGCGATCATTTGCTGGGTGCTTTTTTGATGGTGGATGTTCTCTTGATAAAGGCGCCCACGCCTTCCTTGAAATCGTCGCTGCCGTAGCACTCCTTGAGGATGTCGTTGGCCGCGCTTTGTTTGGGCCGGCGATGATCGCGCAGCAGCAACAGCGTTGCCTTGGTCGCCTCGACCGTGCTGCGTTTCCGCGTGGCGAGATCGACGGCCCGTTTCATCACTTCCACCGACAGCTGCTCCGAGGCGACCACCTCGTTCGCGAGGCCGGAGCGCCGCGCTTCTTCCGCCTCGATCAACCGGCCGGTCAGCAGCAGGTCGCGCGTGGCGGCGATGCCGATCAGATCCACCATCCGCGCTGTATTCGTGATCGAGAGGCAATTGCCGAGCGTGCGCGCCACGGGCACGCCAAACACCGCCCGCGCCGAGCAGATGCGGAGGTCGCACGCCAACGCGATCGCGCACCCGCCGCCGGCGGCAACACCGTCGACCTCGGCAATCGTGATGATCGGCAGGCGCTCGATGCGGTCGATCACCGCGTCGAGCCGCTTCTCGTAGGCCACGCCGTCGGCGCCGTCGAAGTCCTTGAACTGGGCAATGTCGGTGCCGGCCGAAAAAGCACCGTCGGCTCCGCGTATGATGAGGACGCGCACATTGCGGTCGGCTTCGGCTGCCTGGCAGGCCTCGACCAGCGCGTCGTACATCTCCCAGGTCAGCGCGTTACGCGCTTCGGGGCGACCGAACGTCACGATTCCTACGGATTCCTTGATGTCCCAGGCAACGTTACTCGATGGCATAACGGTTCTCGATGCGACCCAGGTGATGGCCGGGCCGTATTGCGCGATGTTACTGGCGGACATGGGCGCGCGGGTGATCAAAGTCGAACCGCCCGCCGGCGACTCGACGCGCACCATGCCCGGGGCCCGCGGCAACGACAGCCCGGCCTTCAATGCCGTCAACCGCGGCAAGCTTGGCATGGTCCTCGATCTCCAGCAACCGAAGGGCCGCGAGGTGTTCGCGCGCCTCGCCAGTTCGGTCGACATCGTGATCGAGAACTACCGCCCGGGGGTGATGGCGCGCATGGGGCTCGACTACGAACACTTGAGCCGGCGGAACCCGCGATTGATCTACGCCTCGATCTCGGGGCATGGGCAAACCGGCCCGTGGGCGTCGAAAGGGGGCTTCGATCTGATTGCGCAGGGCCTGTCGGGCGTGATGTCGGTGACGGGAACCGCCGGCGACGCCCCGGTCAAGGTCGGCGTGCCGTTGACGGACCTCGGTGCCGGCCTGTTTGCCCTGATCGGCGTCCTGGCCGCGCTCCACCACCGCTCGAAGACCGGGCGGGGCCAACACGTGGACACCGCGCTCGTCGATGCCGGCCTGGCGCTGTCGGTCTGGGAGGTCACCGATTATTTTTCGTCCGGCCAAGTGCCGGGGCCGCTGGGCTCGGCGCACCGCATGACCGCGCCGTACCAGGCCTTCCGGTGCAAGGACGGCTACATCACGATCGGCGCGGCCAACGAGCGCAATTTCACGAAACTCGCGCGCCTTCTGGGGCATCCCGCATGGATCACGGACGTCCGATTCTCGGCCGATCATCTGCGCGTACAACACCGCGACGAGCTCGCGTCGATGATCAGCGCGGTTACCGAGCGGGAACCGCGCGCATTCTGGATCGAACAACTGGACGAGGCCGGCGTCCCGTGCGGGCCGATTCTCGATTATGAAGACGCGTTGACCACCCCGCAGGCGCTGGCGCGCGAAATGACGGTGGACGTCGAGCATCCCACGCTGGGCTCGCTGCGCACGCTGGGCACGCCGATCAAGATGTCGGACACGCCGCTCAACCCGAAACGGCGCGCGCCTCTCCTGGGCGAGCACACCCACGATGTGTTGAACGCCACCGGATACAGCGAAGACGATATCGAGCAACTGAGAATCGCCGGCGCCGTACGATAGAAAAGGCTTCGCGCGAGGGTTCCGCGTCGACACGTTTTTGAAGACGACATGCATTGGCGTGGATCACAGACCTGTGATCCGCGCATTCAGCTTGAACGACGTCCAACGCGAGCGCGGGGAGATCGCGGTGGAAGGCGTCGGCACCATGGATCTCTCGTCGGCCGAGCGCGCGGGGGGGCATCGGATCGACGTCCGCGAGCTGAACTCGTCGCTGCACGCACTGGCGCGCCTGCCGATCCTGTCGGCGTTCCGATATCAGCGTCCCGCCGGATCGGCGCCCCCTGAGATGGCCTTTGCCATCAAGCGGTTCGCGGACGCAGGTCGATCGCAGCCGTTCCTGAAGGTCGAACTGCCGCCGGGCGCGACGATCGTGTCCGTTGACCTCGCCGGGCGCAGCGCAAAACCGGCGAGCGGTGCAGACGGCACGCGCATTCCGCTGATGCGTGCCGGACTGCCGACATCGGCTCCGTACACCGTGTCGTTCGTGTATATCCACGCGGGTACGCCCTTTCAGAAGAAGGGGGATATCCAGATGGCGTTGCCGAAAATGGACGTGCCGATCGGCGTGGTGAATTGGGAAGTCTTCGTCCCGGAGCAGTACTCGGCCCGCGCGATCGACGGCAACGTGATCGACGCCCGCCGCTTCCGCATGGCAGGTGCATCGCGCGATGATCTCAAGGGCGGGACGGTCGAGGAAACGGTTAGGGTGATTGGCCAGTCACCGGTGATCGACAAGTCGCGCGCGCAGGCGGAGCCGCCGTCTCAACACGTCGTCAACCTCCAGGCGCGCGCCGCAGGTGTGCTGCCGATCCGCGTCGACGTGCCGCGGGCTGGCGTGTCGCATCAATTCATCAAGCCGCTCGTGGTCGGCGCAGAAGCGACGGTGACCTTACGGTACAAGAGAAACTGACCAGGACGCGGGTTCGTGTGAGAATAGGGATGCCATGCGATCGATTCGAACCGTTCTCGTCATCCTGATGGTCGCCGCCGTCGGCGCCGTTCTCGCCGCGCAGGGCATGCGCGGCGGGACGCGCGTTGCGCCCGGGCAGGAATGCCCGCCGGGCACCACCGAAGTGCGGCCCGGCAGCTGCATGGCGCCGTCGGAACCGCCGCCGAGCATCCTCGACTATCGCCCGCGCAACACGCTGGTGGTGCCCGAGCACAAGGTGCCGAAGGCCAGGTTCCCGGCCATCGACGTGCACGGGCATCCCGGCAACGTCGCCACGCCGGAGGCGATCAATCGCGTGGTGGCTGTCATGGACTCGCTCAACATCAAGGTGATGCTGGTGGCCGAGAACGTGTCGGGCCAGCGGCTGACCAGCACGCTCGCGGCGCTCAATGCCTCGCCGCACAAGGATCGGTTCCGCGTCCTGTCGGGCATCGACTTCCGCAACGTCGGCCCGGGCTGGGGCGAGCGCGCGGCCAAGCAGCTCGAGGCCGACATCAAGGCCGGGGCGATCGGCGTCGGCGAGGTGCCGAAGTCGTTCGGCCTGCGCATCACCAAGCCGGACGGATCGCGCCTGAAGGTGGACGACCCGGAGATGGATCCGTTGTGGGCCGCATTCGCGCGACTCGACGTGCCGGCCTTCATTCACACCGCCGAGCCGCAGGAGTTTTTTCAGCCGCAGGACTACCAGAACGAGCGCTGGCTGGAGCTCGCGCTGTTCGCGGACCGGCGCAACAACCAGCCCGGACAGGTGACCTTCGAACAGCTGATCACGGAGCGTAACAACTTGTTTCGCAAACACCCGAAGACGCGCTTCGTGGCGGCGCATTTCGGCTGGCATGCGAACGATCTCGCGCGGGCCGGCAAGATGCTCGACCAGTTCCCGAACGTCACCATCGAGGCCGGCGCGATCCTCTACGACCTGGGCCGCCAGCCGCGCACCGCGCGCGAGTTCTTCGTGAAGTATCAGGACCGCATCATGTTCGGGAAGGACTCCTTCCAGCCCCAGGAGTACCCGTATTACTGGCGCGTGTTCGAAACCGCGGACGAGTACTTCGACTACTACCGCGATTACCACGCGTTCTGGAAGATGTACGGATTGTCGCTGCCCGACGAGGTGCTGAAGAAGGTGTACTACAAGGCGTCGCTGCGCGTGTTCAAGGGGCTGCCGCAAGCCGGCTGGCCGCAGTAGGGACTTGGGACTTGGGACTTGGGACTTGGGACTTGGGACTTGGGACTTGGGACTTGGGCAAGACCCAAGACCCAAGACCCAAGTCAGTTCACTGTTGCG
Organism: uncultured Acidobacterium sp.; assembly: GCA_964513235.1. Taxonomy (GTDB): domain Bacteria; phylum Acidobacteriota; class Vicinamibacteria; order Vicinamibacterales; family UBA2999; genus 12-FULL-67-14b. The sequence goes on from CAZEMI010000290.1 coordinate 10,747, forward strand.
GAGCCGCGGTGGACGTTTGCGGGGCGAAGCTGAAGGTGATGCTCGTGTACATCATCTCCTCCCACGTCTGATCACCCCACGTCACTTGCTTGCTCGGATCGGGGTTCGACTTGTTGCGGGGTGAGTTGTCGTACCAGGCCTTGGCGTGGAGCCTGGTGCCGGCCGGCAGCTGCAGCGGCTGCGCGAACACGTACTCGTGCTGCCAGTTGAAGTCGTACTTCGGCACCGACAGGATCACTTCCTTGCGGCCGTCCGGGTAGG